>JBOHSH010000107.1:0-6455 GCA_050733195.1 Gemmatimonadales bacterium
CGACGACGGAGACGAAGGATCCCTGGCCGATCACGACGTGCTCATGGCATGACGTTTCGGAATGGCGAAGGCGAAGGTGGCGCCCGGGCCGTCATTCGGCTCGGCCCAGAGGCGGCCGTTATGCCGCTCGACGATGGAGCGGCTGACCGACAGGCCGATCCCCATCCCGCCGCTCTTGGTGGTGTAGAACGCATCGAACAGCTTGTCCGCGCCCTGGGGCCCGAGCCCCACGCCCGCGTCCTGCACGGCCAGGCGCACCTGGTCCTCTCCCTCCGTTGCGGTCCTGATCACCACTTGTCGCGGCCGGTCCTCGACAGTGGTCATCGCGTCCGCGGCGTTGAGGAGCAGATTCAGGATCACCTGCTGGAGCTGGACCCGGTCCCCGGTGACCTGCGGGAGGTCGCGGGCCAGCTCGGCCCGCAGCACCACCCTGCTTCGCCGCAGCTCGCTCACCGACAAGGCCACGACCTCCCGGGCTGCCTCGTTCAGGTCGACCGATTCCTCGGTGAGGTCCTTCTTGCTGAACAGAGCGCGTAACCGGGCGATCACCTCGGAGGCCCGGTTGCCGTCGCGCAGCGTACGCCGCGCGGTTTCCTGCGCGCCGTCGACGTCGGGAGGATCGGCGGCCAGCATCCGGAGACAGGTGCTGGCGTTGGTGATGATGCCCGACAGGGGCTGACTCACTTCGTGCGCGATCGACGCGGTCAGGGCCCCGAGGCTCGTGACCCGGGCCACATGGGCCAGCTCCGATCGCGCCTTGCCGAGCGCCTCGTCCGCGAGCCGGCGCCCGGTCACGTCCTGGACCGCGCCGATGTACTCCAGCCGGCCATCCTGGTCCCGGGTGCCCTCCGCGACCAGGTGCAGGTACTTGACCGAGCCGTCGGGCATCAGCAACCGGCATTCGTATTCGAAGTCGGGCTCGCCGGCCTGGGTCCGGTCGATCATGTCCTGAAGCAGGTGGAGGTCGTCGGGGTGGATCCGGGTGCTGATCAGCCTGGTCGTCACGGGGGTGCCCGGCTCGAACTCGAACATCCGATGGGTTTGCTCCGACCAGGTGATGTCGCCGCCTGCCACCCGCCAGGAGAACGTGCCGGTGGAGCTGAGCTGCTGGCCCTTGGCCAGGAAGGCCTCGCTTCGCCGCAGCTCCTCCACCGACCGCTTCCGCTCGGTGATGTCGCGCAGGTAGCCGGTGAAAGCGGGCGGGCCGTCGCCCGGAATCCGGGTGATCGCGAGCTCGACCGGGAATTCGCTTCCGTCGGCCCGGATCGCCGTCAGCTCGATCCGCCTTCCGAGCACCCGCGCCTCGCCCGTCGCCAGGTAGCGGGTCAGGCCCTGCCGGTGCTGCTCCCGCAGCGACGGGGGGATGATGACCTCGGCCAGGTACGGGGCTCGTTGTAATAGATCGCGAACGCGCCCAGCACCTTGCCTGCGGTGGACAGGATGGGCGTCGACCAGCACGCTTTGAGTCCGTGGGCCAGGGCCATGTCGCACCATTGGTAATCAGCCCATCGGGTCTCCGACTCGAGGTCACCGGCAATGACCTGCTGGTTCAGGGCCGCGGCCATCGCCGAGGGACCGGCCTCGGCGGTGACAGGCCGGCCGTTGATCGAGGCGATGAAGCTGGCCGGCAGACTGGGGGCGGCGCAGTGCTCGAGGCGGGTGCCGCTCGGATCGACCAGGACCACGCTGCAAAAGCACCCGCCGGCGGTGCTCTCGACGAACCGGCAGAGGGCGTCGAGAATAGCCGGCATGGCATGGCCGCGCGCCACCATTTCGAGAAAGCGCTTCTCGCCGGCCAGAAGGGCTTCCGCGTCCTTCCGATCTTCGATGTCGGTGCTCATCCCGTACCAGGTGACCACGCGCCCCGCCGCGTCGCGCAGCGGACCGCCCGTCACCAGGAACCACCGGTACGCTCCGTCCGCCTGGCGCAGGCGCAACTCGAGGTCACCCGGCTCGCCCGAGGCCAGCATGGACCGCCACTGCTCGACGAAGCCGGGCAGGTCGGCCGGATGGATGGCCGCCTGCCAGCCCGACCGGCGGCCTTCTTCGAGGCTCAGTCCGGTGAAGTCACAGGCATTCGGCATGTCAACAGGTTTGCCGGTTCTGCCCAGGGAACATCATCATACCTTGGTATCGGCCGGCAAGCTCGTGGAGTAGGGGTTGCGGGAGGGGCCTTTCTGCTCAGGAGCTCCGGGGAATCGCGGTAAAGACCCTGCCGATGAAACCGTGGAACTCGGTCATGAACCGCCGGAGAAACTTCTCGGTCGAGGGATTGGTCACCTGGCCGTCGTCGGTGATCAGGTCCTTGTCGAACTGAATGTAGGCCTCGATGGAGTTCATCAGCGGCGAGTTGCAGTAGGCCATGATGCTCCGGAGATGGGTCTGGGCGATGGCGGTACCGATTCTTCCCGGCGACGCCCCGATGATCGCGGTGGGCTTCTGGTTGAAGGAGTTGGTGCCATAGGGCCGGCTGGCCCAGTCGATGGCATTCTTGAGACCGCC
Source organism: Gemmatimonadales bacterium (assembly GCA_050733195.1). Taxonomy (GTDB): domain Bacteria; phylum Gemmatimonadota; class Gemmatimonadetes; order Gemmatimonadales; family GWC2-71-9; genus JABFSM01. The sequence goes on from JBOHSH010000107.1 coordinate 2,503, forward strand.
GGGGATGGAACGATTGTACTCCGGCGTCACGAAGAGCACGGCATCCACGGCGGCGATCGCGTCCTTAAGCGCCTGCGCGACGGGCGGGTACTGGCTGTCGTCGTCGTAGCAGTAGAGCGGCAGGTCGCGGAACGATAGCTCGGTGAACGTGAGCTCGGCGGGTGCCAGGCGAATGAGAGCGGTGGAGAGCTTGCGGTTGATGGACGCTTTGGAAAGGCTCCCGATGAAGTACCCGACTGTGAAGTGCGACATGGGAGCTCCGGGCAGAAGAGAGCAATATACTGAGGTGGCAGGGCGGTAAGGCGCTAACCGAAGGCAAGACATGGCACGCTTGTAGGTGCAACTGGAGCAAGGGGGGGGAGGCCTCCATGGGAGACGACCTTGGCGCATCCAACGTCAATCGCGCGTATTCGCTCGCCGCGACGAGCATCGCGATCTTCACATTCATGCTGTTCTTTCTGTATCCGAGGTTCGCGAGCGGCGAGATCAATCCCTTGCTGTTTCAAGTTACGTTCGTAGTGGTGGGTGTTGCGACGTTCTCATTCGTGTTCGCGTCCTTGTATTACTATGGCTCCTCGCTTGGCAGCCGGATCGACGATGCCGAGCGGGCTCTGTACTCCCGGCGAGGCGATCGGTTCTGGCTGCTCGGTTACACCCTGTTGTTCCTGGACCCGAGCCTGATCCTCTTCTCGGTCGGGCTGCTTGTCGTCGGGTCTGTGTGGTTGGCTCTCTGGCTGGTGTACGCACTCTTCGTGATCCGCTATTTCCCCAGGGTTCAAACCGTCGGAGGAGTTCGAGTCGAAGTGGAGCGCGAGCGGGTGTGAATGAAACCCTTCGCCCAGACCCCCCTGAGCGGGATCCGGGCGCGCCGCGCACCTGGGAGGCTCGCGAACGGGCCTGGATACTCCCACATCGCGAAGTGGCCGCCCCGGTCGACCTCGTTGAAGTAACTCAGGGTGGGGAAGGCTCGCCGCGCCCATGCCTCCTGAGTGCGAATCACCTCGTCCGGGAACACGGTGATCGCGACCGGCACCTTGATCTCGGCGGTCTTCTGCGCGGACGCGCTGATCAGGCTCAGGTTGCGATTCACCCAGTAGATCCTCGCCGACGAGGCGGCAGTGTTCGTCAACCACGACCAGCGCACGCCGGGCTTTCACGAAGGCTCCGCGACAGCTCGCTCCGGAATGGAGAAAGAAAAGGTGGACCCCGGCCCGTCGTTCGGCGTCGCCCAGAGCCGGCCGTGGTGGTGCTCGATGATGGAGCGGCTGACCGAGAGCCCGACCCCCATCCCGCCGGTCTTCGTGGTGTAGAACGCCTCGAAGAGCTTCCCGCCGTCCTTCGGATCGAAGCCCGTGCCGGCATCCTGCACGCTCAGACTCACGTGACCGCCTTCCTCTTGCTGGGTGGTGACCACGAGCCCGGTATAGCTCAGCCAGCGCTCGTTGAAGAAGTCGGAAGAGCCGTCCGGGCGGGTGGACCATGCCAGCGCCGGTAATGGTGTTGATGACCGCCCGCAGCTGGGCTTCCGACTTCCGGACTTCGCCGAGTGCCGCCCGCATTTGCCGGAGGGCCTGGGCCCGCGCGTGGAGCGCCAGATAGAGCGTCAGCGCGACGAGCGCGAGCGCGAACGCCGGGGCGAGCCACGCCGTTTCAGTCACGAGGATAGATCGTCGAGAGAGGAGGGTCCATCATACTTTGGTGTCGCTCGACGGCCGGTGACGCAGAATCGAATCGTCGCCTTCCGCGGCGTACTGGGGTCCGGCCCAGGACGGGCACTCATTGACCTCAGCAAGGAGGACGATCATGACCGCAGTGTCCGGAACCGCCGTCTCGGGCGCCCGGCCCGCTTCCGCCACGCCAAGAGCACCCGACGACACCTCCATCCGGCCGTTCCGCTTCACCGCGTCGATGGGAAGGGGCGGATCCGCGCGCACCACTCCGGCGAGGGGACTACGAGTCGTCGGCGCGGATCCTCCGGCGCTCCTGATGGAGAACGGAGCAGCCGATCTGGACCGGAGCGTCGTGGGGGTGTCCGCGACGGGGGTCGAAGCAGCGCCGAGCGGAAACGTACGGTCTCCGGAGACCTACGTCGGCTATCGACGTGCCGAGCGGTTCGCGTCACCTGACCGGGTGGTGCAGGACTCGGCCCGGAACTACCGGCCGCCTGATCGGCCGGCGCTCAACCAGTGGGGGCTTGGGGGAACCTGGAACATCGGTGGCGAAAGCGCCATGCTCGAGGCCGCCCCCGGGAGGATTCGTTTCCGGTTCCACAGCCGTGACCTGCACCTGGTATTGGCGCCACCCGGTGACGGGACACCGGTCCGGTTCAAGGTGGCTCTGGATGGAACGGCTCCGGGCGACGATCATGGCACCGATTGCGCAGCGGACGGAGCCGGAACCGTTCGAGAGCCCCGTCTGTATCATCTCATCCGGCAGCAGCGGCCGGTGAAAGACCGGACTCTCGAGATCGTATTCCAGGACTCCGGGGTCCGGGCCTTCGCGTTCACGTTCGGTTGACCAGCTCTGGACGAAAAGCGGCGCGCCGTCAGTCCCGCAGGTAGTGGCAGCTGTAGCCGCCGGGGTTCTTGCGCAGGTAATCCTGGTGGTACGTCTCGGCGCCGTACCAGGCGCCCGCCGGCTCGATACTGGTGGTGATGGGCCGCTTCCACTTGCCCGACGCCTGTACCCGCGTCACCACCTTTTCCGCCGCCTCCCGCTGCTCGGGCGATTGCGGAAAGATCGCCGACCGATACTGGGTTCCGACGTCGTTGCCCTGGCGGTTGATCGTGGTCGGGTCGTGCAGCCGGAAGAACCAGTTCTCCAGCAGGTCCGCGTAGCTGAGCACCGTCGGGTCGAAGGTCACCCGGACGGCCTCGGCGTGGCCGGACCGGCCGTCGTGGGTGTCCTCGTATCGTGGGTTTGCCAGCCACCCGCCAGTGTACCCGACTTCGGTATCCAGGACACCCGCCACATCGCGCAGGATCTCCTCCACGCCCCAGAAGCAGCCTCCGGCAAGGACGGCGACTTCGGTCCGGCGCCCCGTGTCGACTTGCTCGTTCATTCCGGTCCTCCGGGGAATCTGGTGGCGGCGACCGCAGCGTTCGGATCGGCGTGGTTCGCCACGGGACCAATGTCGGGCGAACAGGGCAGGGAAGCTACTACACTTTCGTATCGGCGAGCGTAACCAAGTGCTCCGTGCCGGCACCGGGTTCCCGTATTCTTGGAGGATTCACGCCCGAGTGGAGCGCGATGCTCATCCGAACCCTGTTGCTGGTCAGTCTGTCCGCTCTCGCCCTGCTGTTTGCCGTGGCATGGAGGAGGGCCGTACGGGCGCGGCGTGACGGGCCGACCGGCGACAGCAGGAAGTGGCCGACACCGATTCAGCTGGCGATCGGAGTCGTCACCGACTTCTTCGACACCCTGGGCATCGGCTCCCTGGCAACGACCACGACGGCCTACAAGTTGTTCAGGATCGTTCCCGACGAGCACATCGTCGGGACCATGATCATCGGCCACTCACTGCCGGTGGTCGTGCAGGCGTTCATCTTTCTGGTCGCGGTGCAGGTCGATCCCGCCGTGCTCGCTTCGCTGGTGGCGGTGTCCATCTTCGGCAGCGGGCTCGGCGCGCGGATCGCCTCGCGGCTTCCCCGGAAGCCCATCCAGATCGGGATCGGCATCGGCCTGTTCGCGGCCGCGTTTTTCATGCTGATGGGACAGCTCGGAATGTTCCCCGGCGGCGGCACCGAGCTCACGCTCAGTCCCGGCAAATGGGCGCTCGCGCTAGCCGTCAATTTTCTCCTGGGCGGGCTGCTGATGCTCGGCATCGGCACCTACGCTCCTTCGCTGATCCTGTTCAGCCTGCTCGGCATGGACCCGCGGGCGGCATTCCCCATCATGATGACCTCGGGCGCCATGATGGCCATGGTCGGCGGGCTGCAATTCATGAAGGCGGG
>JBOHSH010000108.1:0-17625 GCA_050733195.1 Gemmatimonadales bacterium
TTTAGCGAGTTATTTAACGTGGCCGCAAGCAGCGCAAATCACCACGAACCGGATTGTATCATCCAAACTAGCAGGAATCGCGCCCGGCGGAAAGCACTCGCCCTACCGAGGGGGCGGCGCAGCCACACACCCCCCTGCACGGGGGTCCACAGCGCCGTCACCGGATGATCAGGAGCAGCAGCGTCCGCGCAGCCAGCAGGAGGAGATAGGCGATCAGGGGGCTCAGATCGAGCGGCCCGAACGCCGGCATGCGCCGCTTGATCGGCTGGATGATCCAGTCCGTCGCGAGATAGAAGGGCCGCATGAGCCGGTTCCATCGATGTGCTCCGAGCCAGCTCCCGAGCACCCTTACCACGATCGCGCCCATGAGGAGCGCGCTGACGGCCGAGATGAGGAACCGGATCCACGCCACCGGCCCCTGCGTGCTCAGGACCGACACGTAGCCGATCATACCGGTGATCCAGCGGATCAGCACGATGAGGAGGAGCCCGCCGAGAAGGGCGCCGGCGAACAGCCAGAGCCCGGCGTCCTGGGGATTGCGGCCCATCGAGACCAGCCGCTTCTCGAGCGGCCGGAGGAGCGGATCGCTCCCCTTGCGCACGAGCCGCGGCCAGAAGCCGAAGGCTCCGAGATGACCTCGGCGGACGGCCCAATGGGTCGCAGCGACCAGACCGGTGAACGCGACGGCGGCCACGGCGACGGATCGGACCGCGAGGTCTACCCAGGCGATCGGCGCGGCCGGGAGGAGCACGCCGAAAATGTCGCCGGGAAGCCGGCGAAGGGGGAGTGGCTCGCTGCTAAGGGGGAAAAGGCGAGCGACGGACCGCTAAGCGGCCTGATCCACTCGCTTCTCGAGGAGATACCAGGTGCGGCCGCCGATGTAGCCGGCCCGGCGGAGGACCCGCTGCCAGCCGAGCGCTTCGAGGAAGCCCTCTTCGGCCACGTGGTCGGTCCAGAACTCCATGACGTGAGCGCCCTGCTCGATCGAGCGCTCCTCGAACGCCGCCAGGAGACGGTGCGCGTGACCCTGGTGACGCTCCTGAGGGAGGACGCCAACGTCGAGAATCTGAGCCACGCCGCCCCGGATGGCGTACCGAAGGCCGCCGATCCAGTCGCCGATCTCGTCGGTGAGGACGAGATGGCGCTCCTCATAGGAATCGGCCTCCTCTTCGCCGGACGGGAACCGGTCGGTGAGCTCGCCCAGCCAGGCGGCGAACTCCTCCCCTTCGTCCACGTCGCGAATCGTCAGCCTGCGCTCGTCCTGCAGCATGGTCTCTCCTTCATTCAGGAAACGGGCGCCGGGGGCGCTGAGTTTCCTGTCCCAGTCTCTACGCATACGACATGCCGATCAGTTGACCCGGCACCGCCGGCTGACCGGCGGGCGGTTTCCACAGGCGATCGAAGCGTCCATTCCCCTCGCAAGCGGGCCGCAGGCAGTCGTTTGCGCCGTTTGGGCGGCCTCCGTCTCCGACCCGGCGGTGGCAGTGGCGCAATTTCGTACACCCCCGAATTCAACGCAGACCTCACAACCGACCTTCTGAACGGACACAGTTGCCCATGTCAGATAGGCCACAAATGCCACAATCGCGAGCCAAATCACCAGATTGCGCCTTCGGTGCATGCCATGCTCGAAGTGAGGGCAAGCCGTCCGGGAGTGACGGGGTCCGGGACCCCTCCTGTTGGGATGCCGGTCAGGGCTGGTTCCCGGGCTGCCGGGTTTCGGAGAGGACCCAGTCGAGGTACCCGGCGGACCCGTCGGTGGCGGCGGTGACCAGGATCTCCGGTTCCTGGTAGGGGTGAAGGTCCCGAATGCGGGATATCACGACCGAGGTGAGGGATTTCGCGGTCTTCGCCACGCAAAGCCACTCCATGGCCTGCTCGATCTCGCCCTTCCACCGGTAGGTGCTCGTGATGGGACCGACGACCTGAACGCAGGCCGCGAGGCGCTCCTCCACCAGCGTGGTGGCGAGCGAAGCGGCCGCCGACTCCGAATCGAGTGCGGTCTGGACCTGCACGACCCCGCTCACTGCGCTCGCGGCAGGCCGACCGTGCTGTCGGGGTGAACTCCGTCGTCGATGGGCACCGCCGCGGTACGCCACCCGCTTCGGAACGTGACCGTCAGCCGGTATCCCTGAGGATCGGGCACGACCGAGACCACGTCCGGCAGCCGCTCGCCCGCGTACCGGGCGACCTCGGCCGCGGCCCGGCTCATGTCGCTCATTCGCCAGGCGGCGAGCGACCGGCCGATGGCGACCAGCTGCGCCTGCTCCCGACCGTACCGGGCGAACTGGTCCGGGGGGATGAGACCGTCCTGGCTCGCAATGGGCGAGTAGTTGTCGTACGGCCGGCAGGCGGAGAGGGCGGCCAGAGCTGCCAGGCCCAGGACGGCTCGACGCATTCGCGATCCTCGATCAAGTCGGTTGGACGGAGGGAGAATATAGTGACGGCACTATTCTTGGACCGATGATGCGCTCTCGCCCTGCCCTCCTGTTCCTGGCCGCGCTCGCCGTGGGGTGCCGGACGGCTCCCGATCGAGGGGAGGGGGAGGGGGATGCCTCCGGACCACTCGTGGTGTTCAACGCGGGCAGCCTCGCCTATCCCGTCCGGGAGCTTCTCGCCGAGTTCTCGCGCCGGAACCCCGAGGTGCGTGGGAGGAGCGAGAGCTCCGGCTCGCTCGAGGCGGCGCGCAAGCTCACGGAGCTGGGAAAGATCCCGGACGTCCTGATGGTCGCCGACTACGGCGTGATCGAGAAGCTGCTCATGCCGGAGCACGCCTCCTGGTACGCGACGTTCGCTTCCAATGCGATGGTGCTGGCGTACACCGGCCGCTCGGCGGGAGCGGGCGAGATCAACCGAGACAACTGGTGGAGGATCCTGCTCCGGCCGGACGTGCGAAGCGGGCATTCCAATCCGGCCCTCGATCCCAACGGGTATCGCACGCTGATGGTGTTTCAGCTGGCCGAGGAGCATTACCGGGAACCGGGGCTCGCCGGCCGACTGGCCCGGGCGGTGCCGGCCCGCCATATCCGCCCCAAAGGGGCGGACCTGACGGCGCTGCTCCAGTCCGGCGAGCTCGACTACGCCTGGTCCTATCGCTCGCTCGCGCAGACGGCGGGGCTTCGCTGGGTGGAGCTGCCCCCCGAAGTGAACCTGAGCGATCCCGCTCGCTCCGCATGGTACGCCCAGGCGGTGGTGCGGCTTCCCGGGGCCCGGCTCGCCGCAGCGGACTCCGTGGAGTTCCGGGGCGAGCCGATCCTCTTCGCGCTCACGATTCCGCTGAGCGCGCCCGATTCCGGCGTGGCGCGGGGCTTTGCCCGGTTCGTGCTCTCCGCCGACGGCCAGGAGATCATGCGGCGATCCGGCTTCATCGTGCCGCCCGCGCCGCGGCTGGCCGGCGATACCCTTCTCGCCGGAAGGCTGCTGGGCAGGAGGCTGGGTTCTGAGTTCTGAGTTCTGAGTTCTGAGTGCTGAGTGCTGAGTTCTGAGTGCTGAGCTGTGGGTGTCTGAACCCAGAACCCAGAACCCAGAACCCAGAACTCCCCATAGTTAGATTCCCGCCTGCAACGACCAGCGAGAGGGCAATGAACGGCCTGCCGAACATCCCGATCCCCGTGAACGATCCGGTCCGGAGCTACGCGCCGGGCTCGCCCGAGCGGGCCGAGCTCAAGACGGCGCTCAAGCGACTGGCGGGCGGCGTCACGGAGATCACGTCGATCGTGGACGGCAAGCCGGTTCGCACCGGACGAACGGTGAAGGTGGTGGCGCCGCACGACCACCGGCACGTGCTCGCCGAGGCGCACCAGGCGGATGCCCGCGCCCTCAACGCGGCCGTCGCGGCGGCGCGGCGGGCGCACCGCGAGTGGTCGAGCTGGCGGTTCGAGGATCGCGCGGCGGTCTTCCTGCGCGCGGCGGAGCTGCTCGCGGGCACCTGGCGACAGACGCTCAACGCGGCGACGATGCTCGGCCAGAGCAAGACGGCTTTCCAGGCGGAGATCGACAGCGCCTGCGAGCTGGTCGACTTCCTCCGCTTCAACGTCTCCTACGCGGAGCAGATCTACTCCCAGCAGCCGATGTCGTCGCCCGGCGTCTGGAACCGGATGGACTACCGGCCGCTCGAGGGATTCGTCTACGCCATCACGCCGTTCAACTTCACCGCGATCGGCGGCAACCTGCCGACCGCGCCCGCGCTGATGGGCAATACGGTGATCTGGAAGCCGGCCGCGACGGCCGCGCTCAGCAACTATTACTTCGCCCGTCTCCTCGAGGAGGCGGGGCTGCCGCCCGGCGTGATCAACTTCGTGGTGGGCGACTCGCAGCAGATCAGCGCGCGCCTGCTGGCCGACCGGAATCTCGCCGGCATCCACTTCACCGGATCGACGGTGGTCTTCCAGTCGCTCTGGAAGGGGGTGTCGGAGCGGCTCGAGTCCTACGCGTCGTATCCCCGGATCGTGGGCGAGACGGGCGGGAAGGACTTCGTCGTGGCGCATCCGAGCGCCGACCCGGCGTCGCTGGCCGTCGCGCTGATCCGGGGCGCGTTCGAGTACCAGGGGCAGAAGTGCAGCGCGGCGTCCCGCGCGTACATCCCCCAGAGCCTCTGGCCCGAGGTCCGGAAGCTCGCGGTCGACATGATCGGGGACATCCGGATGGGCGACGTCACCGACTTCCGGAACTTCATGGGGGCCGTGATCGACGCGCGCTCGTTCGCGAAGCTCAAGGGCTATCTCGACCAGGCGCGCCGCGACCGCGGGGTCTCGATCGTCGCCGGGGGCGAGACGGACGACAAGAAGGGGTGGTTCGTTCAGCCGACGATCCTTCAGGTGAAAGATCCCGAGTACCGGACGATGTGCGAGGAGCTTTTCGGACCGGTCCTGTCGGTGTACGTCTATCCTGACCGCGCCTGGAAGGCGACGCTCGGGCTGGTGAACTCGACGAGCCCCTATGCACTCACCGGGTCGGTCTTTGCCCGCGACCGCCGGGCCGTGATCGAGGCGGAGACCGCCCTCCGGCAGGCGGCCGGCAACTACTACATCAACGACAAGCCCACCGGGGCGGTCGTCGGGCAGCAGCCGTTCGGCGGCGCACGCGCCAGCGGCACGAACGACAAGGCGGGCTCCTGGCTCAACCTGATTCGCTGGGTATCGGCGCGCTCGGTCAAGGAGACGCTGGTGCCGCCGACCGACTACCGATACCCGTTCATGGGCGGGCTGTAGACCGACGGGCGGACGGGCGGACGGGCGGATTGGCGGACGGGCAGTAAGCGTATGCGTGGGCTGCTGGCGACTGCACTTCTCCTCCTCATTCAGGCCGACACCGTCCCGCGCTACGGCGCGGGGCAGCTTCATTGCGCCGTTTTCAGGGAAACGGTGATCGGTGAGCTGCGGGGCAGAGTGGGCCGGTCGATCCGGCAGGAGCGGCTCGGCCGGAGCGGCGTGCTCGTCGTGGCGGCCGCTCCGGCGGATTCGGCCCTTTCGGTCGAAGTCTGGTACGACTCGCTCTCGGTCTGGCGCGAAACCCCGGCGGGACGCGAGGAGGCTGACACCGAGGGACTCCTGGGCGGACGCTGGGTGGGGCGGCTTATGCCCTTCGGGCGGTGGGTGGGAGTGCGCGCGCCGTTCGTGCCGGACGAAGTTCTGGCGTTTGCGGATCTCGGCCCGCTCCTGGAGGATTTCTTCCCCCGGCTTCCGAGCCGCGTTCTCGCTCGGGGAGCCGCCGACTCGAGCGAAGGGCGCGCGCTCCGCTGGGAGCGCCCGCGCGCGGGCCCGCATCGGCTCCGCTGGAGTCTTCGTGTCGAGGCGGACGTTGTCGCGCCCGTCGGCGATTCGCTCGCGGCGCCGCTTCGCCAGGAGATCCGCGAAGAAGGCGCGATCACCTGGTCACCCTCGAAGGGCCCGATCGGCTGGGAGCGCACGGTCTCGACGACGGTGCGCCCGCGGCTCGCCGACGGTGGCTCCGCCGGACGTGAGGCCGTCGTCACGCAGCGCATTCGCGTCGTCCGCCTCCCCGATCGTCGCGGCTGCGAGCTTCTCGGCCACGCTTAAGCACCAGACGCTCCCGCCGACACTTTCTCTTCGTCTCGGAGAGCATCGTCGGGGCGCGCGAGACTCTTGTACCGTACGCGGCCGTTCCCTATCTTGATTAAACCCCGACGGGAGAACCTGCGGATGTCGGAAGCCTTCCTCAGCTCCGACGAATTCGACGAACAGGCCCACCAGCTCTACAATCAAGGACGCTACGACGAAGCTCTCGAGACCCTCAAGGACGGTCTCGCGATCTATCCGAACGCCGTGGAGCTGCACATCGGGATGGGCTACGCCTATCTCGCGCGCGAGGAGTACGCCTGGTCGCGCCGCGCGTTCGAGCAGGCGCTCACGCTCGACGCCGATCACGAGGACGGCCTCGCGGGGATGGGCGAGGCGCTGCTCGCCATCGGCGACACGCGCGGAGCGGTCGAGCGGTTCGAGCGGCTCCTCGGCCTGGGGTTCCAGGAGGATCACGAGCTGATGCTTCAGGCCGGCCGCGCGCTGTTCCGGCACGGATTGCTGGTTCCCGCCTATCGGTTCTTCGACCTCGCCGCCACGGCGGAGCCCGACTGCGCCGAAGCCGCGGCCTGCATGGGCTACGTCTCCCACCGGCTCGGGCGCGACGGGACTGCCCTCTACTGGCTCCGGCGGGCGCTCCAGGTGGAGCCGCGGTACGCCGAGGCGCGGGTTTATCTGGCCAACATCCTGTACGACCGCGGGGAGAGCGGAACCGCCCTGGCTCACCTGGAGAAGACCGAGCCGAGCGAGCACTTCGACGAGTTGGGTCTCTGGCGGACCATCGAGCTCAAGAAGACCATCTACCGCCTCGCCGACGACGATCCGGAGCTGATCCCGTGGCTCAACCGGCTGGGCGAGCTCGCCCCCGAGCCCGATCCGACCGAGGATCTGCTGGCGGAGATCGAGGCGCAGCAGGCCGACGGATCGATCCGCGATCCCAACCAGCTCGAGCTGTTCGGAACCCTCATCGCCGAGCTGCCCGGCATGCAGCGGCGCCCGGGACGCACCGACGTCCACCAGATCACCACGCTCTCCGGCACGACGCTCCGGGGCACCTGGGATGAAATCCTCCTCCAGCTCAAGGCGTCGGACAACGGCGCCGGGGACCTCTCCCTCTCCGAGTTCATGGCGGGGCTGGCGCGCCGGGGCCGGGAAGAGACCGGCGTGATCATCCCCGTCACCGACGCCGAAGCGTTCATTCGGGGAAGCGCCGAAGCGGGGGTCATCCGGATCGTCGGTTGATCGCGCTGGAGGCGGTGTCGAAGGTGTTCCGGTCCGCCGGGGGCCGGAAGACCGTCACCGCGCTCGCCGATTTCTCCCTGACCATCGCGCCGGGCGAAGTGCTCGGCGTCGCCGGCCCGAACGGCGCCGGGAAGTCCACGATGATCTCCCTCATCCTGGGCTACCTCGAGCCGACGTCGGGCACCGTCCGGCTGCAGGGCCTTCCGCCCCGCGCGTACGTCCAGTCGCGCGGGGTTTCGTATCTCACCGAGGTCGTGGCACTCCCGCCCCGCTGGACGGTGGAGTCGACGCTCCGGCGCCTCCTCACGCTCGCGGGCGCAGGCTTCGCCCAGCCCGCGGAGCGGATCGACCACGCGATCGCGGCGGCGGGACTCGAGGAGCATCGCCGGAAGCAGGTGCGCCAGCTCTCGAAGGGCACGCTTCAGCGACTCGGGCTGGCGCAGTCGCTGCTCGACGACTCGGATGTCGTGATACTCGACGAGCCCACACACGGGCTCGATCCGGTCTGGACGCAGCGGTTCCGGGACGTCGTCCGCGACCTCCGGCGGCCGGGCCGGGCTGTCGTGGTCGCCTCGCACAATCTCGACGAGCTCGAGCGCATCGCCGACCGGGTCGCCATCCTGCACCAGGGCCGGCTGCAGCGGGTCGTCGTCCCCGGTCAGGCCCGGGAAGGCGCCGGCGTCTGGCGCGTGGTGCTCGCGGAAGGCGCTCCGGAAGGCGCGCTGCTCGCGGCGTTTCCCGACGCCGTCTCCGTGGAGGGCCGGGCGCGGGAGTATCGGGTGCGGGGAGATCTGGACGCGGTCAACGCCGGGCTGGCGCGGCTTCTGGTGACGGGGGCCCGGGTCGCCGGCTTTTTCGCGGAGCAGAGCCGTCTCGAGCGCGAGTTCCACGCGGCCGTCGGCGAGGACCCGGAGCCTCCGGCGCCATGAGTCGCTGGCCGGCGCGATACCTCGGATGGATGGCCCGCGACCTCGCCCTGGGCCCGGGGTGGCTCGTGGTCGGGGTGATTGCGGTGGTGACGTTCGTCGTGAGCCGCGCGCCGCAGGAGATCTCGAACGCGAGGGACGCCGCCCGGCTCTTCGCGGGCGTGGTCGGCGGATTCGACTGGCTCATCATCCTGGCGGTGACCGGCTCCATGGTGAGCGGCGACCTGGGCAGCGGTGTCTATCGGACCCTCTTCACCAGGCCGGTGAGCCCGGCGCTCTACTATCTCCAGCGCTGGCTGCTGGGGGCGGTTCTGGTCGCGCTCTTCGCCGTGCTCATGGCCCTTGCCTTGTGGCCGGTCATCGGGCTCTTTCCGTGGTCATGGGGCGTCTTCATCCGGCTGCTCGTTCTGTACCTCCTGCTCGGGGGGCTGACCTTCGCGCTGTCCACGGTGCTGAGGCGCGACTGGGCCATCGCCCTTCTCATCCTCGTGCTCCAGAGCGCCCTGCACGGGATCACCGCGGGCAATGACGAGGCCTCTCCGTTCACCCGCGGGGTGCTCGCGGTATTGCCGCCGTTCGACCGCGCCCAGATCGATCCCCGCATGAATCTCTCCGTGCCTTATCTGGGCGACCTCTACGACGCGCTGGTGTACGGAGCGCTGCTCGTCGCCGTCGCGATCGTCGTGCTTTCCCGGAGGCCACTGGGCAGCGGCGGACGCTCGTGAGCCGGCGGTGGACCGACGGCGTTCGGCGCGCCGTGCTGCCGAACGGCCTCACGCTCCTCGTTCAGGCCGACGCGTCGGCGCCGGCCGTGGCGGTGGTGAGCCACGTCAAGGCCGGGTTCTTCGACGAACCCGACCGGGTCGCCGGGGTGAGTCATGTGCTCGAGCACATGCTCTTCAAGGGCACACCGACCCGGGGGCCGGGAGACATCGCCCGCGAGACGAAAGCCGCCGGCGGCTACCTGAACGCCGGCACCGGCTACGATCACACCACCTATTACACCGTCCTGCCGCCGGCCTCCCTGGGCACCGCGATCTTTCTGCAGGCCGACGCGCTGCGGCGGAGCCTGATCGACCCCGATGAGCTCCGCCGCGAGCTCCGGGTGATCATCGAGGAGGCGAAGCGGAAGCTCGACACCCCCGGCGACGTGGCCGGAGAGACCCTGCACGCGCTGCTCTTCGATGCGCATCGGATCCGGCGCTGGCGGATCGGCACGGAGGCGCAGCTCGCCGCGCTGTCGCACGGAGACGTCACCGGATACTTCCGCACCCGGTACGTGCCGGGGCGCACGATCGTGAGCCTGACCGGCAACCTCGATCCGGCGGCGGCGGAGTCGCTCGTGGACGAGGCGTTCGGCGACTGGCCGGCCGCGGAGGGCGCCCTCGACCCGTCACCTTCCGAGCCGAAACGGCGCGGCGTCCGCGCGCAGACACTTCGGGGCGACGTCAAGCAGGCCGACCTGTCGGTGGGATGGCGAGGCCTGCCGGCCATGGATCCCGACGCCGCCGCCCTCGACGTCGCCGCGGCGCTGCTCGGTAGCGGCCGGGGGAGCCGGCTGTATCGGGCGCTGCGTCTGCCCGGTCTCGTGACGTCGATCGGGGCCGGGCACTTCGCGCCCACGGAAGTGGGCGTCTTCTTCATCGCCGCGGAGCTCGAGCCCGCGCGGCTCCCCGCCGCGCTCGAGGCGATCGCGGCCGAGGTCGCCAGGCTCCGCCGCGAGCCCCCCTCGGACGAGGATCTCGCCCGTGTCCGCACGCTCATGAGGGCACGCTGGGCGCGGCGGCTCGAAAGCACCGAGGGAAAGGCCATGGCCCTCGCCGCGGCCGAGGCGCTGGGAGGGTATCGGATCCTCGACGAGGAGTTCGATCGCCTGATGGCGGTGGGCGCCGAAGCGGTCCGGAGCGCGGCGGAGCGCTATCTCGATCCCGACGCTCTGGCGGCGGTAACGTACCTGCCCCGGGATCGCGCCGAGGATCTCCTGGCCGATCGCCTGGGCGCGATCTTCCGTGACGCGGCGCCGTCGGCTCCTTCGCCGGCCGCCACGGCCCTGCCGGCACTCCGCGCCGCGGCGCTCGGGGCACCCAAAGGGCGGTGGGAGGGTGAAGTCCTTCACGTAGCACTTCCCGGGACGGACCTCCTGGTGCAGCGGAAGGCCGGCGTCCCGCTCGTGTCGCTCGGCGTCTACCGGAGGCGGACGGTCGCCGACACGCTCCGGACGGCCGGACTGGCCGCGCTCGCGGCGCGCGGCGCGGTGCGGGGCGCCGGGGAGTACGACTCCGCTCAGCTCGCGCTCGCGTTCGAACGCCTGGGCGGGGCGCTCTCGAGCGCCGTGACGGCCGACTGGTTCGGCTTCGGCACCTCCGTCCTGGCCGACGCGGGGGCCGAGGCGATGGCGCTGCTCGCGACGGTGCTCGAGCGGCCGGCATTCGGGGCGGAGGAGATCGCCCGGGAGCGCGACGTGCTCGCCGAGGATGCCCGCCAGGCCGCCGACGACATGGTGCGCTGGCCCATTCAGCTCGCCCTCCGCGCGGCATTCGGGGACAGCGGTTACGGGGTTCCGGCGTCGGGACTCCCCGAGTCGATCCCGACGTTCACGCCCGGGATGGTGCGGGCGTGGCACGCCTGCGAGCTCGCCACCGGCCGCACCACGGCGATCGCCGTGGGCGACATCGACCCGGAACGGTTCGCCGGATCGATCGCGGGAGCCTTCACCGACGCGCCCCGGCCGGCGGCGGAGATCGTGACGAGCGGACGGTGGCGCGTGGTCGCGGGGACCGGGCCGGCGACAGAGATCGACGAGCGGGTGAAACGGCAGACCGCGCTCGCGCTCGCGTTTCCAGGTCCCGCCCGCCAGGACCGGCGCCGGCACGCGGCCGAGGTGTGGTCGGCCATCGGCGGCGGGCTCGGCGGGCGGCTGTTCGACGCGCTCAGGGACCGTCGCTCACTCGCCTACACGGTGCTCGCGACCTCGTGGCAGCGAGCCGGCGCCGGAGCGCTGATCTGTTACATCGCCACCAGCCCCGAGCGGGAAGACGAGGCGCGGGAGCGGTTCCTCATCGAGCTCGACCGGTTTCGCGATCGGGCGCCGGCGGCGGAGGAGCTGGCCCGCGCGATCAATTACCTCGCGGGCCAGTCAGAGGTGCGCCGGCAGACCGCGGCCACCGTGGCCGGCGAGCTGGCGGATGCGTGGCTCGTGGGCGACGGTCTGTCGGAGCTGGTCGACCCGGCGGCACCCATCCGCGCCGTCACGGGGAGCATGGTTCAGGAAACGTGTGCGGAGTTTCTCGACCCGGGACTCCGGACCGAGGGAATCGTACGGGGTGAGCGGATGGCAGCCGTCGCGGACTAACTCGAACCCAGAACCCAGAACCCAGAACTCAGAACTCAGAACTCAAAACATCGACATCGCCAGCACGGAGCGCAGCTGGTCGTTCGCCCCGCGGAGGCGCATGGCCAGGGAGCGCACCACCGCCCGGAGCACCCGATAGCCGAGCTCGTGGTCCTGCTCGAGCAGCACGTCGAGCTCGGGCTGCGCGATGGACGCGAGGGTGCAGCGGGAGTGGGCGTAGGCATCGGTCGAGCGGACCGGCTGGTCGAACACGGCCATCTCGCCGAAGCAGGCGCCGGTCTTGAGGATCGCGAGCGCCTCCTCGCCGGCGGCCGGGATCTCCCGGCTGATCCGGACTTCCCCGTCGAGGATCAGGAACAGCCGGTCGCCGGGATCGAGCTCTTTGAAGATCACCGCGCCCGGCTGGTATGTTTCCGTCCGGGCAATCGCGGCGATCCGTGCGAGCTGCTCGTCCGATAGCTCGGCGAACATGGCGGCGTGGCGCAGGACGGCGGGATCCATGAGGAACGACCGTGATGGAGAGCGAGTGGGCCGAAGCTAGCGTTGGCGTCAAGGGGCAGCAACCCCGCCGGAAATGGTGGTCGCCGGCCGACGGGTTCACGCTCGCGCGCATTCCGCTCGCGGTCGCGTTCGTGCTCGTGAGCGACGTCGCCTGGCGCACCACCATCCTCGCCGTCGCGGCTGCGAGCGACTTCGCCGACGGGGTCGTGGCGCGGCGCTGGGGGGGATCCCGGCTCGGGGTCTTTCTGGATCCCGTCGCCGACAAGCTCTTCATGGCGGGCGCGTTCGGGGTGGTGCTCGCGAGCGGCGCGCTCCTGCCGCTCGAGGTGCTCGGCGTGCTGGCTCGAGACATCGTCGCCGCGTTCGCGTTTCTCGCGACGGTTCTGCTCGGGCATCCCGCGTCGATCCCGGCGCGGCTCGGCGGAAAAGCGGTGACGGTCGCGCAGCTCCTCACGCTGCTCGCCTTCTGCGTCGGCTCGGCGTACCTCCGGCCGATGGCGTGGGCCACGGCCGGGGTCGCGCTCTACGCCATCTGGGATTACTCGCGGGCCGCCTCGCGCGAGAAGCGAAGACTCGGAGAGTGAGCGAACAGCACACCCGCACGATCGTGCTCGACTGGGACGGCGGGACGCTCTTCAGGGGGGGAGCTCCCGGCGGCCCGACGGCGGTGATCGACGCCGACGGCCACGAGGCGCCAAGTCCCCTCCTCACGCTGCTCCTCGCCGCCGCGTCCTGTTCCGGCGCCGACATCGTGACCATGCTGCCCAAGATGCACGTCGCGCTCCGGGAGTTCCGGACCACCGTGAGAGGGCTTCGCCACCACGATCACCCGAAACGCTTCGTGGCCATCCATTTCACGTTCCGCCTCCGGGGCGGCGGGCTCGACGAGCTCAAGGCGCGCCGGGCGATCGACCTCTCCATCCAGAAGTACTGCTCGGTGATCAACTCGCTCAATCCGGACATCCCGATCACGTACGATCTGGATCTCGGGTGAGTCAGGTCAGACGGCCAGAAGGCCAGACGGCCGGACGGCCAGAGGGCCGGATGTCGGTGCTGGCGGCGGCGCTTCTCCTTGCGCATCCCGTGAGCGCGCAGCAGGCCGGCACATTCTGGGAGGCCGGTGTGCACACGACCGCCACCGCGGTGGTCGATGGTCCGGTCGGGCTCGTTGCCGGGCCGAGACTCGGCGTCCGGACGCTCGGCAGCACGCGCGTCGCAGTCTCGCTGGGGGCCGGGGTTCGGGACGGGGAGGGAAGCGCGCGCGGCACGCTCTCACTCGAGTACCTCCTCGCGCCGCGGGCGGCGGGCCGTCTCGGGGTGTACGTGGGCGGGGGGCTGGTCGGCGTGCTCGGCAACGGCAACGGCGGATACCTCCTCGCCTACCTCGGCGCCGAACAAAGTCCGGGCCGCCGGGGAGGGTGGGCACTCGAGGCCGGGCTGGGCGGGGGGTTCCGGGTGCGGCTCGCCTATCACTGGCGATGGCTGCCGAGGGGCTGGCTGGCCGAACGATAAACGGCCGCCCGATTCGCATCAGGCGGCCGGACTCGATAACCGGAGGGAGGCCGGTCTTATTCGGTGGACGATGCGGCCACCTCGGGCCGCCGGACCACGGGACGACAAAACCGCTCGCCGAGCTGCCGGACCTGCAGGAGCTCGTCCTCGCCCAGGTCGGGGTACCGCTCAGCGAGGTACTGCATCGTGTCGTCCATCCACTCCTTCTGCTGCTCGGGCTCTGCCTCGGTCACTCCGCAGCGGAGGATGTGGCTGAACAGTTCGTCGCGCGCCTGATCCAGCGTGGAGGGGGCCGCGCGGCCGCCCTTTTTCTTGCTCGTCATCTACCGTCCTTTCCGGAGTTGTCTCCGGGGCGGCGCCCCGGCGTAAACCTTTGTTGGCTAACAATATAATAGCTTGTACCGTTTTGGCGCAAAGGGTCGGTCGCCCGGCGCCCGGCGGCGGTCGTCATTACATTATGCGGCGCCCCGGGCAGGTCGGCTGGCGGCCGGGGACCCGAGACAGGTAGACATGGCGGACCACGACGAGGTGTACGACGAAGGCCGGATCGACGCCCTCCGGCGCATGCTTCGGGACCTCGCGGAACGCATCCTCGAGCTGGATCGACAGGAGCGCCTCCTCGCGCACGTGCCGGAGCTGCTCCGGCGCATGGGCGATCTGCGCTCGGAGTTATTCCACTACGAGGTGCGGATCACGTACGATTCTCCGGAGATCGCGGAGCACCGGCGCCTGGTGGACGAGGCCAGCGAGTCTCCCGAATTCCTCACCCCCGATCCCGACGACGACGAGCCATGGCGGCCGCCCCCCCGCGAATGAACCGGTTCTACATCCTGCTCGGCGCCGGCGCCGTGGCGGGAGCGCTCATCCTGTTCTACCTGGTCCAGCGTCCCCGGAGCGTGAGCATTCCGGCCAACGTGACGGTCCTCGCGGCGGACACCGCGGGCTTCCGGGGGTACGTCCTCGGGTCCGATTCCGCGCAGGTGGAGATCACGGAATACGCCGACTTTCAGTGTCCGGCCTGCGGCGATTTCGCCGCGGTGCAGTGGCCGACGGTGCGGGACCAGCTGATCGCGACCGGCCGGCTGCGCTGGCGCTTCCGGGACTTTCCCCTCGCCCAGCATCCCCATGCGCGGCTCGCGGCGCACGCCGCGGCCTGCGCGGGCGACCAGGGGAAGTACTGGGAGATGAACGAGGCGATCTTCGCGGGGCAGTACGACTGGTCGCCCCAGCGGAATGCCGCCTCGACGTTCCGGGGCTATGCGACGCGGCTCGGTCTCGACGCCGCCGCCTATGACGCGTGCATGCGGAGCGCCAGGTACGCGGGGCGGATCCAGGCAAGCGTCGAGGAAGGGGCCCGGCTCGGCGTGAACGGGACGCCCACCTTCCTCGTGGGCGACCGGCTCTATTACTCGATCCTCTCTTCGGACAGCATCCGCGCCATCGTGGACCGGCTGACCCCCGCCCCGGCGCCAGCGAAGTGATGCGCCGGAGGATGGGCGTCGCGCTGCTCGCGCTCGCCGGCGTCTTCGTGTCCCTGTACCTGTTCCTGTACAAGGCCGGCTACATCGGGGCGCTGGCGTGCGGCACCGGCGGGTGCGAGACGGTCCAGCTCTCGCCGCAGAGCCGGTTCCTGGGCGTGGACGTGGCGCTCATCGGGGTGATCGGCTACGCGGTGATCCTGGGAGTGGCGCTTACCTCCCTGCAGCCCGGGCTCGCGGCCGCGCGCTGGCCGCCGCTCGCGCTCGCGCTGCTCTCCGGCGGCGCACTGCTCTTCACCGGCTACCTCAAGTACCTCGAGCTGTTCGTCATCCACGCCATCTGCCGGTGGTGCGTGGTGAGCGCGGTGGTGATCACGGCGATCTTCGCGCTCGCGGTCATCGACGTCAGGCGGAGCCGGGTGCCGTCGTGAGCGCCGATTCTGCGGCGGCCCCGGCGGTCCCCGCTTCCCACGTCCCCCGCAAGCAGGGGCTCGCGGCGCTCTCGCTCGCCGCCCTGGGCGTCGTCTACGGCGACATCGGCACGAGCCCCCTCTACGCCATCAAGGAGACGTTCCTGCCGGCCTACGGGCTCGCGCCGACGCCGGAGCACGTGCTCGGCATCCTCTCGCTCATCTTCTGGGCGATCATGTTCGTGATCTCCTACAAGTACGTCTCCGTGCTGCTCAAGGCGGACAACCGCGGGGAGGGCGGCATTCTGGCCCTGCTGGCGCTGGTGCGGGGGAAGGCGGAGCCCGCCGGGGGCCGCCGGGTCCTGGTCCTCCTCGGGCTCTTCGCCGCGGCACTCCTCTACGGTGACGGCGCCATCACCCCGGTGATGTCGGTGCTCGGGGCGCTCGAGGGCATCAGCGTGGCGACGCCCGCGCTGGAGCGCGGGATCGTGCCCATCGCCCTGGTGATTCTCACGGGCCTCTTTCTCCTGCAGAAGCGGGGGACGGCGGGGGTCGGTCTCCTGTTCGGGCCCGTCATGATCGTCTGGTTCGTCTGCCTCACCGTGTTCGGCCTCATCCACATCGCCCGCGACCCGGGGGTCCTGCGCGCGGTGTGGCCGGGCTACGCGATCCAGTTCTTCGCCGTCGACGGCCTCCGGGCCTTTCTGGTCCTGGGCGCCGTCGTGCTGGTGATCACCGGAGGCGAAGCGCTCTACGCCGACATGGGACACTTCGGGCCGCGACCGATCCGGCTGGCCTGGTTCGTCATGGTCTGCCCCGCGCTCCTCATCAATTACTTCGGGCAGGGCGCCCTGGTGCTTCACGATCCCGCCACGATCGAGAATCCGTTCTACCTCATGGTCCCGCCCTGGTTCCTCTACCCGATGGTGGTCATCTCCGTGGCGGCCGCCTGCGTCGCCAGCCAGGCGCTGATCAGCGGCGCCTTCTCCCTCACCCGGCAGGCGGTGCAGCTCGGGTACAGCCCCCGGGTGCGGATCATTCATACCTCGCACCACGAAGAGGGACAGATCTACTCGCCGGAGGTGAATGCGGCGCTCTTCGTGGCCTGCGTCTTCCTCACGCTCTTCTTCCGGAACACGTCGAACCTGGCCGGCGCCTACGGCCTCGCGGTGACGGGCACCATGGCGATCACCACCGTGCTATTCGGGTACGTCGCGCGCACCCGCTGGCACTGGCCGCTCTGGCTCGTGCTCCTCGCGACGGGGGCCTTCCTGTTCGTCGACCTCGCCTTCTTCTCGGCCAACCTGCCGAAGATCCCGGCCGGCGGGTGGTTCCCGATCCTCGTGGCGATCGTCCTGTTCGCCATGTTCTCCACCTGGAAGCTCGGGCGGAGGATCATCACCGACACGCTGCGCGAAGGCACCCTGCCGCTGGACCTGTTCGTCGCGGACCTCGAGCGTAAGCGACCCACGCGCGTCCCCGGCGTGGCCGTCTTCATGACCTCCGATCTCTCGGGAGTCCCGCCGGTGCTGCTGCACCACCTCAAGCACAACAAGGTGTTGCACGAGACGGTGATCGTGATGTCCGTGACCGGCGAGGACGTGCCCGCGGTCCCCGCGTCGGAGCGAGTCGAGCTCAAGAGCTTCGGGGCGGGGATCTACACAGTCGAGGCTTCCTACGGCTTCATGGAATCACCCAAAGTGCCGGAGCTGCTCGCGCTGTTCGAGCCGTTCGGCATTCACGCCCGTCTGACGGACACGAGCTTCTTCCTCGGCCGGGAGACCATCATCCCGACGCCGGCTACGCGAGCCAAGCGCCTGGCCCTCAAGGCGAGAGGACGCTGGATGAGCGGCTGGCGGAAGCGGCTCTTCGCGGTGATGGCCCGAAACGCCCAGTCGGCCACGGCGTTCTTCGGCCTGCCCCCGAATCGGGTCGTCGAGCTCGGCGCGCAGGTGCAGATCTGATGCGGTCCCCCGGGGATCCTCGATGACCGCCGCCCTCTTCATCGTCGTCTTCGGCTACTTCACTCTGCTCTTGGCCGTCGCCTGGCGGACCTCGCGCGGCGCCGGGGAGCACGCGTTCTACAGCGGCGAGCGGAAGAGCCTCTGGTGGGTGGTGGCGTTCGGCATGATCGGCACCTCGCTGAGCGGCGTCACCTTCGTCAGC
>JBOHSH010000109.1:0-16849 GCA_050733195.1 Gemmatimonadales bacterium
GGAATTCCGGCAGTCGCGCCGCGGCGAGGTGACGGGGCTCCAGGCGGCTCGCGATCGCTGCGCCGGACGAGATGCCCGTCAGCGCCTTGTGGTCCGTGTCTCCCCGAAGGCAGAGCAGCAGCTGGTAATGGGGCCGGAACTCGGAGAACGAGTTCTCCACGTGCATGCCCAGACCGATCAGGGAGCCCTCGTTGGAGAGCTGCTTCGCCGACTTGGGCACGGGACAAACCTGCTGCACGATCGAGCCGCGCTTCTCGTTCTTGAACGAGTAGGGATGGCCCAAGACCCTTCCCAGACCCATGAGTACACCTTCGCTCACGAACGTTCCCTTGCTCGAAACGTCGTGCCCGTCGGGCGGCGTGACCGGGAGCTCCCGGTCGATCGGCAGATTCGCGAAGTGAACGGCGCTCGGACCCTCCGGATCGAGGATCAGCCGTTCGAGCGTAGCCAGGACGGAGTCGGGGACCAGACTGTAGAACGCCCGCGCGGCCTCGCGAATGGCGCGCTCGGTCTGCGTGTAGGCGGACGGCATCGCGCGTTCCAGCGCAGCACCGAGGGCCGCGCTGGTCTCGCGGTCCAGCTCGATCTCGAGCACCTCGGTATTCACGGCGGCTCGAGACATGGCGCCGGGCACGGCGGACGGGCTCTGATGCGGCATGGCGCGGTACTCCGATCGGTGAATGTCTGGCAGTTCGAGTTGGGGGACTCCCCCTGGAAACTCAGCAGCGTCGGGGCCGCCGATACCGACCGGCATGGACCCGCACCTTACCAGCTAACGCATTACGCCACAACCACATATGAAATCCGCCCGGGCGGCGCTAGACCTTGAGGGCGTTGCGTCGTTGTTACAGATGTAGCCCAGAAACCGCAGTTGATGGACCTGCCCTACGAACGTACCATCTTTCGGCGTTACTGGCACACCCGATCTGGTCCGTAGAGGCCTGCAATTCGGCTCGGTCGAAAGGCCCCTAGCCCTTTACGGGAGAGCCGGATTTTGGCGCGCTCACGAGTGGTGACCGCCGTGGTTCGCAACCTGCATGCCGCCCGGTGTCGCCTCGACTCACGTTGATTGCCGATCTGGATCCACCCCCGGTCCCGTGGAGGCATCACCTGCGAACCCGTCGACCATGAAACGGTTGTTCATCATCGGCCCGCCCCGGAGCGGATCCACCTGGACGATGTTCCTCATCGCTCAGCATCCGGAGGTTGTGGTGTGCCAGCACAACCGCCTGTTCGAAGGCTTGACGGGCTTTCGGGATTGGTTCCGGCGGATGCAGCGGGCCGGCGAGTCGGGATCGCGGTTCGGGATCAGTGTGGTGCTGCCCACGGCGAACGGCGATGGCGCCGAGGAGCCGGTCGCGGAATTCCGCGAGCTTCTGTCCGAGGACGAGTTCCATGCGATTTGCCGGCAGGCGGTGTCCGCGGTCTACGACCGGATCGCGTCCCACAAGCCCGGTGCCCGGGTCGTGGTCGACAAGACGCCGGAGAACGCGCGCCAGGGTGAGTTCATCCTGAAGCTCTTCCCCGACGCCTACTTCCTTCACATCGTGCGGGATCCCCGGGCGGTGTCGAGCTCCGTCGTCGCCGCCGCGAAGACCTTCGAAAAGCGCTTCCCGACCGAGATCTCGAAAGCGGGACGGATGTGGCGGGCCGACACGATGAAGGCGCGCGAGATCGGTGGGATGACCAGCAACTACCTCGAGGTGCGCTACGAGGCGCTCAAGGCCGGCGGGCCGGAGGAGCTCCGACGGATCTTCTCCTGGCTCGGATTGCCGGCGGACCTCTCGCTCTGCGAGCGTGCCGTGGCGGCATCCGGCATCGAACGCATGCGCGAGTTGAACCTCCAGACGCAGGGGTTCTTCCGGAAAGGCGAGGCCGACAGTTGGAGAGAGGAGCTGTCGCCGAGCGACGTGCGGGCCATCGAGTTCATCGCGGGCGACCTCATGGACGAGCTCGGTTACCCGCGGCTATACCCCGCGTCGCGGGGGAAGCCAATGTCGCTCGCCTACGCGGACGCCCGTCTCGCGGCCCGGTCCGCGTTGCTCAACGCCGCGCGGCGCCTCAAGCGGGTCCTTGGCTAGCCGGATCGGCAGGGGGGCCCTTGGCCTCGAGGTCCAGCCGCCCGGCCAGGGCGGCGACGGTGGGATGATCGAAGAGGGCGCGGAGCGGCAGTCGAACGCCGAACGTCTTGGCGATCCTTCCCAGGAGCCGGATAGCCAGAAGGGAGTGCCCTCCGAGCTCGAAGAAATTCTGCTCACGCCCCACCTTCTCCCGCTTGAGCACCTCGGCCCAGAGGGATCTCAGAGTCTCCTCGGTGGGACTGGACGGCTCCAGCACCCGCGCCAGCTCGGCCACCGTCGGATGGTCGAACAGGGTGCGCAGGGGCAGCCGAGCGCCGAAGGTCCTGGCGATCCGGCCGAGCAGGCGGATCGCGAGCAGCGAATGCCCTCCCAGCGCGAAGAAGTTCTCGTGAATCCCGACTGACGGCTTCTTGAGCACGTCGGCCCACAGCAACGCGAGCCGACGCTCGACGTCGCTCGTCGGGGCGCCATCGCCGGCTGCGGCGACGGGCGACGGGGCGGGCAGAGCGACCCGGTCCACTTTCCCGTTGGGGTTCAGCGGAAGGCGATCGAGCCGGACCCAGGCGCTCGGCACCATGTAGTCGGGCAGCCTGGCACCGAGCGCCGACCCGAGAACGGAGTCGGTGCATTCGGGTCCGGCCACGAGGTAGCCGACCAGCTCATCGCCCCGGAGCATTACGGCTGCCTGCTGCACGCCGGGCTGGGCCGCGACCAGGGCCTCGATCTCGCCGAGCTCGACGCGATACCCGCGAATCTTCACCTGGGTATCGAGCCGCCCCAGGAACTCGAGATCGCCGGTCGGAAGCCGGCGAACGCGGTCGCCGGTGCGGTACAGGCGTTCGCCGTTGCGCCGGACGAATCGCTCCGACGTGAGATCGTCGCGTCCGACGTAGCCGCGCGCGATGCCCGCGCCGCCGAGCCAGAGCTCTCCCGGCACACCGACGGGGCAGAGCTCGCCGGCTGCGTCCAGCACGTGCGCGGTCGCATTCGGCAGCGGCCGCCCGATCGGCACGGTGGCCGGCGCCCATGCGGACACATCCCGGCTGCCCGGCTCGAACACGCAGACGCCGACCGTGGCCTCGGTGGGGCCGTAGTGGTTGAGCACCCGGCACCGGCCGACCGCGCGGACCGCCTCCACCAGGCTCCAGGGACACGCTTCGCCGCCGAGCACGAGCCAACGATGCGGCAGGTGCGCCGCGGCGGGTCGCGCGCCGGCGAGCGCCGCGAAGTGTCCCGGCGTGATCTTGAGGAGGTCCACCGGGTGCTGCTCCAGGTAAGCCTGGAACCGCGAGGCGTCGGTCGTCACGTCGTTCGGCAGCAGGTGCACCGTGCCACCCGCCACGAGGGGCGGGAACAGCGCGGTATGCCCGAGGTCCGCGGCGAGAGTGGACACCGTGGCCGAGTGCCAGCCCTCCTTTCCGTCGATACCGAGGACCGAGCTCACCGC
The DNA here is from genome assembly GCA_050733195.1 of Gemmatimonadales bacterium. Classification (GTDB taxonomy): domain Bacteria; phylum Gemmatimonadota; class Gemmatimonadetes; order Gemmatimonadales; family GWC2-71-9; genus JABFSM01. Next base: position 3,529 of record JBOHSH010000109.1, read on the forward strand.
GCGCACATAGTGCAGGAGGTTTCGCTGGGTGACCGCGACTCCCTTGGGCTCTCCCGTCGAGCCGGACGTGAAGAGCACGTACGCCAGGTGATCCGGGTCGAGAGCGATGGGCGGCCCATTCCCGCCGACCGGCTCCGACGTCGCGTCATCCGCGTCCAGATCCAGGATCGTGGCATCGGACGGGAGAAGACCTCTGTGGGCCGAGCGGGTCACCACGACGCGCGCTTCAGAGGTCCTGAGGCAGGTCGCGAGCCGGGCGGCGGGCTGATCCGGAAGGATCGGAACGTAGGCCCCTCCCGCGTCCCAGATGCCGAGCACCGCCGCGATCGCATCGGTGCCGCGCTCGAGGCAGAGGCCGACCGTGACACCCGGACCCACGCCGAGGACGCGCAATCGGTCGCCCAGAAGACGGGCGCGCGCCAGAAGCTCTCGATAGGTGACTGATTCTTCCCCAACGACCAGCGCCGCGCGGTCGGGATAGCGGGCCGCCGCCGCCGAGATCAGCGCGTAGAGCGTCGTCGGAGATCCCAGATCGCGTGCCGTGTCATTCCACGACTGGAGCTCGTCGCGCTCGGCATTGCTCAGGAGCGGGATTCGGGCGACGGGTGTGCCGGGCACGAGGGCTGCCGACTCGAGCACCCGGACGTAGTGATCCAGGAAGCGGGTTGCCGTCGCCTGATCGAAGAGATCGGTCCGGTACCAGAGCGCGAGGTCGAGTCCCCCGGTCCGGTCGGTCGGCAACATCGTGAGGTCGAACTTGGTGGCGCCCAGTTCCACGTCGAGCGGCTTTGCCGTGATGCCCGGCAGCCGCAGCTCATCCGCCATGGCGTCCTGCATGGTGAGCACACAGCGGTACAACGGCGTCGTGCCGCGACGCCCTTCCCGCTGGAGCTCGAGTGCGAGCGGCTCGAAGGGCACGTCGCGATGCTCCAGCGCCCCGAGGCAGGTGGATCGGACCGCCCGAAGCAGATCGACGAAGTTTCCGCTCGGCGGCATCCGCGTGCGGAGCGGAAGCGCGCCGGAGAAGTAGCCCACGACGCCTTCGGTCTCCCGGCGGGTCCGCCCCGCGACGGCGGAGCCGACGACGATGTCGCTCTGCCCGGACCACCGGGCGAGCACGGCCTTGAAGGCCGCAAGGCACACCATGTACAGCGTCGCGCCCTGCTCGGCGGCGAGCGCCTTGAGGGCCGCCTGCGCTCCCGGATCGAGCGAGCGGGTGACCTTCGCGCCGCGCTCGCCGCGCGCTCCCGTACCCGGCCGATCGCTGGGCACCTCGAGGTCGTCGGCCGGCGGCAGCAGGTGCTCCCGCCACCAGGCGATCCGGCCCGCCAGCCGCTCGCCGGCGAGCTCGGCCCGCTCCCAGGCGGCGTAGTCGCCGAACTGGATCGGGAGCGCTGGAAGCGAGGCGTCCTCGCCGCGCAGCGCGGCCGCATAGAGCGCGGCGAGCTCGCGCACCAGAATCCCGTAGGACCACGCGTCCGACACGATGTGGTGCGTGACGAGCAGCAGCACCGCGTCGTCGTCGGCCAGGCGCAGCAGGACGGGCCGGAACAGGTGGTCGCGCTCGAGGTCGAACGGGCGACGGGCGTGATCCTGGAGCCGGGCCTCGATACGGCTCTCGTGGTCGGAGAGCGAGCGAAGGTCCTCTTCGGCGAGGACCACGTTCCCTAACGGATCCGCGACCTGGATGTTCCGGTCTTCGCGGGTCGCGAAGCGGGTGCGGAGCGCCTCGTGCCGCTCCATGAGCCGCTGCACCGCCTGACGCAGCGCGCCCGAGTCCACGGGGCCGGAGAGTCGCCAGGCGAGCGCGGAGTTGTAGGCCACCATGCCCGGCGTTGCCCGGTCGAGCAGCCACAGCACTTCCTGGGCGTAGCTCTGGGGAGCTTCGGATCCCGGTGGCCTGCGACCGATGCCGGCTGCGCCTCCCTGATCCAGGCCTTCACTGGCGAGGAGCCGCTCGAGCAGCTGCTGTCGAGCGTCCCTGGGCGGATGGTCAGCCATTGACGAGCGCCTCGCGGAGCTGTTCGTCGCTCATCGATTCCACCTGGCGGACCAGCTCGGCGATGCGGTCGAGTCGCGCGGGCTCGGCGTGCCGTTCGCGAAGGGCCCGGGCCTGCGCGGCCACGGTGGGATGCTCGAACACCAGGGCGACCGGAAGGTCCGTGCGCAGCGTGTCGCGGATCCGGGTCGCGAGCTGGGTCGCGACCAGGGAGTGGCCTCCAAGGTCGAAGAAGCTTTCGGTGACGCCCACCTCCTCCAATCCCAGGAGCTCGGCCCACAGCCGGGCGAGTACCCACTCCGTCGCCGTGGAGGGTGGCACCACGACCCGTGCCGCTCCGTTTTCGCTCCGCACCGGGCCCGGCTCGGGCAACCGGTCGAGCAGCCGGGAGGCCGGCTGGTCCCCAAGGGCGCCGGCCTCCCGCGCGAGGACCGCCAGGCACTCCGCCGCCGCGCGTGCGGTCTCACCGGACACGAAGCGGCCCTGCCAGGCGACCCGAAGGCGGAGCCGGGTGTCTCCCGAGAGGACCAGCGCGAGCGGGTAGGCCGTCTGCGCCGGCGCAGGGATCGGCGCGATCCGGATCGACGGGCCCAGCCAGGCAATGGTCTCCGCCTCCGCGCCGTGATGCTGGGCAATGAGCAGGGTGTCGAACAGGCGGCGGTGCCAGGGAAGGCCGCTCCACCGCTGCAGCTCCGCGAGCGGGGCGTGCTGGTGCGGCGCGATCTCGAGCAGACTCCGGCCGATGCGAACGGACAGCTCCCGAAGCGACTCGTCCGGCTTCACGATAATCCGGACCGGCAGATTGTTGATGCACATGCCCACGAGATCGGCGATCCCCGGGATATCCGAGGGCCGGCCCGCGACGGTCACTCCGAAGACGACGTCCCGGCTTCCGGAGGTGCGCGAGAGCCAGAGCGCCCACAGGGCGGCCAACACGGTGTTGAGCGGAAGCCGCCACTCCCTCGCGATCTCTTGAAGCCGGGAGGTCTCTTCAGCCGATAGCTCGACTCCATGCTCGCCATCCTCCCCCTCCGACCGAGAGACGGCGAGACGAGCGGCACTCTCCATCCCCGCCAGCTCGGCCCGCCAGAAGGCTTCGGTCGCCGAGCCGTTCCGTCCGGCGACCCAGGCGAGATACCGCCGCCAGGGGGTCGCCGAGGGAAGGTCCGGCTCGCGTCCCGATCGGAGCGCGTCATACACTGCTCCCACTTCCCGCAGGACGATGGGCCAGGACCACCGGTCGAGCACCAGGTGGTGGAGATCCCAGACCAGCTCCCACTCCTCCTCCGCGAGCCGAATGAGCGTGATTCGCAGGAGCGGGGGTCGGACCAGGTCGAACCCTGCGCGACGATCGTCGCGGAGCAGGGTGTCGAGACGGTCGGCCAGCTGCTCCGGCGGAACTTCCCGCCAGTCGTGGATGGTGACCCGGGGCGTGGCTCGTCGGTGAATGACCTGAACGGGGGTGGGAAGGCCGTCCGACACGAATCCCGCACGGAGCGCTGCGTGACGGTTCACGACCAGGTCCCAGGCGCGTTCGAGGACTCCAGCATCGAGCACACCGCGGAGCCGGTAGCGCCATTGCTCGAAGCCGAGATCCACGCCCGTTCCCCCGGACGCGAGGAACAAGGTCTGGAGCGGAGCCAGGGGCAGGATGTCCTCGACGTCACGACCGTCTCCAGCCAGGCGGTCGACCGACGCCTGGTCCAGAGGCACGAGCGGAAAGTCGGACGGTGTGCGGCCGCCTCCGTGCTCCACGAGGCAATGCCGGAGGAGGTTCCGGAGCGCACCGAGCATGCGCTCCGCCAATCCGCGGATCGTCGGCTCCTCGTGCAGTTCGGCGCCGAAGGTCCAATGGAGCTCCAGCCGCTCCTCGAGCACCTGGGCCACGACCTCGATCGGGTACGGCCGACGGGCGCGCGGCGAATGCCAGGGGCCGGCGGACTCCGGCGCGAAGCGCAGAAGCGACGAGCCCTCGACCACCTTGTCCATCTGTCCGAGGTAGTTGAAGGCCAGGGTTCGCGGAGGAGCGGCGGCCAGAGCCGCGTCGCCCGACAGGTACCGGAGCAGGCCGTATCCCAAACCGCGCCGGGGAACGGCTCGCAGTCGCTCCTTGATCTCCTTGAGACGTTCCCCCACCGCGACGCCGCTCCGCAACGGGAGCCGCACGGGATGAATCGCCGTGAACCAGCCGACGGTCCGGCTCAGGTCCGTCCCGGTCCCCAGGTCCTCGTCGCGCCCGTGCCCCTCGAGATCGAGGACGATCTCGCCCTCGCCGAGCCATGGGGTCAGCGCCTCGGCGAGCGCGAGCAGCAGGACGTCGTTTGCCTGGGTCTGGTACGCCTTGGGCACCCGCTGAAGGAGATCGCGGGTCTCGCCGGCGGTCAGGGCGACAGACACCGAGCGGGCACACGATTCGAGGTTGTCCCCGCCCATGGCTACGGGGACGGGAAGGGCCGGTGGAGCGAGGACGGAGATCCAGTACTCCCGCTCCCGGTCGAGCGCCGGCGCGCGCGCCTCCGCTTCGAGCAGCTCGGCCCAGCGCCGGTACGAGGTGGACCGCGCGGGAAGGCGGACGGCAGCGCCGTCGAGCGCCGCGCGGTAGGCCTGCTCGAGGTCTTCACGCAGAATACGCCAGGACACTCCGTCCACGGCGAGGTGATGGATGGCGACGAGCAGACGACCTTCCCCACCCGACCCGAAGTCGATCGCGACCATGCGGCACATGGGGCCGCTTTCGTGCGAGAGGCTCGCCGCCGTCTCGTCAACGACCCGATCCAGCTCCGCGGCTCGACGCTCCGGCGGAAGCCCGGACCAATCGATCGTCCGAACCGGCGGCTCTTCCTCGACGCCCCCGAATTCCTGGGACCATCCCCGGTCTCCCGGGTGGAAGCGAAGCCGCAGTGCGTCGTGGTGGTGGAGAAGCTCCGAGACGGCGGTCCGCAGCGCGTCGGGGTGGAGCCGGTTCAGCGTGCAGAAGAGGAATGCCTGATTCCAGTGGTGCGGGTCCTCCGGCGCGAGCTCGAAGAACCATCGCTGGATGGGTGTGAGCGGAGCCCCACCGGAGGCAGGACCCTCGTCGGCCGGCGCCGCTGCTTCGCGGCGTCCGTCCAGGACAGGGGCCAGCTCGGCGATGGTGGGCTGCCGCAGAATGTCGGCCGCCGCGAGCGGAAGCCCCGCCTCCCGCGCCCGGGCGGCGATCTGAATCACCAGGATCGAGTCTCCGCCCAGGGCGAAGAAGTCGTCGTGGATTCCGACCCGATCGAGCCGGAGCGCACGACTCCAGATCCCCGCGAGCGCGCGTTCCGTCTCAGTGCGGGGTTCCGCGAATGCCGCATTCCGCATCTGTTCCGGATCCGGAGCCGGGAGGGCGCGACGGTCGAGCTTTCCGTTCGGGCTGACCGGCAACGCCGCGAGCAGCACGACCTGCGAGGGAACCATGAACTCCGGCAGTCGTTCGGAAGCCCAGCCGCGGACCTCGATGGGGTCCAGACTCCCTCCCGGGCGCGAGACGCAGTAGGCGACCAGACGCTTCTCACCCGGCCGATCCTCGCGACAGAGCACCGCCACGTCGCGGGTTCCCGGATGGGATGCGAGTACCGCCTCGATCTCCCCGAGCTCGACCCGGAAGCCCCGCAGCTTGACCTGGTTGTCGAGCCGGCCCAGAAACTCGAGGGTACCGTCGGGACGCCAGCGGGCGCGGTCGCCGGTCCGATACAGCCGCCCGCCCGACGCGTCGGAGGGGTCGACGAGAAACCGTTCCGCCGTGAGATCGGGGCGATGCAGGTACCCGAGCGCGAGCCCATCCCCGCCGGCGTAGAGGTCCCCGGCCACGCCGACCGGAACGGGGCGGAGGCCGGCATCGAGCACCTTCACCGTGGTGTTGGCCACCGGACGGCCGATCGGGATGGGGCCGTCCAGGTCCGCGCGAGTGATTCGGTGACAGGTGGTGAACGTGGTGTTCTCGGTGGGACCGTACCCGTTGGTGAGCTCGCAGGACGGGCTTTCCTCGAGCACCCGGCGTACCTGAGGCAGCGGCAGCACGTCGCCGCCGGCAAGCAGCTGGCGGACGGGGCGCAGGGCATCGAGGTCGTGGTCCACCACGCGCTGGAAGAGCGCCGAGGTGAGCCAGAGGGACGTCACTCCGTGCCGGCGAATCGTGTCACCCAGACGCTCGATCCCCGCGCTTCCCGCCGGTGCCAGCGCCAGCCGCCCGCCGTTGAGCAGCGGGGCCCACAGCTCGAGCGTGGACGCGTCGAAGGACACCGGCGCCAGGAGGAGAAAGGTCTCCTCGGGTCCCTGCCGCATGTAGTCGGCGCCCCGGACGAGACGGACGACGGCCCGATGCGGAATCACCGTCCCCTTCGGCCGCCCCGTGCTCCCTGAGGTGTACATCACGTAGACCGGCGACTCGGGGCCGGCTTCGGTCGCGACCGGATCCGACGACGCGGCGGCGATCCCGGCCCGGGCATCCTCCAGAATCACCGGGCGCGTGCCCAGGCGCGACGGCAGCGCCCCCGCCAGCTCGCGATTCGTGATCAGCACCGGCGCCGCCGTGTCCTCGAGCATGAAGGCCAGCCGCTCGGCGGGGTAGTCGGCCTCGAGCGGGACGTACGCGGCCCCGGCCTTCACGATGCCAAGGATCGCCGTGACGAGATCGAGGGACCGGGGAAGCGCCAGGGCGACGAAGTCGCCGTCGCGAACTCCGAGCTCCCGGAGATAGTTGGCCAGGCGATTCGAATCGGCGTCGAGCTCCCGATAGGTCTCCACCCGGTCGTCCGCGAGTAGCGCGTGTCGCTCCGGACCTGCTTCCACGACCGATTGAAACAGCCTGGGAATCGTCGCGTCCCGGGGGAACGGGCGCGCGGTTCCCTGCCAGCCGGTGAGCTGTCGTCGCTCCGCCTTCGGGATCCACTCCAACTCGGCGAGCGGCCGATGCGGCTCGCGGGTCGCGGCGTGGAGCAGGCAGCGGATCTGCTCGAGGATACGCGCGGCATCGCGGGCCGAGCCGGCTTCCCTGAGGAGAAGTCGAACCGTTCCCCCGCCGCGCGCCACCACGAATCGCATCGGTGGATCAAGGGCGACGGCTTCCACGCGCGCGGGGTCGGGTGCGAGATCCACCGCGACCGGAAGCGGGCATTCCCCGCCGGGTCCGGCCGCGCCGGTGAGCTCGGGATACCTCGCATAGACGTCGCGCAGGCAGGGAGCCTGCCGCATGGCCACCTCGAGCTCCCGGTCGAGCTCGGCCCCCAGTTTCTCGAACCCGGCGTTCGTCGGCGCATCCACCCGAAGCGGTACCCGCCGGAAACACAGGCTCGCCGGCCACGGTCCCTGGCCGGCGTCTCCCACGGCGAGATCGAAGGCCTCGCCTTCCGTGCGTGCGAACCAGGCCGCGATGCCGGCCAGGAGCGCTCGAGCCGGGAGTCCGGTCGCAATCTCCGCGCTGGCGGCGCGGCTCCCGGCCGCCTTCCGCTCGCGCCAGGGAAGACCGGGGGGCCGGAGCCGGGCGAGGCGATCCACCCACGCCGCTTCGTGCCGGGCTGCCGCCGAGACTGCGCCCGCCACTTCCTCCGCCTCGACGCCCTCCGCGGACCAGAGCCGCGATCCCGTCCGCACCGCCAGCCGGTCCGCGGCCCGCGCGGGATCGAGGGGTGCTCCGCTCGGATCCACGAAGCTCTGCAGCAGCACGTCGCGATCGCTCGTGCTCACCCTCCACCCGTCGGCATCGAAAGCGACGACGGTTCCGGCCGGGACCGGGGTGCTTCCCTCGAGAGGCTCGAGCTTCGGGCAGATGAGGATGCCGCGGGGCGTGCCGACCCGGGCGCGCCCCACCGGGTTAGGATGGGGACCGAACTCCAGGGCGCGAACGAATCGGGCGGCCGCGGCCGCCCCGAGATGCCACGGGATCAGTCCTCCCGCGGGCGGTCGGTCGAAGCGGCCGTAGTAGCTGCGGTGGCCGGAGTCCTGGGCGCGGCGCGGCGGCGCTCCGGAGGCGAGGGACGCCGTCAGGCGGTGAAAGGCGCGGAGCGCCGCTTCGTAGCACCTGGTGTTGAGCGAGAACGCGGTCTCGTCGGCATCGACCGGAATCACTTCCTGTGCGAGAACGTCACCGGCATCGATGCCCTCGTCCATCACGTGCCAGGAGATGCCGTGGGTCCGCTCGTCGTGGAGGAGCGCCCACGTCGTCGCATGCACGCCGGCATAGGCGGGCAGGAGGGAATCGTGGAAATTGATGGCGAGCCGGCGGGGTGAACGCAGGACGTCGCCGCGGAGGAGGCGTCCGTTGACGATGCTGAAGAGATAGTCGTAGGGCCGGCCGGTGACCGCCGCGTCGAACTCCGCTCCCGGATCGAGGAGGGGCACTCCCGACGCGGCCGCCCACGCCGCCGCCCGGGGATGCCGGGAGGCGAGCCCCCGGACGGCGTGGCCGCCGGCCCGAAGCGCCTCTGCGCATTCGACAGCGAGGGTCGTCTCGCCGATGACGAAGCAGGAGAAGGCCTCTCCGGGCCGGTCCTTCACGGTCACGCCGCCGCGAGCGCCTGCTCGATGGACATCATCTGCCCCATCGCCACGACGATCTTTCGCTCGCCCTCGAACGGGTCGCGCGCGTGAGTGGTCAGCATGTTGTCCAGCATGATCATGTCGCCCTTCTGCCACTGGAACCGCACCGCCACCTTCTCGAACACCCGGCCGAGGTGCTCGATCACCTCGTCCGGAATGGGCGAGCCGTCGCCGTAGTACACGTTGCGGGGCAGCTCGTCGTCGGAGTACAGCTCGCGCAGCGCTTCCCGGGTCTCCGGGTCCACGCAGGCGATGTGATGGAGCTGGATCTGGTTGAAGAAGATTTCCTCGCCCGTCTTCGGATGCCGCCAGACCGCATGGGTCTTCTGGCTGATGCGGAGACCGTCCCCCGCGGTCCACTCGAAGTCGGCGCCGGCCGACCGGCAGGTCTCCTCGACCTTGGCGCGGTCCTCGGTGTGGAAGAAGGCCTGCCAGGTGGGATCCACGCCCGGCGAGAAGTTGCGGACGTAGAGAAGACCCTTGGTGCGGAGGTCCGCGAGCACCTTCGGGTCGATGGCTCCGCAGACCCCCCGCGTGTCGAAGACCGGCGTGCATCCGCCCTTGGCGGCGGGCGTGACGCAGAAGAAGCTGATCTTCATCGGCCAGAGATTGAGGTGCGAGCTCTCGTTGTGGTAGAGAATCATCTGGTCGTTGGGATACCAGGTCGACTCGTAGATCTTTTCGCCGGCCGAGGCCCGGGGCAGGTCGCCGTAGTCGGAGTACAGCTCGCCGTAGACCGCGAGCGCGGACCGCTCGAAGTCGGCCGGACCGGGGAGGTTCCACCCCCGGAAAAGAATCGCCCCGTGGCGAAGCAGCGCCTGCTCGATCGCCTCACGGCTGGTCTTGGCCCAGGCCTCGAGCGAGAGCTGCGGCTCGGCCGGCTCGACGACGAGGGGCAGAAGCGCTCCAGCGCCCAGGTACAAAGTCGTGATGCCGCCAGCCTGTGCCAGCCGGGTCACGGTCGGGTCGGTCGCGGGGTACGGGCTCATGGCGCTCTCCCTGCTCGTCACGGTGAAGGGGGGTGGAAGCGGTTCGGAGCTCCGACTGCCGAAGCGCCGGATCGGGCTCAAGCTCAAAGCTTGTGCCGTTGCTTCAATGCATCGCGCCTCGCCCCGCTCCCGACCACCCGCCGGCATCCCATGGACGGTGGAGCCGGACCGCGATTCCAACTCGTTGTCTTTCAGATGCTTGCACATCTCGCCGGCGCGTGTGGTGGCCACTCGAGATCCCGGCGCCTGCCCGTACTGCCGCGAGTACGCAACATGATGGCCGCTAGATTGGTGAATTGTCACATCGCGGTGCTGCGCATGCAAGACAGAATGGTTTACAACGATTCCGTGCGGCGGATGGCGCACGACGGGCATTCGCGAGAGGGGGCTGGGTCCGGAAGTTGCCAATCCCGGCCCCCACGAGGGGTATCCGACGCCTCCGCCTTCGCCATCGACCAGAAGAGGTTCACCGCGTGAAGCGCCTGTTCATTGTGGGGTGCCCGCGGAGCGGCACCACCTGGACGATGATGCTGGTGGCCCGGCATCCCGACGCGGTCACGTGCATGCAGGTGAGCGTCATGCACAGTCTGCACGAGCTCTACCGGGCTTGGGGCCGGGGCGGCCGGCGCGACGACACCCGCTACCTCAACAGCGTGGTGTTGTTCGACGGGCCTTCCGGTGGAAACGGCGCAGCGGCGCGGTTCGAGCCGCTGTTCGCCAACGAGGAGGAGCTCCTGCACTTCTGCCGCGACACGGCCGATCGCGCCTTTAGCGGCGCGCTCGCGAGACGCCCCGAGGCCGAGCTGCTGGTCGTGAAGACGCCGGAAGACCTCCGCATCGCGGAGTTCGTACACCGGGTCTATCCCGATGCCTACTTCCTTCATGTGATCCGGGATCCTCGCGCCGTCTTTGCGTCCCAGCGCAAGGGCGCCGATGACTTCGGCGGTCGCTGGCCCAGGGGACCTGCGCAAGGAGCCCGCTACTGGGCGTGGGACGTGAAGCGCGGCCGGAAGATCGCGGCGCTGACCGAACGATATGCGGAAGTCCGCTACGAGGCTCTGACGGCGAATCCCGCCGCGGAGCTCGGCCGGATCATCCGGTGGCTCGGCCTCCCGGCCGATCCGGCCTGGTGTGAGGAGGCCGCCCGGGCGTCTTCCTTCAGGAGCCTGAAGGAGACGAAGGGCACTCCCCGGAAGTTCTTCCGAAGCGGCGAGGCCGAGGGATGGCGTCGCGAGCTGTCGGCGTCCGACCTCCGCATCATCGAGCACCTCAGCGGGACGCTCATGGCCGATCTGGGGTATGCCCGCACCCGCTCCACCCGCCGCTGGCCTCCGGTCCGACTGGTGCTGGGAGACGGGTTCCGGACCGCCCTGGGCGGCATCGGCCGGATGGTCGGAAAGATCCTTCCCAGGTCCTAACCCGCCGGATCATCCGGAGACCCGCGCAGCCAGCTCGGGCGCCCAGGCCGACACGATCGGCTCGCCCATCAGGTCGCGATGCTGCCGGAACGTTCCCTCGACCTCGATGACCGAGACCGTCTCCGCCCATCGGGTCCACCCGAGCGTCGGGTCGGGGAACCGCCCTTTGAGCGTGAACACCGTGACCTCGCCGGGATAACGCACCGGCCGATAGCGCTCCTTCGCGAACATGTGGGTCACGGGGAAATACCAGGGATAGCGCCGGAGCCACCGCGGGATGGGGCGTCCTGTTCGCCGGGTATAGATGCGGAGGAAGGCCATGCGTCTCCACGAGCCATTTCGTGATCCGGGACAGGACCCGTCCGGCCACGAACGGGATCCACCGCGAGGGCGGCAGCTCGCCCAACCGATCGAGAAGGCGCAGGACTCTCCCGACCGGCCCACGGGACCGGGGCCGCGGTCGGGCCGGGTCGGTCTCCCGGCTCGGCTCCGCCGGCCCGGCGACCTCTTCGGGGTCGAGCCAGCCCGAATAGCCCGGCGCCCGTCCGTCGAACGCGCCCAGAAAGGTCACCTCCTCGCCGTCCCGCCGGAGCTGGTGCGCCATCTCGAACGCAATGATGGCACCGAGGCAGAAGCCGGCGAGCTGGTAGGGACCTCGGGGCTGAACCGTCCGGATCTCGCCGAGATAGCGGGCAGCCATCTGCTCGAGCGTGGTCAGAGGTGCGAGCCGACCGGTCAGGCCCCTCGGCTGAAGCGCGTAAACCGGCTGGTCCGATCCCAGCGCCTGCGCGAGTGGGCGGTAGAACAGGATCGGACCCGCCCCCGCGTGGATGCAGTACAACGGGCGTTTCGCCCCCTCCCGCCGCAGCGGGACCAGGGACGACCAGGCACTCCCCTCCGATGCCGTCCCCGGCGCGTCGATCCGGCGCGCGAGCTCCTCTATCGTGGGCGCTTCCATCAGCACCGTCGGATGCAGCTCGATCCGGAACTCCCGGCAGAGACGGCCGAACAGGTCTACCGCCAGGAGTGACGTGCCGCCGAGGGCGAAGTAATCGTCCCGCACATCGACAGTGCTCAGGCGCAGCACCTCCCCCCAATGACGAGCCAGGCGGCGCTCGGTCGCGGTCCGCGGCCCCCGAACGGTTCTCCCCGGGTCCGGCGGAGCCGTGTCCCGCGCAGCCGACGCGGCCGCCAGGATCCGCTCGGCGCTGTTCAGCTCTCGATAGATGGAGGTCAGCGGATCCTCGGTCGCTCTGTCGAGGGTGACCGGTCGAGCCGCCGAATCCGGCGGGGCGTCCGCGTCGGTGTCCACGTCGGTTTCCTCCACCGGCACCGGGGGGCGAAGCGCCGTCTCCACCGGAACCACGAAGACGCGGCCCGGTCCATCAGGGATCGGCGTGATCCGGAGGCCCTCGAGAAACCGGAGAGCTGGCTGGTTCCTCGCGGTCGCGACGAAGGGAAGCTCCACCTGGGCGAGACCCCGGGCGCGGGCGAGCTCGCCCAGCTCGTTCAGCATGCGTTGCTCGACCCGACGGCCCAGCGCCCGGCAGCTCAGGAGAAACGAATCGACCCGGAGCGCGTTCTCCCGCGCCCCGAACAGCATGAGGCCCACGATGCCGTAGTCCCCGAAGCGATCCCGCACCGAGACCAGCCGGGCCTCGAGGGCGCCGCTGTCGCACAGCCGCCGGAGCTCCGCCTCGCTGCGGCGGATCGTCGTGCAGTTGAACTGGTTGGTCCGGATCGTCAGCTGCGCGGCCCGGGCGAAGTCGGCGAGGGCCGGAGCCGTGAATTCGACGCAAAGGTCCAGGCGCTCCAGAAACTCGTCGAGGCTGCCGGCCTCCCGACGGGCGGCAACGCGGCGGGCGTTCGCCCGGTATGTACCCGGTATGTATCGGTTCGTGCCGCGTCGGCCGACGTTCCGGCGACGTGATCGAGCGCCCAGTTGTGCCGGACGAAGCTGAGGCGTCCCGCGGGGTCGGCCGGCAGCTCGAAGGCGAGGACCTCGGGACACTGAGCCCGGATCTCCGCGATCTCGAATGGGGAATCGTCCACGTGAACCAAGCTGTCGAGACCGAGGTTCAACTCGGCCGCGAGGGCCCGGAGATTCTCGGACTTCGGCTGCCAGTTGATCCGCGAGGCGACCAGGTGTTCCGGACGAAGAGGCATCTCCGGCCGATGCCGGAAGACGTCCCAGACATCGGCCTCGTTGTTCTTGCTGCAGAGGCAGACCAGCAGGCCGGCGCGCTGGAGGTCGACGACGCGGCGCTGGAGCGCGAGGTGAGATTCGTCGAGAGTCAGCCCGGTCGGCCCGACCTCGCCACAGACACCTCCCCAGAGCGTGTCGTCGCAGTCGAGCG
>JBOHSH010000110.1:0-28303 GCA_050733195.1 Gemmatimonadales bacterium
CGTCGCCTGGCGGACCTCGCGCGGCGCCGGGGAGCACGCGTTCTACAGCGGCGAGCGGAAGAGCCTCTGGTGGGTGGTGGCGTTCGGCATGATCGGCACCTCGCTGAGCGGCGTCACCTTCGTCAGCGTGCCGGGCTGGGTCCGTGACAACCACTGGTACTATCTCCAGATCGTCCTGGGCTACATCATCGGCTACTGGATCGTGGCCGGGGTTCTGCTCCCGCTCTACTACCGCCTCCAGCTGACCAGCATCTACGGCTACCTGCGGGAGCGGTTCGGCCGGGTGAGCTACCGGACCGGCGCCTCGTTCTTCATCCTGAGCCGGACCCTCGGCGCCACGATCCGGATCTACCTCGTCCTGCACGTCCTGCACGCCTTCGTTCTGGACGGGCTCGCGGTGCCCTTCTGGCTCACCGCGCTGGTCGTGCTGGCGATGATCGTGCTCTACACCTTCTGGGGCGGCGTCAAGACGATCGTCTGGACCGATACCCTCCAGACCCTGTTCATGCTGGTGGCCCTGATCGGCACCATCCTGTACGTGGCGACGGACCCCCGGATGGCGGGGTGGGCCGGCGCTCTCGCCGACAGCGGCATGCTGGCGGTCGTGAATCCCGACTGGCGGAGCGACAGCTTCTTCTTCAAGCAGCTCCTGAGCGGCGCGTTCATCACCATCGCGATGACCGGCCTCGATCAGGAGATGATGCAGAAGAACCTGAGCGTCCGGACGCTGCCCGACGCGCAGAAGAACATGCGGGTGTTCAGCCTGATCCTGGTGGGCGTCAATCTGCTGTTCCTGCTCCTCGGCGCCCTCCTCTATCTCTACGCCGAGCGCATCGGCGTCGCCGTGCCGGCCCGGAGCGACGATCTCTTTCCGACCTTCGCGCTCCAGGTCTTTCCTGCGTGGCTCGGACTGCTGTTCGTCATCGGGCTCATCAGCGCCCTCTTCCCGAGCGCCGACGGCGCGCTCACCGCCCTCACGGCGAGCACCTGCATCGATCTGATCGGCGTCCGGGAGCGCGGGTGGGACGAGGCCCGTCAGCGGCGGGTGCGCCAGCGCGTGCACCTCGTCATGGCCGGCGTGTTCTTCCTCTGCATTCTTTTCTTCTACTGGCTGGAGAGCGGCACGGTTCTGCGGACGCTGCTGGAGATCGCCGGGTACACCTACGGGCCGCTGCTCGGCCTCTTCGCCTTCGGGATCTTCACCCACCGCGTGCCGCGCGACCGGCTGGTGCCGGTCGTCTGCGTGCTCGCCCCGGTCGTGACCTACCTCCTCAAGACCTACTCCACCCAGCTCTTCTTCGGGTACCAGATGGGCTTCGAGATCCTGATCGTGAACGGCGCCCTGACGTTCGCGGGGCTCTGGGCCATCACGGCCGGGCGCTCGGTCTCCCGGACGGCCTAGCCCTCCTCGCTCTCGTACTGATCCTTGAGCTTCGCCACCACGTTCGGGTCCGCGAGCGTGGTCGTGTCGCCGAGCGCGCGGCCCTCGGCGATGTCCTTGAGGAGCCGGCGCATGATCTTCCCGCTCCGGGTTTTCGGGAGATCGGCGGTGAAGAAGATGTCGTCGGGCCGGGCGATCGCGCCGATCTTCTTCACGACGTGGTCCTTGAGATCGTCCTTGACCTGCGAGGACGCGGGCCGGCCGTCTTTGAGGGTCACGAACGCCGCGAGGGCCTGACCCTTGAGCTCGTGGCTCTTCCCGACGACGGCGGCCTCGGCCACGCTGGGGTGGTCCACCAGTGCGCTTTCCACCTCCATGGTGCCGATCCGGTGGCCGGCGACGTTGAGCACGTCGTCCACCCGGCCCAGGATCCACCAGTAGCCGTCCTCGTCCACCTTGGCGCCGTCGCCCGCGAAGTACTTGCCGGGAAACCGGCTCCAGTAGGTCTGCCGGTAGCGTTCGTCGTCGCCGTAGATCGTTCGTAGCATGCCGGGCCACGGCTCGGTGAGGGTGAGAAACCCGCCGCCCCGTTCGAGCCGGTTGCCCTGCGCATCGACGAGCTCGGCCGAGATGCCGGGGAAAGGAACGGTCGCGGAGCCCGGCTTCGTTGTGACGACGCCCGGGAGCGGCGTGATCATGATCCCGCCGGTCTCCGTCTGCCACCAGGTGTCGACGATGGGACACCGGCCCTTCCCGATGTGCTCGTGATACCAGATCCACGCTTCCGGGTTGATGGGCTCGCCGACGGTGCCCAGGAGCCGCAGGCTCCCGAGGTCGTGGCGCGCCGCGTGCTCCGTGCCCCACTTCATGAAGGCGCGGATGGCGGTGGGTGCGGTGTAGAACACCGTCACACCGTGGCGCTCGATCATCTCCCAGAAGCGGTCGCGCTCCGGCCAGTCGGGGGCGCCCTCGTACATCAGCACCGACGCGCCGTTGGCGAGCGGACCGTAGACGACGTAGGAGTGCCCGGTGACCCAGCCGATGTCGGCGGTGCACCAGAACAGATCCTCGTCGCGCAGATCGAAGACGTAGCGCGTGGTCGCGGCAGCCTGGGTGAGGTAGCCGCCGGTCGTGTGCACGATGCCCTTGGGCTTTCCCGTGGTGCCGGACGTATAGAGGATGAAGAGGAGATCCTCGGCGCCCATTTGCTCGGGCTCCGCCACCGGCTCGGCCTGCTCGAGCAGGCGATGCCACCAGTGATCGCGGCCCTCCTGCATCCGGGCGAAGGCCTCGTCGCCTTCCGCGCCGGGGCGGCGCCGCACCACGACGACGTGCTCGACCGACGGGCACTGCGCCAGCGCTTCGTCCGCGAAGCGCTTGAGCGGCAGCACCTGGCCCCGGCGATATCCGCCGTCGGAGGTGATCAGCGCGACCGCCTGAGCGTCGTTGATCCGGTCCCGGAGCGATTCGGAGGAAAAGCCCCCGAAGACCACCGAGTGCACCGCGCCGATCCGCGCGCAGGCGAGCATCGCCACGGCCGCTTCGGGAATCATCGGGAGGTAGATCGCGACCCGGTCTCCCCGCTTCACGCCCAGCCGGCGGAGGGCGTTGGCGCAGCGGCACACATCCCGGTGGAGCTCCCAGTACGTGAGTGTCCGGCGGTCGCCGGGCTCGCCCTCCCAGATCAGAGCGGCCTTGTTGCGGCGCGGGCCGGCGAGATGCCGGTCCAGGCAGTTGACCGACACGTTGAGCGTCCCGCCCACGAACCACTTCGCATGCGGCAGGTTCCACTCGAGCGTGCGGGACCAGGGCGTGAACCAGTCCAGGTACCGCGCCTGCTCGTCCCAGAACCCCAGCCGATCGGCCGCGGCGCGGTCGTACAGAGCCTGGGTGGCGAGTGCCCGCGCCGCGAACGCCGGCGGCGGCGGGAAGCGCCGTTGCTCGGAGAGCAGAGTGTCGAGCTGGTTGGACATGCTAGGGGCTAGGGGCTAGGGGCTAGGAGTTTGCCGAGCAGGTGAGAGAAGGGCAAGAGTGAGGAGGCTACTGCAAGCGAGCAACCACGCACGCAGTCTGCTGCAGCCCCTAGTCCCTAGCCCCTAACCCCCAATCCCTAGCTCGCAGACCACAGCGACGTATCGCGGAGTGCGGTTCGGGCCGAGCGGCCCGCCGCTCGGGGCCGTAGCGGTAAGTGATTCGCGCGGCACGAGTTGATCGGAATGGCACCGTCCTCGCCTTTCAGGGTCCCCGAGCCGGTGAAGGTGAAGCCGGCGAGAACAAGGACTCGCCCGACAAGAGCACACCCGGAGCGATCCGGGGTCGCAGAGCAAGAGGTCTCGCGACCGCGAGACGGCTCGGCCGCCGATTGCGAGCCAGTCCGGGATCACGATCCCGGCCGCATCAGGATCGGGCGCTGGAGGAAGTCATGTCTGCGACACAGGTCGCCGCCCGACGCATCGTGGCCCCCGAGGAGCTGGGGATCGACACCCGAGTCTCGTTCCGCGAGAACGCGGTGCGGGAGCTGGACGTCATGCCGAGCGGGGGAGCCCTCACCATCGACTGCTCGCGCACCCGCCGCGTGGACTCGGCGGGGCTCTCGGCCCTCATGCTGATTCACCGGCACGCGGCGGACCGGGGCCAGCGGGTAGCGCTCGAGCGGCTGAGCGACGAGTTCCGCTATCTGCTCGCGCTCACGAGAATGGATCTCCTCTTCGATCTGACGGCGCACGGCGAGCGCTGAGTCGGGGCATCACCCGGACGGACCCTCCCTTCCGGCGCGTATATTCCGGCGTGCCGACCGAAGCTCCCCCCACGATTCCCGCTTCCCGCAGCTGCCCTCGATGACCGTGCCGGCGGCGGGAACGCCGCTGCTCGAGGCACGCGGCCTCGAGCGCCGCTTTGGTAGGGCGAGGGCGCTCAGCGGGGTCTCCCTCACCGTGCACGAGGGCGAGTGCCACCTCGTCGCCGGACCCAACGGCGCGGGGAAGACCACCCTGCTCAGGCTGCTCGCGGGACTGGCGCGGCCCAGCGCCGGCGTCGTGCTGCTCGAGGGCCGAGTGTTCGCCGGGAGGGTAGTGGGCGATGCGGCGGTCACGGGGGCCCCGGGCGATCCAGGGCTCCGCCGCCGGATCGGTCTGCTGTCGCACGAGAGCCAGCTCTACGACGACCTCACGGCGCGTCAGAACCTCGTGTTCGCCGCGCGCCTGCACGGCCTCGGGGATCCCGACGATCGTGCCCTGGCCGCGCTCGCGGCGGTGGACCTGTCGGAGCGGGCCGGCGACACGGTGCGGAAGCTCTCGCGCGGCATGGTGCAGCGGCTGGCGTTCGCCCGCGCGCTCCTCCACGAGCCCGCGCTCCTCCTGCTCGACGAGCCGTTCACCGGGCTCGACGCCGCGTCGTCCGAGGCGGTGGCGGCGCGACTCGCCGCCGAACGATCCCGCGGGCGCGCCCTCGTGGTCGTGACGCACGACGTCCATGAAGCGTGGGAGCTGGCGTCGCACGTGCACGCCCTGATTCGCGGATCCTGGGCCTGGAGCGGGCCGCGGAGCTCGGCCGGCGGGCTGGAGCGCTTTCTCGGGCTCTGCCGCGAGACCGCCCATGGGTGAGACGCTCCGGGTCGCGCTCGCGATCGCGGCCAAGGACCTCCGGGTCGAGCTCCGGAGCCGCACGGCCTTCGTCTCGGCGGTCACGCTCGCGGCGCTCATTCTCGCGATCTTCAACTTCGCCCGTGACGCGGGCGCGGTCTCCCGCGAGACCCTGGCGCCGAGCGTGCTCTGGGTGACCCTCGCTTTCGTCGGCGTGGTGGTGCTCAACCGCTCGTTCGCGGTGGAGCGGGAGCACGCCGCGCTCGACGGCCTCCTGCTCGCCCCGGTCTCCCGGACGGCGGTCTTCCTCGGGAAATACCTTGCAAACCTGGCGTTCGTCCTGACCGTCGAAGCGGTGACGGTGCCGCTCGTCGTGCTGTTCTTCGGCGTCGACCTGCGCGGCGCGATCGCCGGGATCGCCCTCACGGTGGCGCTCGCTTCGGCGGGCTTCGTCGCGGTCGGGACCGTCTTCGCCGCCATGACGGCACGGACCCGCTTCGCCGAGCTCATGCTGCCCCTGCTGCTCCTGCCCTTTCTGGTTCCGCCCGTGATCGGCGCTGTGCAGGTCACGGCGCGGTTGCTGGCCGGCCGTCCGGCGAGCGAGATTCTCGGCTGGCTCCAGATCCTCGGACTCTACGATCTCGTGTTCGTGACGCTCGGTCTCCTGGTCTTCCCTCCACTCATGGACGAATGACCGCTTCCACTATTTCGGAGCCCGCCCGCCGCGCGATCGGCCGCGGCCTCGCGATCACGGGGATCGCGCTGGCCGGGCTAGCCGCGGTCTACGTGCTCGCGCTCCGGTTCACCCCCATCGAGCGGTTTCAGGGGTTGCCCCAGAAGATCTTCTACGTGCACGTGCCCGCCGCCTGGAGCGCGCTCCTCGCGTTCTCGCTCGTGGGCATCGCCGGCGCGCTCTACCTCTGGCTGCGGGATCCGCGTCTGGACTGGTTCGGGGAGGCGGCCGCGGAGGTGGGGCTCGTCTTCAGTCTGGTGATGCTCACGACCGGCCCCCTCTGGGGGAAGCCCGTCTGGGGAACCTACTGGACGTGGGACGCGCGGCTCACCTTCACGCTGCTGCTCTTCTTTCTGTTTCTGGGCTACCGCGCCCTGCGCGGGAGCATCCACGACCCCGGCGAGCGGGCGCGCTACAGCGCGGTGGTCGGCATCATGGGCCTCGTATTGGTTCCCTTCGTGCACCTGACGGTCTACCTCTTCAACACGCTGCATCCCGATCCGATCGTCCTCAAGCCGAGCCGTCCCTCCCTTCCGGACGAGATGCTGCGCACGCTGCTCGTGTCGGTCGGAGTCTTCACGGTGCTGCTGCTCGGCTTCGTGATGGTCCGCTACGGCATCGCCCGGCGCCGGGCGGAAGGGGAAGGAGGGCTCCATGCCCATTGATCCGTCGGCCAACGCCGGGTTCATGATCGCGGCCTACGTCGTGACCGCGGTGATTCTGGGAGGGTACGCGGTGAGCCTGTGGATCAGGGCGCGGAAGGTTGACGGTTGACAGGGTCCGAGTGGGCGGTCAACCGTCAACCGCCGTCTACTTCCCGTTGGGATTCTTGAAGATCAGCGCCGCGTTGATGCCGCCGAAGCCGAAGGAATTGCTCAGGAGATACCCGGGCTCCCGCGCCAGGCCCTTTCCCCGGACATAGGGGAGATCGCAGGCGGGATCGGGCTCGAAGAGATTCACGGACGGCGGAAGCCAGCCGCGCCGGGCGGCCAGCGCACAGATCGCCGCCTCGAAGGCGCCGCTCGCGCCGAGGGCGTGGCCGTAGTACCCCTTGGTGCCGCTCACCCAGACGTCGTCGGCATGCCGGCCGAGCACGTTGCGGATCGCCAGCGTCTCGGTCGGGTCGTTGAGCGGCGTCGAGGAGCCGTGGGCGTTCACGTAATCGATCGCGTCTCCGGGCACCGCGCCACCGTCGAGCGCGAGGCGCATGGCACGGGCGGCCTGGCTCCCGTCGGGTCGAGGCGCGCTCATGTGATGCGCGTCGTTGGTGAGGCCGTACCCGACGATCTCGGCGTAGGGCCGCGCGCCGCGCGCCAGCGCCCGCTCCCGCTCCTCCAGTACCAGCACCGCGGCGCCTTCACCCATCACGAACCCGTCGCGGCCGCGGTCGAAGGGGCGGCTCGCCGTGGCCGGGTCGTCGTTCCGGGTCGACATCGCGCGGATGATGGCGAACGCGCCGTAGCAGAGCGGGGAGAGGGGGGCTTCGGCGCCGCCGGCGAGCATGATGTCCGCGTCGTTCCGGCGGATGGCCCGATAGGCCTCGCCGATCGCGATCGCGCCCGAGGCGCAGCTCATCCCGTTGGTGATGTTGGGCCCGGTGATGCCGAGCTCGATGGCCAGGTTGCAGCTCGACGCTCCGACGAACACGGTGAGAGCCAGGCTGGGCTCGACGGCCCGGGGCCCGCCCTCGAGGTATTTGCCGTGCTCCTGCTCCGCCAGCGCGACGCCGCCCAGGGCCGTGCCCATCATGGCCCCGACACGGTCGGGGTTCTCGCGCTCGAGCTCGATCCCTCCATCCGTGAGCGCGAGACGACCGGCCGCGAGGGTGAACTGGGAGCAGCGATCGAGCCGCCGCGCCCGCTTGGGATCCATCCAGTCGCCGGGGTCGAAGCCGTCCACTTCGGCCGCGACGTGACTTCGGAACGGCGCCGGATCGAACCGGCTGAGCCGGCGTACCGCGGAACGCCCGGCGACGAGCCCGTTCCAGAAGTCTTCCATCCCCACGCCGATCGGCGTGATGGGGCCGATGCCGGTGATGACGACGCGGCGGTCAGGCACGGCCCACCAGCCTTTCCGGCGACGCCGCACCCGCCACGGCCTCGGCTTCGGCGGCGCGCGCGATCCCCGCGAGGGTTCGGGACGCGATGCCGCGGACGAACACCGGGCCGATCACCCACTCGGCGGCGGGCCGTCGGATCAGCGGCCACGCCGGTCCGTCCCACTCGTGCACGATCGTGGCCCGCGTTCCCGCGCCCTCCGGCTCCACGCTCCACTCGACGTCCATGCCGGAGGTGATGCCCCGCACGTGGCGGTAGCGGACGCGGCGCCGCTCGGGTTCGACGGTCATCTCGGACACCCACCAGGTCGGCCAGCGGAGAGGTCCGAAGGGACGCCAGGCCGCCATCTCGACGAGACTTTTCTCATCCGGTCCGGTGAGCCGTCGCACCCAGCGATAGTGGGGCAGGATCTCCGGCCAGCGCTCCACGTCCGCGGCGCGGCGGAAGACCGACGCCGCGGGAGCGGCGATCCAGAGCGTGTCCAGGGTGCGCATCAGCGGGAAGGATTCCAGACCGCGACGATCCGGGATCCGGGGCGGCGAATCACCGAGGCCGTCACTCCCGCCTGCTCGAGGAGCGAGCGGAACGACCCCAGGGTATAGCCGCGGGCGAGCGACGTGAGGCCGTCGCGCAGGGTGTCGTCGTCGAACCGGAGCACCCGGGCCGCGAGCGTCCAGCCGAAGGCGGCGGCCCGGGAGCGGCGAAGATCCGCCACGATCACCGCTCGCCGCGCCACGCGATCGCACTCGCGGAGCAGGTGCACGACCGCACAGGGACCGAAGTGATGGGCCACCTGGCTCAGGAGGACGACGTCGACACCGCGGCTCCGGATGGGCAGTGCCGCGCCGTCGCCCACGAGCGCCGTGAGCCCGTGACCATGCGCGAGGCGCGCCGCGGCGCGATGGCGGTCGAGGCCCACCGGGACGAGCCGGACGCCAAGACGCGAAGCCCAGGCGCGGGCTCGCGTCGGGAGGTCGCCCATTCCGGTGCCGACGTCGAGCATCGTGAGCGTGGCGCCGGCGGGCACGCCGGCGAGCGCCCGCCGCAATCCCCAACGGACGGCGGCCGCACCGCCGAACAGGGTGTTCGCCGTCGCGATGTTCCGGAGCGACGCGCCCACCCTCGAAGGCGGCGCCTCCGGATCGTCGAGCAGCTCGCGGCCTTCGGCGCGCTCCAGCATCACGGCGGTCCCGGCGTCATGTAGCCCCCACGGTAGTACAGGAGGGGGCGGCCTCCCTGGACGGACCCGCCCGTCACCCGGCCGATGAAGATGGTGTGGTCGCCCACGGTGTGCCGCTCGGCGGCCTCGCAGCGAATCCACGCCAGGGCGCCGTTGAGCAGCACGTGACCCTCACTGTCCCGCTCGTATCCCACGCCGTCGAATCGTCCGGCCGTGGTGCCGGCGAAGCGGCGCGACAGCGGCTCCTGGGCGCTCTCCAGGACGTTGATGACCCAGCGCGAGGCCTTCAGCATCACCGCGTGCATGTCGGCCGCGTGATCCACGTTGATCGACACGAGCGGCGGCACGAGCGAGACGGAGGTGAAGCTGTTGGCGGTCATCCCGGCGGGGTTTCCGTCGCCGTCCCGCGCCGTGAGGATCACGACGCCAGTGGCGAAGTGCCCACAGAGGTGCCGGAACTCGGCCGCGTCGACTGAAGCCATGGGTCAGAGCACCATCCGGGCGAGGAACGCGGGATTGAGGACGGCGCGTGCCGGGACGAAGTCGCCGGTGACCCCGATCATGGTATGGCTCAGGCCCCGCCGCTCGAGGCGCGCCACCGCGCGATCGAAGAGCGCGGGGACGAGCATGCCGTAGCCGATGAGCCGCTCGACGGCCCATTTGCCGAGGAACGCCCGCCGGCGGAGCTCGGGATACCCGGCGAGGGCGGCGGCCCCGACCGGACCGCCGTTGCGAAGCGCGGGGGACACGGCCGCTTCGACCAGCTCGGCACCGCGGAGCGCGGCACAGATCCCTTCGCCGGTGAAAGGGTCGAAGAAGTCGGCGGCGTCGCCGACGAGCAGCGCGCCGTCGCCGGCCACCCGCGCGGCCCGGAGCGCGAACGGCCCCGTCACCAGCACACGGTCCAGGAGACCTCCGCGGCTCACGCGATCCCGAACTCCCTCGAAGCGGTCGAGGCCGGCGAAGAGGAATCCCTCCGCGTCGCCGCGGGCGGCCGACGCGGCGGACTGCGGGACGACGAGGGAGATGTTGGCCGCGCCGCCGCCGACGGGGTTCAAGCCCACATAGCCGTCGCCCCGCACGTGCAGCTCGGCGGTGTCGGACAGGCCGTCGACGCCCGAGACGTGCGCGACGAAGGCCCAGCGGCGAATCGGCTCCCGCCTGACGGCTCCCAGCTCCCGCGCGACGAGCGAGCGGAGCCCGTCGGCGCCGACCGTGAGACGGGCGCGAACCTTCAGTTGCCCGGCGTCGTTCCGGAGGACCCCGCCCGTCACGCGGCCGCCCTCGCGGAGGAGCTCTGCCGCCGCCGTTCCCTCATGGACGGCGACTCCGGCCGCGCGCGCGGCGTTGACGAGCTCGGTGTCGAGGAGCCGCCGGGTGACCGAGAGGCCGGTCGCGCGGAAGGGCTGGCCGGCCTTGGCGAAAAGGCCGGTGAGGCGGGACCCGCGGGGAGCGACGACGGTCGTCCCGCGAATCCGGCGTCCGCCCCGTCGCTCGATCGCTTCCAGCACGCCGAGCGCGGCGAGGTGGCGCACCCCCTCCGGGCTCAGGTATTCGGAGCAGGCCTTGTCCCGGGGAAAGCGGGCGCGGTCGATCGCGACCACCCGGAAGCCCTGCCGGGCGAGCCGGATGCCCGTCGCGGCGCCGGCCGGGCCGAGGCCGATCACCAGCACATCGCAGTCGGGTGCGGTCACTCGATCCGCTCGTAGATGAGGCCTTCGAGCTTGAGCCGGTTCGGGGAGAAGCCGGCGAAATCGTACGGCATCGTGACCTTGCCGGCGGTCCCGTTGAAGGTGGCCTCGATTTCGGCGCCGAAGACCTTGAAGGTGCAGGAACGATCGTCGGTGCGGGGGAAACCTTCTAGGAGAGAGAAACTCGTTTGGAGAAACCGGCAGGTGCCGGTCCGGTCGAATCGCCAGATCGTGGTCCAGGTCTGGATGTCGTCGACCAGCTGAATCACGATCACGTTCTTCCACGTTCCGACCAGCGCGCTCGGCACCACCGACCCGCCGGACGTGCCGCCTCCCGTGCCGGACTTCCCGGTTCCGTTGATGGGAAATCGTCCGCCGGGGCCGACGAACGACGTCGGCTCGGCCTGACAGGCCATCAGGAGCGTGCCAGCCACGACCACCCCAGCCAGCCCGCGACGGCCCCGGCGACCGTCGCGAGCACGTTCACTCCGTCGTTGTCCAGCCATGACCAGCCTCCCACCCGGACCGCCGGGGCTCCGCAGCGATGGCGCCGCCGTTCGCCGGCCTCCCGGCACCGGGGACACTCGAACCGTCCCTGCACGGAAGCACCGAGAAGCGAATCGAGCAACATCCCGGCGACTCCCACCCCGGTAGCCGTGGCCAGCAGGGCGGCTCCGCCACCCGCGGCGGCCCCGGCCACGCCCACGATGGCGGCGCCGGCCACCGCGCCCAGCGTTCCCGCGAGCGTGACCCCGCCGCTCGTTCCCGGAGGCACCCGGCGGCCGGTCAGCAGGTTTCGCGGATCGGTCCGCGAAAGGGCGCCGACGGAGGTGGCCCACGTATCCGCCGCCGCGGTCGCGAGCGACGCTGTGACGATCCAGAGCCCGAGGCCCGGCGCCAGATTCTCGGCGAGAGCGCCGGCCAGGGCGGCGCCGCCGTTCGCGGCAACCTGGATATGATCGCGCACCTCTCCGCGGGCGTCCGCGACGACTCGGCGGCTGCCGGGGAGTCGGCCGACGGCGGTGCTCGGAAGGAAGAATGCGAGGAGCACGATTCCGCCCGCCCAGCCGGTGCCCCAGAGAATGCCGGCGCCCACGGCCGTGGCGGCGAGCGCGCCGGATCGGGTCAGCGCTCCCGCGGTCCAGGCGAGCAGGGATACCGCGGCGGAGATCGCGACGGCCAGTGCCGGCGCCAGGCCTCCAGGGTCGAGCATCGCGCGAATGTTCCCTCCGCGAATTGCCGTCGCAAGCGGCCGTGGCGGGGCTCAGTCCGGGGGCTTAACTTCACGCGCCGTGTCGCTCGCCGCCACCATCCACGCCCTCGTTCCGCTTAGCCTCCTCGAGGCCATCCGCAATCTCGACACGCCGATCGACGACGGGCTGAGCGAGGTCGCCGGCGAGACGGTGTCGAAGCGGCTGGGTCTCAGCGCGACCGTGGCCCAGCGGATCGACCGGTACCGCGAGCAGGCCGAGGATGGAGAGCCGGTGAGCCTCGATGAGGCGGTCTCCGTCTTCCGGCTGGTGGGCCGAAGGCCCGACGCGACACTCGTCTACTCCGACGCCGGCCGTCGTGCCGCGCGCCACGGCACCCGCATCGGGAGCACCGGATCCCGGCTCCTCCTCACCATGAGTCCGGAGCCCCTCCGGCGCCGGCTGGGAAGCCGCACCGTATCGAAGCTGGCGCGCAAGGCGCTGGACGTTTCCCTCATCCTGGCCGCCGGGCGAACCGAGGCACGGATGCCGGAATCGCTCGCCACGCGCGCCGGGTTCGCGGGCACCGGCTGTCACTTCTATTCCGCCGCGCTCGCGGAGCTGCTCCGTCTCACCTTCGGATTCGAGGGCGCGATGGTGCACGAGCGCTGCCGGGCCCGCGGGGACGATCACTGCTTCTGGCGCGCCGCCGAATCGGGAGGGTACGAATGAGTCTCGCGACGCTCGACCGGAGCGCTCTCAGTCAGGGCCTGAAAGCCTGCGGCGCGGACGGGTGGCTGCTCTACAACTTCAAGGGCATCAATCCGGTGGCGGACCGGTTGCTCGCGCTCGGCGGGCTCGGCTCGCGCCGGCTCTTCGTGCTGCTCACGCCGGACAAACCTCCGGTGGCCCTCGCGCACAAGATCGAGATGCAGCCGATGCAGGGCTTTCCGGGTACGGTCATCGCGTACGCCCGCTGGCAGGAGCTCCACGAGGGGCTCCGGAAGCTGGTCGCCGGCCGGACCCTCGCGATGGAGGTCTCGCCCGGGAACGGCGTGCCGTACCTCGACCGGGTGCCGCACGGCGTCGTCCAGCTGATCGAGGAGCTGGGCGGCCGCGTGGTGGGCAGCGCTCCGCTCGTCACGGAGTTCACCGCGCGCTGGAGCGCGGACGAGGCGCGGAGCCATCGCGAGGTCGCCGAGATTCTGGCGCGGATCGCGCGGGATGCACTCAGGTACGCGGTCCAGCAGGGAGGCTCGGAGCTTCGCGAGACGACGCTGCAGCGGCGGGTGGTGGAAGCGATGGAGCGGGAGCAGATCATCCCCGATCACCCGCCGATCATCGCCTTCGGACCGAACGCGGCCGACGGGCACTACGAGCCGATGGAGGGACGGGACCGCGCGCTCTCGCGCGACGAGATCGTGCTGATCGATCTCTTCGGCCGGCGGTCCGGCTTCGTCTCGGCCGACCAGACCTGGATGGGGTTCAGCGGTGCCGCACCGCCGGAGAAGGTGCGCCGGGTATGGACCACGGTGCGCGACGCGCGGGACGCCGCGCTCGATGTGGTCCGACGGGCGGGGCGTGAGGGACGCACACTCGCCGGGTGGGAGGTCGACCGCGCCGCGCGCGACGTCATCGAGAAGGCGGGCTTCGGCGACTTCTTCGTCCACCGCACGGGGCACTCGATCGATCAGGACCTGCACGGCTCGGGGCCGCACATGGACGACTACGAGACCCGGGACGACCGCGCGATCATCGCGGGCTGCGGGTTCTCGGTCGAGCCGGGGATCTATCTGCCGGGGGAATTCGGCGTGCGGAGCGAGGTGAACGTCTGGTGGTCGCCCGACGGGCCGATCGTCACGCCGACCGAGCCGCAGGTGGACCTGGTTCTTCCCTGACCAGGTCAAGCACAGGTCCCTTCAACCACAGATTTCACAGATTACACAGATTGGGGATGGGTCAGGGAGCAGTTTTCGTTTCCAAGGCTGCACGTTCGGTTCAGCGATTGTTTATCTGTGTAATCCGGGTAATCTGGGGTTAATGCTTTTGGTGCTCGACGGCTGGTGACGGAGAGCTCAGGATGACGACGTCGGGCACGGGATCCCGGTGGCCGAACGGGAGATACTTGTCGATCCCCATGGCGACGAAGAGCAGCGCGAGGTAGAGCAGCGAGTAGCGGTACATCCTCCAGGCGAGCGGAGTCCCGCCCTGCCGCAGCAGCTTCACGCAGTACCACAGCAGCCGCGCGCCGAGCAGCAGCGCCGCCGCCGCATACGCGAGGCCCTGGGTGCCCGCGAGCCAGGGCAGCACCGTGAGCGGGATCAGCAGCAGCGTGTACACCAGCATCTGCAGCTTGGTCTCCCGATCGCCCTTCACGAGCGGCATCATGGGGACACCCGCCCGCGCGTATTCCTCGCGCTTCACCAGCGCCAGCGCCCAGAAGTGCGGCGGAGTCCAGTAGAAGATGATGGCGAAGAGGTAGAGCGCCGCGAGATCCAGCGAGTTGGTCATCGCGGCCCAGCCGACGAGCGGCGGGAAGGCGCCCGCCGCGCCGCCGATCACGATGTTCTGCGGGCTCCACCGCTTGAGCCACATGGTGTAGACGCCGACGTAGAACAGGAATCCGCCCAGCGCGAGCCAGGCCGCCAGCGGATTCACGAATTCCCAGAAGAGCAGGAACGCCGTGGCCCCGAGTCCCAGGCCGAAGAGGAGCCCGGCGCCCGCGGGAAGCCGTCCCGACGGGATCGGCCGGGCCCGGGTCCGGGCCATGCGGGTGTCGATGTCCCGGTCCCACCACATGTTCACGGCGTTCGCCCCGCCCGCCATCAGGTATCCCGCCAGCACGACCCAGCCCACCAGCGCCGGGCTCGGGAGCCCCTGGCCGGTGACGAACATCGGAGCCACGGTCGTGAGCAGCAGCAGCGAGATGACGCGCGGCTTGGTCAGCGAGAGGAGGTCGGATAGGAGCAAGGGAGCCAGGGACTAGGGACTAGGGGCTAGGGGCCAGGGGCCAGGGAGCTAGCAGGAGTTGGCAGCCGGAATTATAACCTTCGATGGCCGGCAGCCCCCTAGCCCCTAGTCCCTAGTCCCTAGCTCCTCACCAAATGACCCGCGATTCCTGGGGCGAGCGATTGCCCCGCACAGTGGGCTTCTTCGGCGCGGTGATGGTCCTGGTCGGGATCACGATCGGGAGCGGGATCTTCCGGGTGCCGGGCCGCGTGGCCGGGGAGCTCGGCGAGCCGGGTCCGATGCTGCTCGCCTGGGTCATCGGCGGCATCCTGGCGCTGTTCGGGGCGCTTACGCTGGCCGAGCTGGCCGCGCTCTTTCCCCGGAGCGGCGGCGTCTTCGCCTACCTCGAGGAAGGGTGGGGGCCGCTCCCGGCCTTCCTCTTTGGATGGTCCCAGCTGGTCGTGATCCGGGCCGCCGCGCTCGGCGCGATCTCGACGATCTTCGCCGAATACTTCGGGCGGTTCGTCCCGATCACGCCGCAGCAGGTCCACTACGTGGCGGCCGGGCTGATCTTCCTGGTGGCGATCGTCAACTACCTCGGCGTGTCGAAGGCGGGGGCGGTCACCAACGTGGCGACCGCGGCGAAATACGGGGCGCTGGTGCTGCTGGTGATCCTCGCCTTTACCGCCGGCGACGGGTCCAGCGCCAACTTCACCCCCGCGTGGACGGGGGCGCTCAACGTCTCCGCCCTCGCGACGGCGATGGTCGCGGTGATGTGGGCGTACGACGGGTGGGCCGACCTTTCGTACATGAGCGGGGAAGTAAAGGATCCCTCACGCATTCTGCCCCGCGCGCTCATCACCGGGACCCTCCTCATCATCGCGATCTATCTGTCGGTCAACCTGGCGTATCTGTACCTGGTCCCGGTGCCGGAGATGGCGGCCTCGCCCCTCATCGCCGCGACGGCCGCGGAGCGGATCCCGATGCTCGGCGGGGCGGGGCCGCGGATGATCGCGGCCGTCGTCATGCTCTCGACGTTCTCGAGCGTCAACGCGACGATGATGGCGAGTCCGCGAATCTTCTTCGGCATGGCGGACCGGGGCCTCTTCTTCCCCGTCATCGCCCGGGTGTCGCCCCGGTTCCAGAGCCCCTCCACGGCGATCGCCCTCGCCGCCGGCCTGGCCATCGTGTACGTCCTGTTCAACGACTTCCAGCAGCTGGCCGACAAGTTCGTGCTGGGCATCTGGCCGTTCTACGTCCTGGCGGTCCTGGCGGTGTTCCGGATCCGCCACCGGTCCCCGGACCTGCCGCGGCCGTACCGCGCCGTCGGCTATCCGGTGGTGCCCGTGGTCTTCCTGCTGGCGGCCATCGGGATGATCCTCAACGCCCTGCTGACCGATCCATCCAATACCGGCTTCACCTTCGGTCTTATCCTTCTCGGCATTCCGGCGTTCTACGTGGCGCGGGCGGCGGGCTGGATCCGTCCCATCGAGCGTGTGACGGGGTCGTAACGCTCCGGCAATCGGCTTGCTTTGCCCCCGGCCGGCGGTAGTTTTCGCTCGCCGGCGGCGCGAACTTGCCGCTTGGCGGCCCCCGGTCCCGGGGGCGCCTTCCGCGAACTTACGAAGGTGTTCATCACGATCGGGAGATCGTACCCATGCAGCCATTCGGGATTCGTCGCGCGATGCGGCTCCTGACCGCCGTGGCTCTGGCCGTGGCCGGCACGACCGCGACTCTCGCCGCCCAGGGGGTGACCAGCGCCGCCGTCGCGGGCCGGATCAGCTCCACGACACGCGGCACGGTCGAGGGCGCCATCGTGGCGCTCGTGAACACCAGCACCGGCGCGCGCCTGCAAACCACCACCAACGCCGCGGGACGCTACAACTTCGAGAACGCGACCCCCGGCGGCCCGTACACGATCGAGGCCCGCGGGATCGGCTTCCAGCCGGCCAGCAAGACCGGGATCATGCTGACGCTGGGCCAGCGCTACGTGCAGGACTTCCAGCTCGAGGCGCAGCCGGTCACGCTCCAGGAGCTGACGGTCATCGCCGCCACGAATCCGCTCATCAACTCCGGGCGGACCGGCGCGGCCCAGACCGTCACCGACACGACGATCCAGCGCCTCCCCCTGCTCGGCCGGAACTTCACCGACCTGCTCCGCACGAGCCCGCAGGTCCTGAGCGGCACCGGCATCGCCGGCCAGAACAGCCGCTACAACGCCATCCTGATCGACGGCGGGGTCAACAACGACATCTTCGGCCTCTCCTCCGGCGGCACCCCGGGCGGGAGCTCCGGCGCCAAGCCGATCTCGCTGGAAGCGATCCAGGAGTTCCAGATCCTCGCGGCGCCGTTCGACATCCGGCAGGGAAGCTTCTCCGGCGGGCTGGTGAACGCCGTCACCAAGTCGGGCAGCAACCAGCTGCACGGCTCGTTCTTCGGCTACCTGCAGCGGCCCGAGCTCGTGGGGAAGGACACCGCGGGGATCCGGATCGCGACCTTCGACATCAAGCAGTACGGCGGCACCATCTCCGGCCCGATCGTCCCCAACAAGCTGCATTTCTTCGGCAGCGCCGACGTCCAGAGCTCGCAGCAGCAGTTCGTCGGGCTCTCCGCCGACGAGCCGGCGACCGGGATCACCCGCGCGACCGCGACCCGGGTACAGCAGATCCTCCAGTCCAAGTACGGGGTCGACGCCGGCGGGCCGGAGGCTCCCGAGAGCCTGGAGCGCCCCGACAAGAACTTCTTCGGCAAGCTCAACTGGCAGGTCGGCGGCAGCTCGCAGCTCGAAGTCTCGTACAACTACGTCCGGGCGAGCCTCGACAACTTCAACCGCACGACGCGGAACCGTGAGGACCGCGACGGCTGGCAACTGTCGAACAGCGGCTTCAAGATCGGCTCGACCACCAACACCGCGCGGGCCAAGTACACGAGCCTGCTCGGCGGAGCCAACCTGGAGGTCCTGTTCGGCTTCCAGACCGTGCGCGACGCCCGGGAGCTCGGCACGGTGGCCCCGCAGATCATGGTGCAGGGCGACGTGATCGGGAACTGGATCGGGGCGGGCGGCGAGCGGTTCTCGCACGGGAACGAGCTCGACCAGGACAACATCGAAGCCACCGCGAATCTGACGTTCAACCTCGGTGCGAGCCACCAGATCACGGTGGGGACCCACAACGAGTTCTTCGACTTCCGGAACCTGTTCGCGAACAACCGCTACGGCACCTGGACCTTCGAGAACGCCGACTCGCTCGACCGCGGCGTGGCCCGGCGCTACGAGATCCTGCTCGAGTCCCGGCCCGGCGGGTTCACCGCCGACTTCGGGGTGAAGCAGGTCGGCGGGTACCTCCAGGATGCCTGGCGGCCGAACGAGCGCCTGACCGTCACGGCCGGCCTCCGATTCGACGTGCCCTTCAGCGATAAGCCCTTCTCGAATCCGCTGCCGGCTCTCCGCGACACGCTCGGCATCGACACCGGCCTGTTCCCGAACGGGAACATGCTGTGGTCGCCGCGGCTCGGGTTCAACTTCGATCCCAAGGGCAACGGCAACACGATTCTGCGCGGCGGCGTGGGTCTCTTCTCGGGCCGGCCGCCCTACGTCTGGATGTCGAACGCGTTCACGAACACCGGGCTGGAGCAGCTGACGCTCATCTGCACCGGCGCGCAGGTGCCGGCGTTCACGGTGGACGTGAACAACCTGCCCACGGCCTGTGCCGGCGGCACCACGCCGGCCCCGCCGACGGCGACGGTCAACTACTTCGACAAGGACTTCAAGTTCCAGCAGGCGCTCAAGTACGCCTTCGGCATCGATCAGCGGCTGCCGTGGGGCATGGTGGGCACGTTCGACATCATTCACACGCGGAACAAGAACCAGATGTACCAGACGGACGACAACGTCCGGCTGGGGGCGGTGAACGGCGAGGGTCGCCAGCTCTACGCGACGCCGAACGCCGCGGGGACGGCGCTGACCAGGCTCACCAAGACGAGCGCGGTGCGGCAGGTCGTGCACCATCTCAACAAGAGCCGGGACCGGTCCACCCTCGTCACCACGCAGCTCCAGAAGTCGTTCGACCAGCTCTCGTTCAGCGCGGCGTACACCCACGGGAAGTCGGAAGACGTGATGACGCTGGGGTCGAGCATCGCCACGTCGAATCTCCGTAACACGCCACTCGACGGGACGCTCGAGAACCGGAACCTCCGCGTCTCGGCGTTCGACATCCCCCACAAGGTCACCCTGAGCGGGACCGCCAACCTGCCGTTCGGCGTGCAGGGTTCGCTGGTCTATACCGCGCGCGCGGGCACCCCGTACGCGTACGTGGACGTGCTCGACGCCAACGGCGACGGCAACACCACGAACGACCTCTTGTACGTGCCGCGCGACGCGAGCGACATCAGCCTCGTGAACCCGAACGACTGGGACCGGCTCAACAACTTCATCGCCGGCGAGAAGTGCCTGCGCGAGCAGCGCGGCCGCGTCATGGAACGGGGCTCCTGCCGGAACCCGTGGAGCAAGTTCCTGGATCTCCGGCTGGCGAAGGCCGTGCCGACGATGAGCGGCCAGTCGTTCCTCGTGTCGGCGGACATCTTCAACTTCCTCAACTTCCTGGACAGCGACTGGGGCAAGAACCGGGAGACCGCCAACTTCGAGCAGGTGAGCCTGCTCAGCATGACCGGCTACGATACGCGGGGCACCGCCACCCAGGCCGACGACCGCGGCCGCTACACCGTCCCGTCGGTGCTGCCGTTCCAGCGCCGGGTGATTGTGAACAGCTCGCGATGGCGCATGCAGCTCGGGGCGAAGTACCTCTTCTAGGGGGCTAGGGGCTAGGGGCTAGGGAGCTAGGAACAACAGACTGAAGAACTACGCGGGGGTTGGCGCGTTTTTCAGGTCTAGCCCCCCTAGCCCCTAGCCCCTAGCTAGGTCCTCACCTTCACCAGCAGCCAGCCTCCCACCACCAGGAACATCGCGTTCGGGGCCCAGGCGGCCGCGACGGGGTGCAGCAGCCCCGACGAGCCCACGGCCTGGGAGAGGTTGATCATGAGCAGGTAGACGAGGGTGGTGCCGAGCGAGATGGCGATGCCCATGGCGGCCCCGGCGCGCGGGGCCGAGATGGCGAGCGGCGCTCCGAAGAGCGCGATGATCAGGCAGGCCGCCGGGAGGGCGATCTTGATCGCCTGTTTCACCTCGAGCTTCCGGGTATCGTTGCCCGATCCTTGAAGGGACGCGATGTAGGCGCCCAGCTCGCCGTAGGTCATCTCCGAGTCGTTCTTCGGCTCGACCATCAGCTGGCTGGGGCCCGCGTTGAGATCCCGCGCGCGGAGCTCGCCGAAGGCGAAGGTGAGGGGACTCCCGTCCGCGGGGATGAGGTGGCTCCCTCCGGACATGAAGACCCAGTGGCCGGCCTTCGAGTCCCAGGCCGCGCTGTCGGCGGTGATCGAGGCGGCCGGCAGCGGCTGCCCGCGGACGATCCGCTCGACCACCACGTGCTGGGCCCGCCCTTCGAGCGCGTCGAGCTGTCGTACGGTGTAGACCCAGCCGTTCTCGCTCCGGTACACGAAGTTGAACCGGTGGGTCACGCTGCGTGAGGCGCGCTCCTTCTGGAGCTCGAGCTGGCGGGCGGTGGTCTCGGTCGCCCATTCGGACAGCGCGAAGCTGCCGAAGCCGGCGAGCGTCGAGGCGACGAGGAGCGGAAGAACGAGGCGGTGGAAGCTCACCCCGCCGGCCTTGGCCGCGGTGAGCTCGGAGTTCCGCGACAGCGGGCCCACGGTGAACACGGCCGCGAACAGCGACGCCGCCGGCATCATCATCGCGATGTTCTCCGGCAGCGCGTACAGGTACGAAAGGGCGATCGTGGCCGGCCGCAGGTCGCGGTCCAGCAGCCGGCGAAGGTTGTCGGTGAGCTGAGTCAACACGGAGACGAACGGGAGTCCGATCGCCGTGAGGAGGAACACCCGCAGCCACTGACCGACCACATAGCGGCCGAGCAGCCGGGTGCGCATCAGCCGCGCCTCCGGCGGAACCGTCCGAACAGGAGGTCGGTGAGGTCCGCCAGATCGCCCCCGCGGGTCGAGCCGAACTCCCGGTTCACCCGGAGCAGGCCGAGGATCCCGGCCACCATCACGATGCCGTTGGGGAGCCACATCGCGAGGGCCGGATCGATGACGTCCTTGTCGGCCAGGCTCTCTCCGGCGGTGAGGGTGACGTAGAAGAGGGCGAAGATGACGAGGCTGCCGCCGATCACGAGGCCGATGCCGCCCCGCGGAAAGCGGAGCGCGAGCGCGATGCCGATGAGCACGAAGTTGAAGCAGGCGACGGAGAGGGTGTACTTCTTGTGGATCTCGACGCTGAACTTGTCGATCTCCGTGCGCGCGGTGATCTCCTCCTCCCGGAGCGTCGTCAGCTCCGTGATGGGCGTGAGGGCCGGGCTTGCGCCCGGCGGCAGAGTCGGCGGGACGACGACCGCGGGCGCGGGAGAGCCGGGCGTCGGGGCAGGGGCCTGGGCCGCGGCGGTGTCGGGAAGCAGCAGCCGCGACATCCAGCGCTCGAGCCGTCGCCACACGCCGCAGTTGGGCTCTAGCGGCGCGGGCTGCGGACCGGGCGGATCGGGCGTCGCGCGCAGCCGGAGGATCGCCCGCACGTCCATCACGGTGTACGACCGCTGCCCCCGGGCCGCCCGGGCGCGGGATCGCCGGGCCTGGTCGACGCGGTCCATCATCTCGCAGGTCGTCATCTCCCGGTCGCCCTTCTGCACCGAGCCGAAGCCGGTCTGCAAGGCGTTCTGGATGTCCTTCACCCGGATCGTGTTCGTGGCGAATCGGGTCAGGTTCACGGTGCCCGGCTCGCCGGCCTTGTACTCGTGGACCGTGCCCTCGTAGAGCCGGATGCCCAGGTCCTTCCGGCCGCCCTCCTCGAACGCCATGTAGCCGCTGTCCGCGTAGATGATCCGCCGCCCCTCGATCACGCTCATGTCGTAGATCGCCACCTCCCGCATCCGCCCGGTCCCGGGCTCGATCCGGCTCGCCTGCAGGAAGTAGAGCGAGGGCGACAGGTCGTTGACGACCTGTTCCAGGAGGCGGAACGTCGGCTTCTTCTGGGCGATGTCGACCTGCAGGTTGAGGAGCCGCAGGTTGGTCTTGGGCAGCACCTGGTCGACGAACACGAAGTTGGCGACCGCGAGCAGCGCCCCCGCCCCGAGGACCGGCCGGAGCATCTGCATCACGCTCAGGCCGTTGGCCCGCATCGCGGTGAGCTCGTTGTCGGCGCCCATCTGCGTGAAGCCGTAGAGCACCGCGACGAGGATCGCCATCGGCAGTGTGAGCGCCACGATGAACGGAATGAAGAGGATCAGCACCTCGGCGATGATGCCCGGCGGCAGGCCCTTGCCGACCAGATCTCCGAACCGCTTGGCGAGCTGATTCAGCATCAGCATCCCCGTCAGCGCCGTCCAGGCGAAGATGAACGGGCCGAGGAGGGATCGGAGGAGGTGGCGGCGCAGGAGGCGCATGCAGAAAAGGTAGCGGAGAACGGAGAACGGAGAACGGAGAACGGGGAACGGAGAACGGAGAACGGGGAACGGGAATGGCTGGCCGTCACCCGGTCCCCGAGGGGTGTACTTTCCCCCCGTTCCCCGTTCCCCGTTCCCCGGAGTCATGCGCCTCCTCCCCCTCGTCCTCCTCCTCACCGCCTGCTCGGGCCAGCGGGCGCCCGCGCCGGAGATCGACGGCGCGGCCGCGCTCGAATACGTCAGACAGCAGCTCGCCTTCGGGCCGAGGATCCCCGGCACCGAGGGTCACGCGCGGATGGTGGCCTGGCTCGACTCGCTGCTGCGGACCCGCGCCGACACGGTCCTCCGCCAGGAGTGGAGCCATCGGACCCGCGCCGGCACGGAGATCCCCCAGCGGAACCTGATCGCCCGGTTCAATTCCGCGGCGTCCACCCGGCTGCTCTTCCTGGCCCACTTCGACACCCGCCCGCGGGCCGACGGCGGCGCCAGCACGGACACGCTGGCGCCGGTGCCCGGTGCGAACGACGGAGCATCGGGGGTCGCGGTGCTGCTGGCCATGGCCGATGCGCTCAAGAGCCGCCCGCCCGCGATCGGCGTGGATCTGCTGTTCGTGGACGGCGAAGACTACGGCGACTGGGCCCATCAGAGCGCCGCGGAAGGAAGCGACGTCCTGATCGGCTCCCGGTACTACGCGCAGAATCTGCCGCTGGGGGGGAAGCCCAGTTTCGCGGTGCTGCTCGACATGGTGGGCGACCGGAGCCTGCGCATCCAGAAAGAGGGGAACTCGCTCACCGCCGCGCCCCAGATCGTCGAGCGCGTCTGGTCGCTGGCGCGGCGGATGGGATACGACTCGGTGTTCGTGGACGAGGCCGGTATCGCGCTCACCGATGACCATCTCCCGCTCCAGCAGGCGGGGATCCCGGCGATCGACGTCATCGATTTCGACTTCGGCCTCAACAACTCCTGGTGGCACACGCCGGAAGACACGATCGACAAGGTGAGCGCGCGGAGCTTGAAGATCGTCGGGGATGTGATGATGGGATTGGTTCGGCAGGGAACCAGGAGCTAAGTGAGCCAGGGAGTCAGAACCCGGAACCCAGAACTCAGAACCCAGAACCCTTCGCGTTTCGTTGGTCCTCGCCGGCGCGAGAGGATCCGCCCGCCCCGCTGGAATCACCGTATCGTGCCTTCATGCGCGAGTCACGCACCATCCTGGCGCTCCTCGCGCTCGCGGCGGCGGGGCACGGGCTCAGGCTCGCGTGCGCGACCGGGGCGGCTCCGGGCGAGCTCGGGCTCGCGCGGCAGCTTCCCGAGACGATCGCCCTGGCCCAGCATCGGGCTCGTTCCGCGGCCGCCGGCCGGCCCCTCGCCCGTGGTGAGCGCATCGACCTCAACACCGCATCGGCAGAGGAGATCGCCCGGCTCCCCCGGGTTGGCATGTCACTCGCAAAGCGGATCCTGGAAGACCGGCAAAAGCGGGGTCCCTATAGAGACTTGCGGGACCTCGATCGGGTGCCGGGAGTGGGGCCCGCACTGCTCGCCACGCTCCGGGATCTGGCACGCTTCAGCGGGGTCTTCTCCCCCGGGAACGATGCAAGTTTCCGCACGTACGGCGGTTACACCGCCGGGGGGCAGGGCGCGGCGCTCGCGGCCGTGGATCTCAACTCAGCGAGCGAAAAGGAGCTCCTGGCGCTTCCCGGGGTGGGTCCGGCCCGGGCTCGGGCGATTCTGGCATATCGCCGAGAGGCCGGGTCATTCGCCGCAGTGTCAGATCTTGAACGGGTACCCGGAATCAGCCGGTCACTTGCAGCCCGGCTGGCTCCTCTGGTGACGGTGCGATGATGAGGACGTCCCGGTTCGTTAACTCTCTGAAAGGTCGCGGGTTGTGACCACGCGACCGGCGGGAGCCAGGCCAGGCGCAATGACCTCGGTAGCACTCGGAGCCGAACGACTCGGTGACATCCTTCTTCAGGAAGGACTGATCACCCGTGAGCAGCTCGGTCAGGCGCTGGCCGAGGCGCGGGCGACGGGCATGCCGCTCGGCTTCGTCGTGGCCAAGCAGGGGACGGTTCCGGACGTCGAGGTGACGCGGATCGTCGCGCGCCAGCTGCGGGTGCCCGCTGTCGACCTCTCCCGCTTCGAGGTCGACTCGAAGATCCTCAAGCTCATCCCCGCCGACGTCGCGAAGCGTCAGATCGTGCTCCCGCTCAAGCGCGAGGGGCGCACGCTCACCGTGGCGATGGCGAACCCGACCGATCCGGTGCTCCTGCAGGAGCTCCGGTTCATCACCCGGTTCGACCTCTTCCCGGTGTTCGCGGGGGAGTTCACCCTCCGCCAGCTGGTCGACAAGTACTACAACGAATCCGACATGCAGCTGCAGGCGATCCTCAAGGACATGGAAGGGATCGCCGACGACGTCGAGATTCTGGAGCAGGTGGACGAGGACGCCGCCGGCGCCGCGGTGGACGACGCGCCGGTCGTCAAGCTGATCAACGGGATCCTCACCGACGCGGTGCAGCGGGGCGCGAGCGACATCCACCTCGAGAGCTTCGAGCACGAGATGCGGGTGCGCTACCGGGTGGACGGCGCCCTGCTGGAAGTGATGAAGCCGCCGCTCCGCCTCAAGCAGGCGCTCATCTCCCGCGTCAAGATTCTCTCGCTGCTCAACATCGCCGAGAAGCGGCTGCCCCAGGACGGGCGGCTCAAGCTCAAGATGGGCAACCGCGTCATCGACTTCCGTGTCTCGACGCTGCCCTGTCTGTTCGGCGAGAAGATCGTGCTCCGTATTCTCGACAAGGGCAACCTGACGCTCGACCTTACCACGTTCGGCTTCGAGGCGAAGGCGGAGGAGGACCTGCTCCGGGCGATCCTGAATCCCTACGGCATGGTGCTGGTCACCGGGCCGACCGGGTCGGGCAAGACGACGACGCTCTACTCGGCGCTCTCCCGGATCAACACGATCGACACGAACATCATGACGGCGGAGGATCCGGTCGAGTACAACCTGCACGGCATCAACCAGGTGCAGGTGCGGTCCGAGATCGGGCTCACCTTCGCGGCCGCGCTGCGCGCCTTCCTGCGGCAGGACCCGAACATCATCATGATCGGTGAGATCCGGGACCTGGAGACGGGCGGCATCGCCATCAAGGCGGCCCTCACCGGCCACCTGGTGCTCTCCACGCTCCACACCAACGATGCGCCGAGCACGGTCACCCGAATGATCGACATGGGAATCGAGGCGTTCAACGTGTCGGCGGCGGTCAACCTGGTGGTGGCGCAGCGGCTGGTCCGGCGGATCTGCCGGGAGTGCAAGGCGCCGGCGACCTACCCGGAGGACGCGCTCAAGTCGCTCGTGCATACCGGGTCGACCATCGATAAGATCCGGCAGCTCAAGTTCCAGAAGGGCACCGGGTGCGAGAAGTGCGGCGGCACCGGGTACCGCGGCCGCCAGGGCCTCTACGAGGTCATGGCGATGTCGCCGGAGCTCCGCCGCATGGTGCTGCGCGGCGCCTCGGTCGCCGAGATCCGCGACAAGGCGGTCGAGGAGGGCATGCTCACGCTGCGGATGGACGGTATCGTCAAGATCCAGAAGGGCCTCACGACCCTCGAAGAAGTCGTCAAGGAGACGGCCGCATGAGCCTGAATCTCAGGGCGCTGCTGCAGGAGATGATCGAGCGGGAGGCCTCCGACCTCCATATTACCGCCGGCGAGCGGCCCAAGCTGCGGGTCGACGGCGACATCACCAACTCGTCGGTGGAGCACGTCCTCACGCCCAAGGACACGCTGCAGCTGGCCTACTCGGTGCTCACCGAGCAGCAGAAGAAGCGGTTCGAATTCGAGGATGAGCTCGACTTCTCCTTCGGGATCCAGAACCTCGCCCGCTTCCGCGGCAACGTCTTCAAGCAGCGCGGCTGCGTGGCGATGGTGCTCCGGATGATCCCGTTCAGCGTGCGGACGTTCGAGGACCTGGGGCTGCCCCCCGTCGTGTCCAAGCTGGCGGAGAAGCCGCGCGGGCTCGTGCTGGTGACCGGGCCCACCGGCGCGGGAAAGTCCACGACGCTCGCGGCGATGATCGACAAGATCAACAAGGAGCGGAAGGGTCACATCATCACGGTGGAGGACCCGATCGAGTTCATCCACCGGCACCAGCAGTGCATCGTGAACCAGCGGGAGATCGGGACCGACACCAAGAGCTTCGCCGCGGCGCTCAAGTACGCGCTGCGCGAGGACCCCGACATCATCCTGGTGGGCGAGATGCGGGACCTCGAGACCATCGCGGCCGCCCTCACCATCGCGGAGACCGGCCACCTCGTGCTCGCCACGCTCCACACCAACTCCGCCGCCGAGTCGATCAACCGCATCATCGACGTCTTCCCGTCGAGCCAGCAGCCCCAGGTGCGGGCCCAGCTCGCGTTCGTGCTGGAGGGGGTGCTGACCCAGGCGCTGCTCCAGCGGGCCCGCGGCAAGGGCCGGGTGATGTGTTGCGAGATCATGGTCGCGACCCCCGCCATCCGGGCGCTCATCCGCGACGACAAGGTGCACCAGATCTACTCCGCGCTGCAGTCCGGCAAGAAGCACGGCATGCAGACGATGACCGACTCGCTCTACCAGCTGTACATGAACCGGGAGATCGCCAAGGAGGAAGCGCTCCGGATCTCCGGCGAGCCGAACGAGTTCCTCCGGCTCATCGGCGAGAAGCCGATCGAAGAACAGGGAATCCTGCCGGTCGAGAAGCCGGCGCTTTCCCGCCGCTAACCCGTATCCGGGAGCTCCACGATGGCCGTCTACGAGTACACCGCGAAGAACGCCACCAGCGGGCAGATCCTGCGGGGGCAGCTCGACGTCCCCACCAAGGACGAGGTGATCGGCTACCTCCGCAAGAACCGCCTGATCCTGGTGAGCGTCCGGGAAGCCCCGAAGGGGCTCACCCTGCCGTTCCCCCGGCGCGGCGTGTCCACCCGCGACGTGGTGATCTTCACCCGCCAGTTCGCGACGATGATCAACGCCGGCCTTCCGCTGGTGCAGTCGCTCACGATCCTGGCGCAGCAGACCGAGAACAAGACCCTGAAGGAAGTCACCAGGACGGTGGTGTACGACGTGGAGGCCGGCAACACCCTGGCCGACGCGCTCGACAAGCACCCCCAGGCGTTCTCGAAGCTGTACGTCAACATGGTCGCCGCGGGCGAGGCGGGCGGCATCCTGGACACGATTCTCCTCCGGCTCGCCACGTTCCTGGAGAAGAACGAC
Source organism: Gemmatimonadales bacterium (assembly GCA_050733195.1). GTDB lineage: Bacteria > Gemmatimonadota > Gemmatimonadetes > Gemmatimonadales > GWC2-71-9 > JABFSM01. The sequence goes on from JBOHSH010000110.1 coordinate 27,509, forward strand.
GCCCTGGTGCGCAAGGTGAAGGGCGCGATGGTGTACCCCGCGGTGATCATCTCGGTCGCGGTGATCGCGGTGGCGGTGCTCCTGATCTTCGTGATCCCGACCTTCGCCTCGATGTTCGCCTCGGTGAACATGGAGCTGCCGCTCCCGACGCGGATCGTGATGGGGGCCTCCGACTTCCTGCTCCGGTTCTGGTACTTCCTTCTCGGGGCGCTGGTGCTGGCCGGGTTCGCCATTCGCCAGTACTACCAGACGTCCGGCGGCAAGAAGGCGATCGACGGGGCGCTGCTCAAGGCGCCCGTGATGGGCGACCTGCTGCGGAAGTCCGCCGTCTCCCGCTTCACCCGGACGCTCGGCACCCTGATCTCCTCGGGCGTGAGCATCCTGGACGGCCTCGAGATCACGGCCAAGACGGCGGGCAACCGCGTCATTCACGACGCGGTCATGCAGTCGCGCGCGAGCATCGCGGGCGGTGAGACGATCGCGGGGCCCCTCCAGGCCTCGGGGGTGTTCCCGCCGATGGTGATCTCGATGATCTCGGTCGGCGAGCAGACCGGCGGTCTGGACGAGATGCTGGCCAAGATCGCCGACTTCTACGACTCCGAAGTCGACGTGGCAGTGAGCGCACTGCTCTCCCTCATGGAGCCGATCATGATCGTCGTGCTCGGCGTGATCGTGGGCGGCATGGTCGTGGCCATGTACCTCCCGATCTTCGACATGGTGAACGCCATTCAGTAAACAGACGGGCAGACGGGCGGACGGACAGAGGGATGTCGAGTGGGGCGGGCGGCCGGAGAC
>JBOHSH010000111.1:0-4689 GCA_050733195.1 Gemmatimonadales bacterium
GCACCGTGGAGGGGTGGGCTCGCATGCCGGCGGGCCGGACCTGGGGCTCGACGAGCGCGGTGGCCATCGACCGCGACGGCACGAGCATCTGGGTGGCCGAGCGGTGCGGGACCAACAGCTGCGCGGGGTCGACCCTGGACCCGGTCCTCAAGTTCGATTCCACCGGCACGCTGGTCCGGAGCTTCGGGGCCGGGCTCATCAAGTCGCCCCACGGCATCTTCGTGGATCACGACGGCAATGTCTGGGTGACGGACTGCACCTGTACGGGGAGCCAGGAGCAGCGGCAACCCGTAGGGCACGGCGGCGCGCCCAGCGGCCATCAGGTTTTCAAGTTCAGTCCGGACGGAAAGGTGCTCCTCACCCTGGGAAAGGCCGGCGGGGGGCGGGACAGCGTGTTCTTCTGGCAGCCGAACGACGTGCTGGTCGCCCCCGACGGCAGCATCTTCGTCGCGGAAGGGCATTCGTCCTCGGCGACGGCCAACGCGCGGATCCTCAAGTTCGACCGGACCGGCAAGCTGATCCGCACCTGGGGCACCAAAGGCACGGGACCGGGACAGCTCGACCAGCCCCACGCGCTGGCCATGGATTCGCGCGGCCGTCTCTTCGTGGGTGACCGCAGCAACAACCGGATCCAGATCTTCGACCAGGAGGGGAACGTCCTGGGCGAATGGTCGCAGTTCAGCAGGCCCAGCGGGATCTACATCCGGAACGACACGATCTACGTGGCCGACTCGGAGTCGGGATCGGTCGCGCCGCCGCACGGCGACTGGAAGCGGGGGATCCGGATCGGAAGCGCGCGCGATGGAACGGTCTGGGCGCTCATCCCCGACCCGGACGAGAAGGCCACGAACACGAGCGCGGCCGAAGGCGTGGCGGTGGATGCGCGCGGGAACATCTACGGCGCGGAGGTGGGTCCCCGCGCGCTCAAGAGGTACGTGAGACCATGAGCACGATCTCTCCTGGAGCTGATGCCATGGACGTGACGCAGGCGGTTTCGCGACGGCGTTTCGTGGGCGGCGTGACGGGAGCCCTCGGCGCCCTCACCCTCGGACCCGCCTCGACGGCGTGGCCGCAGGCGCCGGCGGCGCCGCGCCGGCAGGCGACCGTGGACGACTACGACCGGATGGCCAAGCTCTCCTTCAACGAGAATCCCTACGGGCCGCCGGAATCGGTCCTCAAAGCGATGACCGAGGCGTTCAAGTACGCCAACCGCTACGGGTACCCCGACGGCGGGATCGTCGAGGCGATCGCGAAGCACCACGACGTGGCGCCCGAACAGGTGATGCTCGGCGCGGGATCGGGGGAGATCCTCGACGTCTGCTGCACCACGTTCCTGATGGACGACAAGAAAGTCGTCGGCGCGGAGCCGTCGTACAACATCCTGTATTCCACGGCCACGGCGCTCAAGGCCGACCAGATCAAGCTTCCCCTGCTCCCCGATTACCGGCAGGACATCGCGGGCACCATCGCCGCGGTGAAGCGGAACTACCGCGACGTGGGCTTCGTGTACCTCTGCAATCCCAACAATCCGACCGGCAAGGTGGTGACGAAGCAGGACGTGGCGCAGCTCCTCGACGGCATCCCGGCGGACGTGCCGGTGGTCATCGACGAGGCGTACCACCACTTCGTGGAGCACCCTGAGTACGCGACGTCCGTCCCGTACGTGAAGCAGGGCCGGCTGGTGATCGTCGCCCGAACGTTTTCCAAGATCGCCGGCCTGGCCGGCATGCGGCTCGGCTACGCCGTGGCGCCGCGCGAGCTGCTGCAGCGGATGCGGCCGCACAGCACCGGCACCATCAACGCGGTGGTGAAGTGGGGCGGCGTCGCGTCCCTCAAGGACACCGCGGCACAGGCGTGGGTCAGGAAGACGACGCTCGAGCTTCGGGGCAGGACCGTCCGGGCGCTCGAGGGCATGGGCTACTCGGTCATCCCGTCCGACTGCAATTTCTTCATGGTCCACCTCAAGAAGCCGGTGCAGCCGATCGTCGAGGAGTTCCGGAAGAAGGGCGTGCTGGTCGGCCGGCCGTTCCCGCCCATGCTCGAGTACCTGCGCGTATCGGTCGGAACGGCGCAGGAGATGGACCGGTTTCTCATGGCCTTCCGCGAGATCATGGCGCTGGAGTGAGGGGTTTTCGGGACGACCCTAAGGAAGCGTGAGCGCCACGAGCGACGTGCTGGTCCCCGCTCCGGTCGCAAAGGCGATGTACTGCTTCCCCCGATGCATGAACGTCATCGGCATGGCCGTGGTCCGCGACGGGATCGCGACGCTGCCGACTTCCTTCCCGGTTGCCTTGTCGAGTGCGTAGAGCTTCGGCGCGTCGGCGTCGGGGCCGTTCCGCCCGCTGCCGTAGATCATCAGGGACTTCGTCGTGATGATCTGCGCCTGCCCGCGTCCCCCCTGGGGCGGCAGCTCGACGCCGGCGAACAGCGGGCTGTCACTCTTCACCGGGACCATCATCGCGTTCGGGGCCCACCAGCGCTTGTCGCCGGTCTTCATGTCGTACGCGGTGATGCCGCCCAGGGGCTTCGGCTTGAGGATCGAGACGCCGCCGATCTGGGAGAACGAGCCGCGTCCTTCGAACCCGCCGCCCCGGTCCGCACCCGGGGTATAGCCGGGCGGTGGCGGGAGCGCGCCGAGGAGGCCGCAGTTGTCGCGCGGGGAGCTGTACCGGAACTCCGAGCAGGGATCCTTCTGGAGCCGGATGGTGCTGAGGCCGCTCTGCCCGCCGACGTAGATCATCCCGGTCTCCGGATCCGCAGCAGCGCCGCCGTCGATGTTGACGCCGCCGCTCGCGCCCGGTGCGTACCAGGAGCAGCGGAGCCCGGTCGGCCCCGAGCCGTCCGACAGCACCGCCGGGATGTACCAGGGGCCCATCCGGCAGAGCTTCGCCACCTTGAGGGCGGAATCCCGGATGGCTGGGGTATAGTCGATCAGGTCGTCCGCCTCGAGACCCTGGTGCGAGTACGGCTCCGGCCGGCTGGGAATCGGCTGGGTCGGCGCGCTGCGCTCGCCCGGCACGTCGCTCTGGAGGACCGGCGTCTCGACGATCGGCCAGACCGGCTCGCCGGTCGCGCGATCGAAGACGTACATCCAGCCCTGCTTCGTGGTCTGGGCGATGATCTTCCGCGCCCGCCCCGCGATCGTCACGTCGAGCAGATTCGGCGCCATCGGCGTGTCGTAGTCCCAGATGTCGTGGTGCACCATCTGGAAATGCCACTTCCGCTTCCCCGTCTTCACGTCGATGGCGACGAGGCTGTTGCCGAAGAGATTGTCGCCGGGCCGGTGGCCGCCGTACTCGTCCATCAGCGGCATGCCGACCGGGATGTACACGAGACCGAGCTCCGCGTCGGCCGTGTAGGTGGCCCAGGCGTCGTTCTTCCCCACGCCTTCGGTGCCGATCTTCGAGCCGTTCAGCCACGTCTCCGCCCCGAACTCACCGGGCTGCGGCACCAGGTTGAAGAGCCAGAGCTGGCGTCCGGTGCGGACGTCGAAGCCCCGGATGTAGCCGGGCAGGTTCCGCACCCGGATGGGGTAGTAGCCGTGGATGCTGGAATTGCCGACCACGATCACGTCGTTCACGATGATCGCGGGCGAGCTGTTCGCGATCTGGCCCAGCTTCGGATCGATGCCGATCGTGCCGTCGGCGCCGGTGCGCGTGACCGAGTCCCACTTCTCGCCGGGGCGCGCCTGCCGGTAGGGCGCCGCGTCGCTGATGATGAGCGAGCCGGTGTCGTCCACGGCCAGCGGCACCAGGGGAAGGCCGAGCCCGTCCATCAGGTCGACGATCCCGTTCTTCCCGAACTTCGGGTCGGGCCTGCCGGTCTTCGCGTCGAGCGAGACCAGGTGATAGCCGGGGGTGACGACGATGACGCGCTCCTGCCCGCCGCCCGACCAGTAGGCGAGCCCCCGGCCCGCGAACTGGCGGGCCGCCTTCTGCCAGCGGATGCCTTCGTCCATTCCCCACTGCCAGAGGGTCTGCCCGGTGGCGGGGTCGATGGCCATCGCCTTGCGGCGGGTCGTGGCGACGGTGAAGAGCCGGCCGTTCGCGTAGAGGGGCGTGGTGCGGTAGTACTCGTCGGCGCCGAACTCGCCCGCCTTCCACTGCCACGCCAGCTTGAGCGACGCGAAGTTGCCCGCATTGATCTGGTCGAGCGGCGAGTAGCGGGTGCTCCAGAGATCCGCGCCCCAGACCCGCCATTCGCCGGCCACGTTGCCCCGGGCCGCGCCGGTCCCTTGCGCCCCGAGCGCCGGAGCGCATCCCCAGAGGACGGCGGTGACGAACAGGGCCCGGAGCACCCGAGACCGCCGGGGACTCGGGAACGTGACGAAGGACGTGTGATCGTGAGTCATCGCTCTCATCGTTTTCGCGTCGTATCGCGCGCGGCGGGAAGATCGATCCGGATCTTCGCCAGCGCGGTCGTGTCGGCGGGGAGCTCGTCCGTCCCGCCGGGCATCCCGTTCATCTGCAGCAGGTAGGCCAGCACCTGCAGGTACTCTCGCGCGGTCAGAGTGCCCGGATCGCTCTTGGGCATCGAGCCCCGAATGTACTCGTAGAGCTCCGCCAGCGTGCGGCCGTGCCATCTGGCCGCGAACACCGCACCCGCATGGGAGGCGGGGGTGTGGCAGCTCGCGCAGCTCATCGCATACGTCTCGCTGCCCCGTGAAGCCTGGCCCGGCGTGTACACACC
>JBOHSH010000112.1:0-1722 GCA_050733195.1 Gemmatimonadales bacterium
TCTCGTACGTCTTCCGGCCCAGGAGCATGCTCTCGGCCTCCCGGTTCCAGCCGCGGAGGATGTCGCGCATCTCGTCATCCCAATAGTTCACCGTCCAGCCGCCGCGATCGAATCCGCCGCTCCGGTCCTCTTCCGGACCGCCGGGGCCCTGCATCACGCCATCAACGCTGAGAAAGTTCGAGACCACGAGTGTCCGCATCTTGTCACCTCTGCTCGAAGGGGTCCTGAGTCAGGGACGACCCCACAGCGAGGCGGGACACACCTGCAGCGACCGTGTAACGTCGCGATTACGGCGGGGACACTAGGGACGCTAGCTCGCGGCCGCCGAGGTAGGCAGTGTGATGGGAACCGCGGCCGCGAGCTCGGGCGTCCCGGAGGGGACCTGCATCGAGCGCCCGAAAGCCCCTCGGATCACGTTGTCTCCATCTCCAGCGGCTCCGGCACCAAGACCGTATCCGAAACCATCCACGACGCGATCGCGTCGGGGTCCTCCGGAACCGTGGTGTAGTTGAGGGCCCGGATCAGGGAGACGGACGGTGGAAGGCCGGCCGGAGTTACCAGCTTCACCAGCTGCTCGATCGCGTGCTCGCTCATCGCCTGGCTGATGTCCGTCCCGGTGAGGAAGCGGATCATGCTGCCGCCCAGCCACTCGAGCCGGGTCTGGCGGGCCTGCCGCACGCCCGCCCATGCGCGCCACAGCGTGTCCGAGGCCAGCGCCGCGACCCGCTCGATCGCCCCCTCGCTCCAGAACTCGGCTTCGAACTCGAGAAACGGCGCTTCGCCTATCGGGTCGCTCCGGAGCTTCACCTGCTTCAAGAGCGTCCGGTCGGCGCTCTGCTCGATCGCATCGCCCAGCGGCCCGATCCCCGGCGTCACGAAGCTCAAGAATCGGCTGAACGCGGCCACCGAGTCCGGCGAGAGCCCCGAGGTCGTGCGCTTCTCCCCCATCTCGGTCGCCGCGACGCGGAGGGTGGCGCTGCTCGTCGCGAGCGCCATCGCCGGGAAGCATCCGGCCGTCGTGCCGCCCTCCTTCGCAGCGTGCTCCTGCATGTGATACTCGCAGACCAGCTCCCCGCAGCGGCACCGGCACTCCGAGGCGTGGAACTTCCCGTCGGGCCGCTCCGGAGCGGGTGGGTCGACGCAGACGTCCTTCTTGCACTCGGTGCAGGGCCCGAACGAGGGAACGTTGGGGAAACCCTGCTTCTTGCAGTAGAAGCACGCCATGGCGTATGCGGGTTAGGTGAGCGGAGCCCGGATCAGGTCCAGCGCGTGGCGCGCCGCGGCCTGAACGTCCGCCGGCGGCGTGCCGGAGGTGTTCTTGAGACGAGTGTAGTCCTCGACCGCGATGTAGACCTTCTTGATCGCGGCGTAATAGCCGGCCCGCGTCCCCTGGTCGAGGTAGGCGGAGACGCCCTTGTCGCCCAGCATCTGGTTGTAGCCCACCACCAGGAGATCGGGCGCGGGGCCGGCGCCCGACGGCAGCCAGCGCTCCAGCCGGCGGCGGTTCTCGTCGAACTCCGGCACCAGCGCCTTCGCGACCACCGCCCGCATGTCCTCGACGCTCCGCTTGTCCTTCTGGCGGCGGTCCCACCAGTCCTTCGTGATGTGGCTCAGCACGCCGGCCATCAGGCCGGCGACGAAGCTCACCACCGCGGCCATCGTCGCGCTGAATGTGAACCAGGGCAGGACCACGATCGGGTCGCTCACCGCGATCCGCTGCAC
>JBOHSH010000113.1:0-27068 GCA_050733195.1 Gemmatimonadales bacterium
CGTTGATGTCCTGCGTCCAGCGGCGCCCCGGCCCGGAGAGCTGAACCCCGTCGAGCCAGACGGCCATGGGACAGCCGCTCCGGCTGCTCACCAGCACCGCGCGGGTCCCGCGCGTCCCGACGCGAATGCCGCGGACGCCCACGAGAAAGTCGCTCAAGCGGCGATGCTCCGCCCGCTCGAGGTCCTTTCGGTCGAAGAACCGCCCGAAGCCGGTGAGCCGGCGCCGCGCGAAGTCCTCCATTCCCGGCCGCACCGTGCTCGCCGTGACCTCGATGGGGTCGAGCTCGACGGCCGCGGCCTCCATCGGGATCGCGACCTCCACCGTGTCGTTGCCCGCCACGGTGAGACGGAGGCGCACCGGCCGGTAGCCGACCTTGCGAATCACCACGTCCTGCATGCCCCACGGAATGTTGCCGATGGTGAACTTCCCTTCGGCGTTCGACTCGACCCGGGCGGCGGGCTTCTGCAGCACCACCTCCACGCCGGGGAGCGGCTGCTTGGCCGAATCGCTGATGGTGCCGGTGAGGACCGCCTGGGCGGCCAGGGGTGCGGGCGCTCCCGCCAGGAGGACGAGCGCCGTGAGTCTGGTGCGAGTCATACGAACACTCCAGTCTGCCGTTTCGTTCGGTGCCGAGCGCGGGCCAGGAAAGCGAAGAACGGGCCAGCGCGCGACGTCAGTAACCCTAACATTGGTGGATCGGACGGGCGGGCACCAACCCTGGCTGACCACCGGCCAGGTCGGAAACTGTCACCGCCGTCCTCGCCGGAGGACGCGCGAGCTTGCGCAATCGCGTTCAAGGCGAGATATCCTCCTCTTACGCAGGAGCAACGCCACCAGGAGGATCTCATGTCGCCGCTGTCGCGCCTCGTTTCCGCCGTAGCCCTCGCCCTGGTCGCCGGCTGTGACTCGATGGCACTGGTCGAGCCCGCTCCAGTCGATCTCACCGCGAGGGCGGAAGCCGCGCCCGCGCGTCCGCTGATCCTGGTCGACGGCCGGCGGCTGCCACCGGGGTACGACCTCCGCCGGCTTTCGCGCGAAGACATCGTCGGCATCGAGGTCATCAAGAGCTCGATCGCGGCAACCGTCTATGGGCCGGAAGCGCTGCGGGGAGTCATCGCCATCACGACCCGGAACGCCCGCTGACCAGCACGGGCGCCATGACCTTCCGCCGCTCCGCCTGCACGGCCTTCGGCCTGGCGCTGGGCGCGCTCGAGGCGGCGGCCGGGCAGTCCTCTGCCGGGACGCCGCCGAACACGCTGACGCCCGCGGAACGGCGGGAGGGCTGGAGGCTCCTCTTCGACGGACGGACGCTCTCCGGCTGGCGCGGGCTGGGCTACGATACCGTTCCGACGGCGCACTGGCGGGTCGAGGTCGGCGCGATCCGGAAGCTGCCGAGCGGGAAGGTTCCGGTGCAGGCCGACGGCCAGCCCGTCAAGGGCGGCGACCTGATGACCGCCGACCGCTTCCGGGACTTCGAATTCAGCTTCGAGTGGAAGATCGCTCCCGGAGCGAACAGCGGGGTCAAGTACAACGTCTCGGAGGAGCTCTCGCTCGCGAAAGCGTCCAACCACGCGGCCCTCGGCTTCGAGTACCAGGTGCTCGACGATTCGCTCAACAGCGACAACGCCCTCGCGACGCACCGGGCCGCGGCCCTCTACGACCTCATCGCGCCGGGTCCTGCGAAGCGCCTCGCGCCGGTCGGGCAGTGGAACCACGCGCGCATCGTCTTCCGCGGGCCCCACGGCGAGCACTGGCTCAACGGGCACAAGGTGGTGGAGTTCGAGCTCGGTACGCCGCGGATGGATTCGGTGCTGGCGAAGAGCAAGTACCGCACGATCGAGGGATTCGCCGCACGGCGCACCGGTCACATCATCCTCCAGGATCACAACGAGGAAGTCTGGTTCCGAAGCCTCAAGATCCGCATTCTCGACCCGTGAGGACACCATGAACGGGGAATCCGGCGTGGACCGGCGGGGCTTTCTGCGCGCCGCCTCGGCCACCGGCATCGGCCTCGCGACGAGCTCGTACGCGTCGCCGCTCCTGGCGTTCGGCGCCGCACCGAGCGAGAAAGTCGTCGTCGGGGTCATGGGCCTCAACGGACGCGGAATCGTGCTCGCGCGCGGGCTGGCGCGGCTGCCGGGGGTGGAGCTGGCGTGCCTCTGCGACGTCGATGCTGCCGTGCTCGCGAAGAGCGTGGCGGCGGTGGAAGGGCTGCCGGCGCGGGCGCCGAAGGGTGTCGCCGACGTCCGGCGGATGCTCGACGACAAGGCCATCGACGCGATCGTCATCGCCGCTCCCGACCACTGGCACGCGCCGGCCGCGATCCTGGCGCTGCAGGCGGGGAAGCACGTCTACCTGGAGAAGCCCGCGGGGCATAACCCGCGCGAAGGCGAGCTGCTGGTCCAGGCCCAGCGGAAGCACGGCCGTCTGGTGCAGGTCGGCACCCAGCGCCGCTCGTCGCCGCGGCTGCAGGAGGCGATGCAGGCCATCCGCGACGGCGCGATCGGGGCGCCTTACCTGGCCCGCGCCTGGTACGCCAACACCCGCGGCACGATCGGGAAGGGCAAGCCGGCGCCCGTCCCCGCCACGCTCGACTACGAGCTCTGGCAGGGGCCCGCGCCCCGCACGCCGTATCGGGACAACCTCATCCACTACAACTGGCACTGGTTCCTGCGCTGGGGCACCGGCGAGATCAACAACAACGGAACCCACGAGATCGACGTCTGCCGGTGGGCGCTCGGCGTCGATTACCCCGTGGCGGTGCTCTCCACCGGCGGCCGGCACCATTTCGCGGACGACTGGGAGTTTCCCGACACCCAGGAAGCCACGTTCGAGTTCGCCGGCGGAAAGACCATCATCTGGCAGGGGCAGAGCTGCAACGGGCTGCCCACCCATGGCCGCGCCCGCGGGGTGGCCGTCCTGGGCACCTCGGGAAGCATGATCCTCGACCAGGACGGCTACGCCGTGTACGACCTCAAGGGCACGCTGGTCCGGGAGGAGAAGGCCGGGACTCCGACCGATGCGGTCAACGTGAGCGCGGACGACACGCTCACGGGCCTCCATCTCGCGAACTTCGTCGACGCGGTCCGCACCGGGGGCCGGCTCATGGCACCGATCGAGGACGGCGCCCGGACCAACCTCCTCTGTCATCTGGGCAACATCGCTCAGCAGACGGGCAGGAAGCTGCGCACGGATCCGGCGTCGGGGCACATTCTGGGTGATGCGGGCGCGATGAAGCTCTGGGGTCGGGCGTACGCGCCGGCGTGGGCGCCGGTGGTCTAGTCGTGGGCCTGACCGACGAGGAGCTGCGCGACGTCCTCGCGCGCGCCGAGGAGATCGACCGCACCAGCCGGCGGGGTCAGGCGTGGAACGCCGAGGTCGAGCGGATGATCGGCGCCGCAGAGGAGGTCGGGATCTCCCGCCAGGCGGTCGAGCGCGCGCTGAGCGAACGGCTCGATCTCCCCGCGGGTCCGCCGGCGGTCGGCTCGCTCGCCTGGGCTCGGTCCGCCGACGGCAAGTCCTACGTCGCCCAGGTGCTGGACGTCTCGGAGGACAGCGCCAGGGTCCGGTTCCTCCGCGGCAGCGAGCACACGGTGCGCCTCGACGAGATCCGGCCCTGCGCGTTTCTCCCGGGGGTGCGGGTCGTCTGTCTCTGGCCTATGTGGGGTCAGTGGACCTGCACGGTGGTGGGCTACGACGCCGCGAAGCAGCGCGTCAAGCTGAACGACGGCTGGGGCTATTCGCGGTCCTTCCCCATTTCCGAAGTCTGGCTCGCCCCCAGGGTCGACCCGGAGGCCTCGCGGCGGCGGGTATACTCGATCCTGCTTGGAGTCGGGGTCTCCGTGGGCGCCGTGATCGGCGCGATCGCCACGGCCCTCCTGATGCGTTAGCCGCCGCGATGCGCATCGTGATCGCCTCCGACCACGCCGGCTTCCGCTACAAGACGATCCTGGCGGGTCATCTTGCCGGGCTGGGCCACGAGGTGCTGGATCTGGGCACGTCGTCTCCCGATCCGGTCGATTACCCCGACTTCGTGCATCCGGCTGCCGCCGCGGTCGCGGGCGGGCGTTGTGAGCGGGGCATCGTGCTCGGCGGCTCGGGAAACGGCGAGGCGATGGCCGCCAACCGGCATCGGGGCGTGCGCTGCGCCCTCTGCTGGAGCGAGGAGTCGGCGCGGCTGGCCCGGGCGCACAACGACGCCAACATGCTCGCGCTGGGCGAGCGGCTGATTCCCGAGGCGCTCGCGCTCCGGATCGTCGACGTCTGGCTGACGACGCCGTTCGAGGGCGGCCGCCACGTGCCGAGACTGCGAAAGCTGGAGGAGTGCACGACCGACGCCCTTCCTCGTCCTTGAATCAGAATCCCCAATCCCGGTATCCTGTCGGATTGCAACGCGTTCACAAGAGGGTTGGCCATGGCACGCTCCGAATCGGATTCGTCCCGCCTGAGCAGGACGATCGGGCCAAGTCCCGAGTGGAGCGCTATCGGTCATCCTGGTCACTTGGAGCGGGCCCAAGCCCTGCTCGCCGCGATCGTCGATTCGTCGGAGGACGCGATCGTCAGCAAGACGCTCGACGGCACCATCCTCTCCTGGAACGCCGGCGCCCAGCGACTGTTCGGGTACACCGCCGAGGAAGCGGTCGGCCAGCCGGTGCGGATGATCATTCCGCCGGAGCTGCAGGACCAGGAAGACCTGATCCTGGAATGCCTCCGGCGGGGCGAACGGATCGAGCACTTCGAGACGGTCAGGATCGCGAAGGACGGCCGTCGCCTGGACGTCTCCCTCACGGTCTCGCCGGTCCGGGACGGCGCGGGGCGCATCGTCGCGGCGTCCAAGGTGGCGCGGGACATCACTGACCGGAAGCGGTCCGAGACGCTGGTGCGGGAACAGAAGGAAAACCTGCATGCCCTGCTCGAGACGCTGCCGGTTGCCGTCTTCATCGCCGAGGATCCGGAGTGCCGGCGGATCACCGGCAACCTGGCGGCCTCGCGGCTCCTCCGGATGCCTTCCGAGGCCGACTTTTGGAAGACCGTGCCCACCAACGAGCTGTCCGCCCGCTTCCGCGTGCTGAAGGACGGGAAGGAGGTGCCGATCGGCGATCTCCCGATTCAGCGGGCGGCGCGGGGCGCGATCGTGATGGGCGAAGAGGTCGATCTCGAGCTGGACGACGGGACTACGCTGCACGTGGTCGTGTCGGCCCAGCCGCTCTACGACGCCGGCGGCGCCACGCGCGGAGCCGTCGCCGGCATCCTCGACATCACCGAGCTCCATGCCGCCAAGGCCAGCCTCCGGGAGGCCGATCGGCGCAAGGACGAGTTCCTCGCGACGCTGGCCCACGAGCTCCGGAATCCGCTGGCCCCGATCTGCAACAGCCTCCATGTGCTGCGGATGACGGGCGGCTCCGGCGCCGCGGCGGAGCGGGTGCTCGATATGGTGGAGCGCCAGGTGGCCCACATGGTCCGCCTGGTGGACGACCTGCTCGAGCTCTCGCGGATCAGCCGCGGGGCGCTCGAGCTCAAGAAGGAGTACATCGAGATCGCCTCCGTCATCCGGCATGCCATCGAGACGAGCCGTCCGATGATCGAATCGGCAGGTCACCTCCTCGAGGTGTCGCTGCCGGAGGAGCCTCTCGTCGTCTGCGGCGACTCGATCCGCCTGAGCCAGATCTTCACCAATCTGCTGAACAACGCCGCCAAGTACACCGAGAACGGCGGGCGCATCACCGTGCGCGCCGTGCGCGAGGGCGGCGACGTGGCGGTCTCGGTGCGCGACACGGGCATCGGCATCCCGCGCGACATGCTCCCCCGGGTGTTCGAGATGTTCGCGAGAGGGCCGAGCCTGGTCCGGCAGGCCAAGGACGGGCTGGGGATCGGCCTGAGCCTGGTCCGCACGCTCGTGACCGCGCACGGAGGCACGGTGACCGCGTCGAGCGGCGGTGCGTCACGCGGGAGCGAGTTCGTGGTCCGGCTGGCGCTGGCGGATCCGGAGGGTACGGGCACCGCTCAGGGGCGAGGCAGGAGCGAGACGCTGATCGTTCCGCCGGTGCAACGGATTCTCGTGGTCGACGACAACCGCGACGCGGCGGACAGCCTGGCGATGCTCCTCGGCCTCACCGGCTCGGCCGTGCAGGTGGCCTACGACGGGGCTTCGGCGATCGAGCTCGCGCGGGTGGCCAGCCCGTCCATCGTCTTCCTCGACCTCGACATGCCTGGTTTCAACGGCTACGAGGTGGCGCAGCGGCTGCGCGCGGATCCCCGATACGACGGCCTCGTGCTGATCGCGCTCACGGGGCTCGGGCTCGCGGGAAGCCGACGGGCATCACTCGACGCGGGCTTCGACCACCACCTGGTGAAGCCGGTCGATTTCGGGGTGCTCCAGGCGCTGCTCGAATCGCTGCAGGGGACTCCGGTGCCGGCCTCCTCCCGCTCCTGAATCGTCAGCCACGCCCCTGATCATGGCTGCTTCCGGATCAGGTAGACCTTCGCCTGACCCGGCTTGGCGGTGGCGCCGAACTTCGCGTGGGCCGGCCGTTCCTTGGCCATCTCGATCCGCTCTCCCGCCAGTCCGGCCGCCCGCAGCTGGGTGAGCACGTGTTCCGCGCGCTCGGCCGCGAGCGCGAGATCGGGCTCCGCGTCCTTCGCCGCTTCGGGCTGGACGTAGAGGAGGAACGTCCCCTCGAGGGTGCCGAGCGCCGTGGTGAGCGTCGACAGCCGCGTGGCGAGGTCGTTCCCGCCGGGAGCGGCATCCCCCTCGGAGAACTTGAGGCCGTCGACGGCGAGCTCGCCGTTCTTCTCGAAGTCCTTCGCGAGCTGCTCCGGCGTCTTCGGCTTCTTCGAGAACATCCCGCCGAGCGCCTTCGACGCGAGCGGCACCGCGATCGGGGCCGCTAACGCGGCGAGCTGGGCGGTGGGGCCCATCATCGAGAGGGAGCTGGTGAGATTCTGGGTGAGCATCGCCTGCATGTTCGTCCCGGGCATTCCGGTCATCCCGGGCATTCCGGGCACTCCGCCCATGCCGGCCATCGGCATCATCGCGGCCATGCCGGCGGCACCGGGGCCCGCCGACGGCATTCCCGGGCTCCCCCCGTGCCGGCACCGCATCGAGACCGCGGGATCGTTCCGCATCGCCGCCACGGTGCGCTCGAATTCGGCGGCGTCGCCGCTGCTCACGGCCTGCGCACGCGCCTGGGCGACGGCCGCGTCGAACTGGGCCTGGTACTCCGGCCGGTTCTTCATCTGATCAACCGTCGCGGCGGCGAGCCAGTACTGCTCGTGGGTAATACCCGCCTGCATCTTCCCGATGTCCGAGTCCGGCATCCTGACCAAACCCGCGGGGCAGGGCCGGGCGCGGAACTCGGCGACCTGCTCGGGAGTGGCCGACGCGTCCGGGGTACCGGGCAGCTGGGCTCCCGCGGCGGTGAGGGCATGGAGGGTGAGCACCAGAACGATTGCACCGGACCGGTTCCGGCCGGAGAGTGGACGCATCGCGATCCTCGGCTTGCAGTGTGTGGGCGGGCAATCTCTCCGGCGGTCGGCAGCGCTCCGTCAGGCCCTCGTCATCAGCGTCAACTCGTTGCGGAATCGTGATTTGACAAGGAGGTTCGGGGCTCCGATACTCCCGGTCAGGTCCCGATGCCACGCCTCATCACCTTCGGGGGTCTGAGTCTCGTCGCCGACGACGGCTCGACCCCCATCCGCCTCCGGCCGCAGCGGCTGGCTCTCCTCGCCGTGCTCGCCGCCGCGACACCGCGGGGGGTGACCCGGGAGCGGCTCCTTGGCCTCTTCTGGCCGGACTCGGACGAGGAAGCCGCCCGTCATTCCCTTCGGCAGGCGCTCTACTCGCTCCGCCACGAACTCGGCCGTGATCCGGTGCGCGGTACCGGCGCCGACCTCCGGCTCGATCTCGCGGTACTCGGGGCGGATGTCTCGGAGCTCCACGCCGCGCTCGGCGCCGGCGACCGGGGACGGGCCGCGGACCTGGTGACCGGGCCATTTCTCGACGGCTTCTATCTCTCGAACGCGCCCGAGTTCGAGCGCTGGGTGGAGGAGGAGCGGGGCCGGCTCGCGGCCCTCGCGATGACTCTGCTCGAAGGCCTCGCCCGTGACACCGAAGCCGCGGGCGATGCCGACTCCGCTCTCGCGCGCCGGCGCCAGCTCACCCTCCTCGATCCGGTGAGCGGCCGACACGCCCTGGCGTATCTGAAGGCGCTGAGCGCGCGGGGAGAGCGGGCGGAGGCGCTGGCGTTCGCCCGCACCCACGAGGCGAACGTTCGGCGGGTGCTGGAGGCCGATCCCGACCCGCAGGTGCAGCAGATGGTGCGTGAGCTCAGGGCGATGGCGCCTCCCGCTCCGGAGCCGCGAGCCGCACCCACACTCGCTCCGGGCCCCCGTCCGGCGTACCTGCCGGCGGTCGGGCCCAGAGCAAAGGCGTCACCACGCAGACGGCTGGTCCTGGCGGGCGTGGTGACGGCCGCCCTGGGGCTCGCGGCACTGGCGCTCTGGCGGGCGAGAGGAGAGGCGGAAGCGCCGTCGCGCGTTCTCGCTGTCGGATTCGTGGGCGAAGCGGGGCTGCCGGACTCGCTCCGCATAGGGGGCGTGCTCATCGATATGCTGGCCACCAACCTCGGCCGGATCGAGGGTCTCTCGGTGCTCGCCAACTCCCGGGTGCTCGAGATGATGCCGGACGCCGGTGTGAGTCGAGCCGGTGGCTACGGAGAGGCCGCCCGCCGGGCGGGAGCCACCGAGATCCTCGAGGGTCATCTGCGGGCGGGCCCCGGCCTCCTCGCCCTCGAGCTGTCGCGGGTGGATCTCCGGCGAGGGCTCGTGCTCAACGCGTATCGCGTGACGGCCCCGGACCGATATGCGCTGGTGGACAGCGCCACCGCAGCAATCGCTGCCGATCTCCGGGTTGCCATACCGGCCGGCTCGGTCTCGGAGGCCACGACCCGCTCCCCGATCGCGTACCGGCTCTACGAGGAAGCGCTGCGCGCGCACTTCCAGGCCGACCATGCGGCGGCGTACCGGCTGCTCCGCGCGGCGATGGACGAGGATCCCGACTTCGTCATGGCCACGTACTACGCCGCGCTGAGCTCTCTCGATCTCTACCCGGACAGCGTCCCGGTGTTCCTTCGCCGCGCCCGGGATCGCGCGTCGCGCTCCCCCGCCCGCGTGCGGCACCTGATCGCCGCGCGATATGCCTGGGTCACGCAGGAGATCCGGGCGGTGGCGGTCGCGGACACGCTCGCCGTCCTGCTTCCCGACGATCCGGAGGCGCAGCGGCTGATCGGGACCATCCGGGCGACCGCGGGCGACTTCGGCCCGGCGGTCGCCGCGTACAACCGGGCCATCGCGCTCGATTCGGCGGCACTCGCCTCACCGAGGAAGCCCTGCCGGCTGTGCAACGCGCTCGCCGAGCTGACCGGTGTCTATCAGTGGTGGGACTCCACCGGGGCGGCCGAGCGCACACTCCGGCGGTGGGTGAGGCTTCGTCCCGACGATCCCAACGGCTGGGCCGATCTCGCGCCGTTCCTCGAGCGGCTGGGGCGATGGGAGGAAGCCGGTCAGGTCTGGCCGCGCGCCGTCGCCCTGGGGAGGCCGCCGGACCGCGAAGGCTCGATGCTGAGCCTCGCGATGCAAGGCCACTACGCCGAGGCGGAGCAGGCGCTGCGGGCGATGCTGGGCTCGCCGCGGCCCGAGACCCGGGGCTCGGCCCGCTGGTATCTTCTGATCGTTCTTCGGAACCGGGGCCGGCTCCGGGAGGCGGCCGAGGTGCTGGGCCGCGGGGGGTCGGGCCAGATGCTGGTGCAGGCGAGCGATACGTTGCCGTCCGATCCGATCAACCAGGCGATCCTCGCCTTCGACGCGGGACGGTTCCGCGACGCGGCGCGGCAGTTCCACGCGATCAGCGCAGGCTTTCGGGCGGATTCGTTTCCCGGGCGGCGGGCCCGCACGGTCTCCTGGTGGCTCACCCTCTCCGCGACCGCGTCCGCCGCGGCCGGCGACACCGCGCGGGTTCGAGCCCTGGCCGACAGCGTCGGAGCGATCTCGGCCGGGAGTCTCTACGGTCGGGACCCCGGGCTGCCATACTTTCTGCGGGGCCTGCTGGCGGCGCGCGAGGGGCGGCACGGCGAGGCGGTCCAGCTCTTCCGGCAGGCACACTACTCACCGACCTACGGGTTCACGCGGATCAATTACGAGCTGGGGCGCAGCCTGCTCGCTCTCGGCCGGGCGGAGGAGGCCGTCGCGGCGGTGCAGCCCGCGCTGCGCGGCGGCATCGACGGGTCCAACCTCTACATCACCCGCACGGAGCTCCACGAGCTGCTGGCCCAGGCGTTCGACCGGGCGGGACGGCCGGACAGCGCCGCCGCCCACTATCGCGCTGTGGCGGACGCCTGGGAGCGGGCGGATCCCCCGTTCGCGCCGCGGCTCCGCGCGGCCCGCACGTGGCTCGCGAGGCACCGGAGCGCCGGCTGAGCCGAGCCTAACCCGCCAGGGCGGGCCCCGGTCTCGTCCCGCAGCCGATCGGGCGGAGCTACCACCCGATCCAGAGCGCCGCGCCGACCGCCGCGGCGACGAGCACCAGCCCGCCGACCGCCAGCTTCCGGTAATTCTCCCGGCCGAGAGCCGCCGCCAGGCCTCCCTTGAACAGCGTGTTCGAGAGCACGCCGATCGCGATGGCCCTCGCCGCGGTGGCGAGCATCCCTTCCTGCTCCCCGAGACGCGTCATCGCCATCGTGAGCGCGTCCAGGTCGGTGAGCCCGACGAGACCCGCGGACCAGAGCACGCCACCGGCACCGAACTGCTCGCGCACGACGTGCACGACCATCAGCACGAGCTGGAACATCAGCGTCATCCGGATGGCGGACCACAGCCCGAGCGGGTTCCGCGGCTCGCCGGCGGCGCTGCTCTTCCGACGGTGCTTCATCTCGCGGACGAACGGGACGGCGACCAGCGCGACTCCGACGAGCAGCGGAGGGATGAGGTAGGGCAGGAGGGCGAGACCGACGTCCGGATTGAGCAGGAACGCGATGAGCAACACCCGGGGCAGCATGATCGTGGTCGCGGCGAGCACGCCGATCGCGAGCGGGCGGGCGAGGGCCGGCTCCTTCCGGCTCAGCGGCGACAGGTTGAGGGTGACGGCGGTGGACGAGACCAGACCGCCCAGCAGTCCCGTCACGCCGTAGCCGGCCGCGTCGCCCACCGCGCGACGCGCCAGATATCCCGCGAAGTTGAGTCCGGAGAAGAGCAGCACCACGATCCAGAGCGCGCGCGGCCGGATCCCGCCGAACGGTCCGTAGGGTCCCTCCGGAAGGAGCGGCAGGATCACCAGCGCCAGCACGGCGAACTGGAGCGCCGCGAGCATCTCGTGCTCGCCGATGCGCTGGACCACGTCGTGAATGCGGCTCTTCTCGTGCAGCGCGAGCAGGGTGACCGCGGTGGCGCCCGCGGTGAGCTGGTAGTGTCCCATCCCCGCGGCGGCAGCCAGCGCAAGGACGAGGAGCGCGGCGGCCTCCGTCGTGCCATGCACCCCCTCCTCGCCCGCGCGGGAGGCCAGCAGATATCCGCCGAGGGTGAGCAGGGTCGCGCCGGAGATGAGGACGACGCCCAGCGCCTCGCGGCCCGTGCCGAAGAACCAGCCGGCGATTGCGGCGAGGAGACCGAGCACGAAGAAGGTGCGCACCCCGGCGAACTGCACGCTCGCGCCGCGGGCGTGGCTCGACCACTCGCGCTCGATGCCCACAGCCAGACCGGCCAGGGCGCCGATCGCGATCTGCAGTGCCGCCTGAAGGTCGAAACCGCCGTTCATGAAAGAGTCAAACTACCTGGTCGGGGGGCACTCCGCCCGGACGTCAATACCGCGATATTGTTCGGTACCGGCCCTCCTCGAGGTCGACGCTCGTGACGTTCCCCCGTGTTCGGCGACACCGGATTCCCTTCCTCGCCGCGCTGCTCGCCGCCGCGCTCGGTACGGCCGAGCTCGCGGGGCAGTGGGGAAGAGGATGGCGCGTCCAGATCGAGCCGAACATTCCCTACGACGGCCGTGTCACCTTCGCCCGGATCCGGTACACGGTCTACGGGCGGAGCGGCTGGGAGTTCGACTATCCGACCATGGAGCGGAACCTCATGCTCATGGTCCGGGAGATCACCGCGCTCCGGCCGCACGCGACCGCGAGCAACATCTTCACCTTCGACGATCCCGAGCTGCTCAAGTTCCCGGTCGCCTACCTGTCGGAGCCGGGCTACTGGTACCCGAGCGACGCGGAGGCCCGGGGACTCCGGACCTACCTCGCCAAGGGCGGGTTTCTGATCGTCGATGACTTCATGCGGAGCGAGTGGCACAACTTCGAGACCCAGATCCGGCGGGTCCTACCCGGCGCGGTGATCCATCCGCTCGACGTCTCCCACCCCATCTTCGACTCGTTCTTCCGGATCGCCGCGCTCGACATGGTCTACCCGCACGATCCCTGGCTCAAGTCGGAGTTCTACGGCATCTACGAGGACAACGACCCCTCCCGCCGGCTCACCGTGGTCGTCAATTACAACAACGACATCGGCGACTACATGGAGCACTCGGGCGGCGAGGCGCCCTGGTGGCCGGTCAACGTCACCAACGAAGCCTACAAGCTCGCGATCAACTATCTGGTCTACGGGCTGAGCCGGTAGATGGCCTGGTCCGGGGAAAACGAGAGGCCCGGTATTGCACCGGGCCTTCGCGATGCTGCGGCGTGAAAACGTTTCACCCTAACGCGGCGGATCGAGGATGTCGCGGATCTGGTCCCTGGCGTCCTGCAGGTGCGCCTGGGTGATCCGATCGCCGGTGCGGCCCATCGCCCGCTGCAGGTCGCCGTCGAGCGTGCGAAGCTCCGCCCGGAAGGCGGCCTTGATGTCGCTCGTGGCCCGGGCGGGCCCGAGCTGGGCGATGAACTGCGGGGGCGCGCCGGCGGGCGGCGTGAACGGCGGCGGGTTCACCTTGTTCCTCGCCAGGGTGAGGTAGCTCCGCTGCAGCTCCCGCCGGAAGGGATCGATCGTCACCCTGGACCCGCCGATCTCGCCCCAGACGCCGCCGCGCACGTCGCCCAGCATCTCGGTGAGCGAATAGACGTCGGCTCGGTTCCCGGCGAGGGCGTCGAACTCGATGATCCGCTCGAGCCGCCGGTCGTTGAAGAGGGTGTTGAGGACCCCGGTCTGCGCCTGGTTGATGCGCCGAAGCGCGCCCTCGACCTCGATGAGACGGAGGATGTCGGGCGTGATGAAGAAGGTCGGCGTGGCGAAGGCGTTGGCCGACAGGAATCGCACGGCCTCCTTCTGCCGGGCCTTCGGCCAGGGCGTGTACCTCGGCCCCTGCTGGCCGGCGTACTTCTCCTGCGATTCGGCGCCGCCGACCATGATCGCCACGTGCCGGAGCTCGGCGGCCCACTGGTTGATGAGCCGGCCGTAGATCAGGCTCAGGTCGTCGTAGTCGCGGCCCTCGCGCACGGTCGCCGGCACCACCAGCGGCATGATCTGCTTGATGCTCCTGATGCCCCATCCGGTCGCCTTCACCGGGTCGGCGTCACCGACGGCCTCGGTCTGGTCGCCGGGATCGGCGCCGCGCGAGTCGGACATGTTGAAGCGGTACCACGGGACGGAGTCCTGCTCCCGCGACCAGCGGTTGAGGGTCACCCACTCGTCGTCGGGCGTACGCGCCGCCGGAATCGGCGTGTAGCCCCAGCGGGTGATGTACGTGTCCCACGGACCGATGCGCGGGACCAGATCTTCGAGGTCGATCCGGTCCTCGGGCTGCGCCACGTAGTTGAAGCGCGAGTAGTCCATGATGGACGGCGCGTGTCCCATCCGCTTGACCCAGGTGCGGCTCCGCAGCGAGTCCACGGGATAGGTCGAGCTGCCCTTCTGATCGTGCTGGTAGCCGAGGGTGTGCCCCACCTCGTGCGCCACGACGAACTCCACCAGCCGGCCCATCAGCGAGTCGGGATAGGGCCACAGCCGCGCCCGCGGGTCCAGGTGACCGACCTGGGTGAAGTACCACGACCGCTGCAGGGTCATGATGTTGTGATACATGTAGATGTCGGCCTCGAGGATCTCGCCGGTGCGGGGGTCGTGGACGTTGGGCCCCACCGCGTTCTCGATGGTCGACGGGAGCCAGCGGACCACGGAATACCGCGCGTCCTCCGGCGCCCAGTCGGGATCCTGCGACGGCGAGGGCGCGTCGGCCGCGACGATCCCGCGGCGGAACCCGGCGGCCTCGAAGGCGGGCTGCCACGCTTCGATGCCCTTGCGCACGTAGGGCCTGAGCCACTCCGGCGTCGCCGGGTCGATGTAGTAGGTGATCGGCTTCACGGGCTCGGAGATGGCGGCGTTGGGGTCCTTCTTCTCGAGCCGCCACCGGACGACGTACTCGCGGGTCTGGGAGCGCTGCTCCGGCCGGCTGTAGTCGATCTGGTCGATGCTGAAGAAGCCGATCCGCTTGTCGGCGAGCCGCGGCATCATCCGCCGCTCCGGCAGCTTGATCATGCTCCAGTACATCGTGATGCTCGCGGTTCCGGCGGCGGCCTGCCCCGGCGTGGGCGGAGCGGCCGGCGGCGCGTAGGTGAGCGTGGCTTCCACGTCCACGTTCGTGGGGAAGGAGAGTGAACGCTCGATGAACGACCGGTTCGCGTCGGGCGGCGTGCGCGATCGCGCGGCCTGCACCAGCTCCGGCGGCGGTGCGGTGTAGAGGCGGGTGACCTCGATGACGGCGGCGCTGTCGGGTCCGTAGGCCTCCACGTTGAACGCGCCGATGATGACGGGCGCGTTGGCGCTCAGGACCGCGCGATAGATCGGGTTGGTGGAGTCGGCCACCGTCTCGTACGAAACGGTGCGGAGAAAGACGCGGTTGTCCCGACGCTCCCAGCGGAGCACCAGGTTCTGCGCCACCTGCAGGCCGCCATACCCCTGGTTCACCGGGACGCGGGAGGCGCGGGTGACCAGCAGGAGATCGGTGTTGAGCGCCGAACGCGGAATCTCGAAGTAGAGCCGGCTCCCGATGCGATGGGTCTTGAAGAGGCCGTCGCGCGACCGCGCCTGCTGGGTGATGACGCGGTTGTACGGGCGGGGCGCCGGATCGCCGGGAGGGCCGGCGCGGGCCGTGTCCTGGCCCTGGCCTGCCGGCGCCTGGCCCGCGCCGGGCTGCGCGGGCGTGCCCGCGCCGGTCCGGCTGGGCTCTGGTCCCGGGGCCGCTGCCGGACCCGAGGCGGTGGAGCGACTGCAGCCGGCCAGCGCGAGAGTGACGAGTGACGCGGCCGCGAAGCGTCCGGTGAACCTCATGTCGGTTTCCCTTGGGTTGGGGCGGAGTCAGGGCGCGCAGGCGCCCGCCGATCGGGAGAAGTAAGCGCCGATTTCTCCCGTACTCAAGACCGGCCGGTGTCCGCGTTCGGCATGCACAGGGCCGGTGAATCGGCTGTGATCCTCACCCTTGCTCCCCGGGGCGGTCCCGGACAGCTTCGACCGACTCTTGGACTCGGGAGACGGGATGCCGGGACCGGCGGCGGAGGCCGGCGGATTCGCACGCCTCCGCACCTTCCTGTTGGCGATCTTCGTATTCGGGACGGCCGGTACGCTCATCGAGCTGCTGCTGCTCGAGCACTGGGACGGCTGGACCCAGTGGACTCCGATCGCGCTGCTCGCCGCGTCCCTCGTCGTCCTGGCCTGGCATGGGCTCGACCCGGGTGTGCCCAGCCTGCGCGTCTTTCAGGGGGTGATGGTGCTCTCGATCGCGGGCGGGCTGTTGGGGCTCGTCCTGCACTACCGGGGGAACGCGGAGTTCGAGCTGGAGATGTCGCCGGCTCTTCGGGGATGGGCACTGTTCCGCGACTCCATGGCGGGCGCCACCCCCGCGCTCGCCCCCGGGACGATGGTGCAGCTAGGTTTGCTGGGTCTGGCCTACACTTTCAGGCACCCCGCGCTCGGCGCCTCCCGCGCCGCCCGAGCGGGGGCCGGAACCGCGGAGTCGTCCTGATGGTCGCTCGCCCGTTCGCCCTCGCTTTCCTGCTCGCTCTCCCGGCCGCATCCGGCCTCGCCGCGCAGGCGGGGAAGATGAACGACCTGCTGGATCCCAACCTGGCGACGGAGGAGCAGCTGGCCGCCGTGCCGGCGCTCGGCGCCGAGCTCGCGAAGGGGATCGTGGCGGCGCGGCCGTTGCTGTCGCAGGCCGCTTTCCACGCGCACCTGACCGGGAAGCTCAAGCCGGAGCAGCTCGTGGAGACCTACCGCAAGGTGTTCGTGCAGATCAACCTGAACAGCGCGACGCGGGAAGAGATCCTGACGATTCCCGGCGTCGGCCAGCGGATGCTGGGCGAGTTCCTCGAGTACCGTCCCTACAAGGCGCTGGCGCAGTTCCGCCGGGAGATCGGCAAGTACGTGAACGCGACGGAGCTCGCCCGGCTCGAGCAGTACGTCTTCGTCCCGATCGATCTCAACACCGCGAGCGACGAGGACATTCTCTCGATTCCGGGCATCGGTC
The DNA here is from genome assembly GCA_050733195.1 of Gemmatimonadales bacterium. Lineage (GTDB taxonomy): Bacteria > Gemmatimonadota > Gemmatimonadetes > Gemmatimonadales > GWC2-71-9 > JABFSM01. The sequence goes on from JBOHSH010000113.1 coordinate 16,500, forward strand.
GCCGGATGCTGCACGAGTTCAAGGAATACCGCCCGTACCGGGGCATCGAGCAGTTCCGCCGCGAGATCGGGAAGTACGTGAAGCCCGCGGAGGTGGCCCGGCTGGAGCGCTACGTGACGATCGGCGCCGCGCCCTGAGTCAGTTGGGGCAGGGCACGACCTGGATCGCCGTCACCGGGTGAATCTCCCAGGCCGTGGCGCGCCAGACGTTGGTCGCGCCGGCCGCGGCGGTGTTGGCCGCCTCGTCGTCGTGCTCGTCGTCGAAGAAAAGCCAGCCCGTGAACGCCGCGCACTTGCCCACCAGGCGGGTGCGCAGCGCCGCGGTGGACCAGTCTTCGCCCTGCCCTGAGCGGAACGACCGCCACCGGGGCGTGACTTCAACGATCACCCGGCGGCGCTTCGCCGTGGTCTCTGCATTCGCCACGAGCTCGATGTGGGCGTCGGTGCTGCCGACCCCGCTCGCCCCGCAGTTCACCGTCTCCTTCGATCCCGCCTTCACCTCGATCACGAACCCGGTCACGGCCCCGCCCCGGCTGGTGCTCCAGCGCTGAGCGTCGTTTCCCGTCGCGAGCATCGCGGCGAGCGTGAGGCTCGCGTCCAGGTCGGACGCCGCCGGCGGGAGGTTCCGGTTCTTGAGCCGGTTGAGCGCCTTGCGCCGGTCGCTCTGCGCGTTTCCCTCCGGCGCGCAGCCGTTGAACGTCTCCGGCGGGCCGGCCGGTGCGGGCGCAGCGCCGCCGGCGCCGCCGCTCCCTCCGTCGTTCAGGATGCGGACGTTCTTGTGCCAGAGCCAGCCATCCTCTCCGGTCGCCGCCTGGACCTTGTAATAGCCGTCGGTGAGGCCCGCCTGGAGCAGGACGAACTCGTCGCCCGGGAGGAGCTTCCGGACTTCGGTGTGGGAAGTCGAGGGTCCGTCGCGTAGCCAGACGTTCCGCTTGACGACCCCGGACTGGGCGGCGAGGGGCGCGGCGATCGCCGCCAGGGCGACGAGGACGAGCAGGAGCCGGCGCATATGGGGCCCTCCGGAAGAAGAGCGAAGGCGGGCGAGAAGTCCTCCAATTCTCGCCCGCCCGGGCCCCGCACACCAGCCGTACCGTTACTTCGACAGCTGAACGATTCGCTCGAGGATCCGCTTGGCCATGTCCTTGTCCCAGGTCACCCGGGACTTGGAAGCGACGACCTCGACCTTGGTGCCGGCGCCCTGGGTCTCCATCTCGACCTCGATCTCCCGCTCCGCGGTCGTGCCCGAGAGCTCCTTCCTGGTCACGCCGCCGTTCTCCTCGGACGTGGTCCTGGACTCGTCGATGTTCATCTCGCGGAACGTCTGGCGCGCCGCCTCGAACGTCTTGTCGACCGAGGCGTCCACCACCGCTTCGGCGCCTCGTTCGCTGACGTAGACCGCGCCGCCCGCGCCCGCGGCCGCGGCGCCGAGCACGCAGCCTCCGGCGAGTGGCGCGATAGTGAGCAGCAGCCACGCGCGCGCCCGACGCGCGGTCCGGTTCCTGGTCATTGTCCGCCTCCTGTCTGTTGTCCAACCCCTAGTCCCCAGTCCCCAGTCCCCAGTCCCCAGTCCCCAGTCCCTAGTCCCTACGCCCTCGCGAGCGGTCCCGCCAGCACCTGACAGATGACCGCTCCCACGACGGTCATGGATACTCCCCAGATGAGGAGACGACGAAAGAGCCGCTCCGCTGCCACGCCGTCGCTCACAGCCGCCACGCAGAGGGCGCCGAGGGTCGACAGCGGCGACACGTCCACCAGCGAGGACCCGACGTTGATGCTGAGGGCGACCGCCAGGGGGTCGCCGCCGCCCAGCCGCTCCACGATCAGGGGAGCGGTCGGCAGGAAGGTAGGCAGAACCACCCCCGAGGTGCTGCTGTAGGTGGAGATGGTGCCGGTGACGAACGCGATGACGCCATTGACGGTGGCCGGAGTCGCGAGCCGGGCCAGCAGATCGGAGAAGAGCTCCATCCCCCCCGTCACCTCGAGGAGCGCCACGAGCGTGCTCATGCCGGACACCATCAGAATCGGGCCCCACGGCATGCGGCGGAGCGCCGAAGCCTCGGTCACCGCTCTCGACGCGAGCAGCAGCGCCGCGGCGGCGAACGCGGAGAGGCCGAGGTTCGGCCGGAACAGAAGGACGGCGGCAATCCACGCCAGGACCACGCCGACGGTGAGCCACTGGACGCGGGTGAGCGGCTCGGCCGGCGGCTCGGATTCTGCCGGCTCGGCCTCGCGGCGCCGCCATCCCCCGAAGGCCAGCAGGGCTCCGGCCGAGACGAGGAGATGGGCCGCGAAGTTCGCGAACCAGACCTTGGCTTCGTGACCGCCGATGCCCGCGCCGGCCATCGCGCCGTTGGCGATCACGCCGACGGAGCTCACGGGCGAAAGGTTCCCGGCGTTGGCTCCGTTGGTCACCATGAGCGCCGTGAGCAGCACCGGGACCCCGGCGCGATGGCCGATCGCCATGGCGAGGGGAATGACCAGGGCGACGCTCGAGATGGCTCCCGGCCCGACGGTGGACACCGCGAACGCGATGACGAAGAAGAGGACGGGAAGGATCGCCGAGCGCCCGCGCGCCGGGAGGACCGCGCGGCGGGCCAGGTTCTCCAGGGTGCCGTTGGCCTCCGCGATCGCGAAGAGGAGGGTGACGCCGGCCAGGGTGAGGAAGAGCTGGACCGGAAAGCCGCCGATGACCCGGTCGGCGCCGACATCGGTGAGGTGGACGCCCACGACCCACGCCAGCGCAAAGGCGACCAGGCCGACGTTGAGTCGCGTGGCGATCGAGAGCGCGATCGCCACCAGGAGGGCGATCAGGGTGAGGACCGCCGGGCTCACGCCGGCCCCGCGGCTCGCCGGGGGTTCAGCGGACCAGCCCGCGCCGGTCCACCGTCAGCACCGACTGCAGGAGCACGTTGGCGCCGTTGGTGATGTCTTCGGGGCGGCTCAGCTCCTCCGGCGAGTGGCTGATGCCACGAACGCTCGGCACGAAGATCATCGCCACCGGCGCCATGGCCGCGACCTCCTGCGCATCGTGGCCCGCGCCGCTCGGCATCTCCCGGGTGCTCAGCCCCAGCGAGGCCGCACTCTCCGCGATGACGCGGCGGAGGCGCCGGTCGGTCGGCGCCGGCTCGTTGGTGGAGAGCGGCCGGAACGTGATGGTGGTTCCGGTCTCCGTGGCGATGCGCCCGGCGGCCTCCTCGAAGCGGGAGGTGAGGGTGGTCAGCTTCTCGACCGACAGGTCGCGGAGGTCGATGGTCAGCACCACCTGCCCGGCCACGACGTTGACGGTGCCCGGTGTCGCGAGGAGGCGGCCCACGGTGCCGACCTGACGGCCCGGCGTCGAGCGGATGATGTCGTTCACCGCGACGGTGAGCTTTGCCGCGGCGAGCATGGCATCCTGGCGGCGGTCCATCGGCGTCGTGCCGGCGTGATTGGCGAAGCCCTTGATGGTGACCTCGAACCACCGGATGCCCACGATGCCTTCGACGATGCCGATCTTGATGCCCGTCTCGTCGAGGATGCCCCCCTGTTCGATGTGGAGCTCGAAGTAGCAGAGGAGATCGCCGGGCCGGCGCCGGGCTTCGGCCAGGCGGGCGGGGTCGCCGCCCAGGAACCGGGTCCCGTCCCGGATCGTCTTCCCGGAGCGCGCGACACGGTCGAGCTCGGCGTCCGTGAGACCCGAGGCCATGAGCTTGCTTCCGACCGTTCCGCCTTCCTCGTTCTGGAAGATCACCACCTCGATCGGGTGCCGGGTCGGGATGCGCCGCTCGATCAGTGTCTGTGCGACCTCGATCGCCCCCATCGAGCCGACGTCGCCGTCGAAGTTGCCGCCGTCGGGCACCGAGTCGATGTGCGAGCCGAAGAGGATGACCGGCAGCCCCCGCTCCTGTCCTTCGCGCCGGCCGAAGATGTTGCCGGCCGTGTCCTGCCGGACCTCGAGTCCCGCCCGGCCCATGAGGTCCACGGCGAATCGGCGCCCGGCGAGATCGGCGTCGGTGTACGCGACCCGGTTGGTGCCGGTGGGGGTCCGTCCATGGGTGGCGAGCTCGGCCAGGTTTCGGTTGAGGCGGTCCCCGTTGACCCGCGGTCCGGCCTGCCCGGTGGGAAGGGGGGCCGCCCCGGCGGCCGCCATCAGGCTCACGAAATCCCGGCGCTCCATGGAGATGACTCCGGTCGGATCGGCCCCGACGTTGCCACCGTTTGGGCTCCTCCGCAACGGCTGATGACCGGTTCCTTGCTCGGCCACGCCTCCGACTGGTAGGTTGGGCCTGTAGCTCAAGAAGCCTTGAGGAGGGCCCGTGCCAGCTGCGGGCGAGATCACGGCGCTGCTCGCAGCGCTCCGCGAAGGCGACCGTACCGCGCTGGACCGGCTGTTCCCGCTGGTCTACGGGGAGTTGCGGGAGCGGGCGCATCGGCAGCTCGCCCACCGGCGGCCCGGCGACACGCTGTCCACGACAGCGCTCGTCCACGAGGGGTACCTCAAGCTGGCCGGCAGCAGTCACCAGTCCTACCACGATCGCATCCACTTCTTTGCCGTCGCCTCCCGGGCGATGCGGCAGATCCTCGTGGACTATGCGCGCCGGGCGACGGCCGCGAAGCGGGACGGCGGGCGCGCCGTCTCGCTGGAGCCGGACCGCATCGGCGATCCGGGACGGAGCGAGGAGCTGCTGGCGCTCGACGAGGCACTGGACTCCCTCGAACGGCTCGACCCGCGTCTGGCCCGGACCGTGGAGCTCAGGTTCTTCGGCGGACTCTCGGTCGAGGAGACGGCCGACGTGATGGAGGTCTCGCCCCGCACCGTGAAGCGCGACTGGAGGAAGGCGCGCGCTTTCCTCTTCGACGCGATCCGCGGGGGCGTGGAGCCGGTCATCGAATAATGGTCCCCCGAGTCGCCGCACCCCCGCACCAGCCGACCTCCGCGACCCGATGGTCCCGGGTGTCGCTCCTCCTGGACGAGGCGCTGGAGCTGCCGGCGCACGCCATCCCCGCGTTCCTCGACCGGGCCTGCGGCGGCGATCCGGCCCTTCGCCGGGACGTGGAGCGGCTGCTCGCGGCGGACAGCGAGGCCGGCGACTTTCTGGAGCACCAGCCCCGAACCCTCGCCGGCGAAGCGCTGGTGCTCGAGCACGAGATGCTCGACGCTCCCCCGCTCGAAGGCACCAGGCTCGGATCGTGGCGGCTCGTCCGGGAGATCGGCCGCGGCGGCATGGGGGCCGTGATGCTCGCGGAGCGCGCCGACGGCGCCTTCGAGCAGCAGGTCGCCGTCAAGAGCATCCGTCGCGGACTGGATACGGAAGAAGCGCTCAGGCGGTTCGAGCGCGAGCGACGGATCCTCGCCCGGCTGGAGCATCCCAACATCGCGCGGGCCGTGGATGGCGGCACCGGACCCGACGGGACGCCGTGGCTCGCGATGGAGTACGTCTCCGGCGAGCCGATCACGACCTGGTGCGCGCGGCGCGAGGCGGGCCTGGCCGGCACCCTCGCGCTCTTCGAGCAGGTGCTCCGCGCCGTCGAGTTCGCCCACCAGAGCTTCGTCATCCACCGCGACCTCAAGCCGGGCAACGTCTTCGTCTCCGATCGCGGCGGGGTGAAGCTGCTCGACTTCGGCATCGCGAAGCTCGTGAGCGGCGAGGGTGACGACCCCGAGCTCACCCTCGACCTGGACCGGCGGCTGACGCCCTACTACGCCTCGCCGGAGCAGATCCGCGGCGACCAGATCTCCACCGCCACCGACGTCTACGCCCTGGGCGTGGTGCTGTACGAGCTGCTCACCGGCACGCGACCCTTCCGCTCGGAGGATCGCTCGATCACGGAAGCGGTTCGTCAGGTGCTCGAGGACGACCCCGTGACCCCCAGCGCCCGCCTCGGGGAGCGGGACATCGGCGAGCGGTACCGCAGCTGGCGGGCGGAGGTGCGCGGGGATCTCGACCACATCGTCCTGAGGGCGCTCCGCCGGGAGCCGGCGGAGCGGTATCGCACCGCGCAGGCCCTGCTGGACGATCTGGAGCGCTGGCGGCTCCGTCTTCCGGTGCAGGCGACGCCGCAGACCCGCCGGTACCGCCTGCGGCGGTTCGTCCAGCGCAATCGCGTCGCGGTCCTCGGGGGCGCGGCGGTCGTCGCGGCCCTGGTCGTGGGAATGGCCGCGTTCGCGTGGCAGGCCCGCGTTGCCCGGCTCGAGGCGCAGAAGGCGACCCGCATCAGCGCCTTCGTCATGAGCCTCCTCGACGTCGCCAACCCGAACATCGCCAAGGGCGATACGCTGAGCTCGAAGGCGCTGCTGGACCGCGGCGTCGAGCGTGCGGAACAGGAGCTGGCCGGCCAGCCCGCGATCCAGGCGGAGATCTTTCACCGCCTCGGCGAGCTCTACTTCGATCTCGCGCTCCATGACGAGGCGCAGGAGATGGCCACCCGCGCACTCGCGCTGGGCCGTCAGGCCTTCGGTGCGGAAAGCCGGGAGGTCGCGACGAGCCTCGTCCTTCTCGGCGCCGTGCTCACCAACCGGGGGCAATACTTCGCCGCGGAGTCCGTCATGACTGCGGCGCTCGATCTCTCCCGGCGGGTCTACGGTCCCCGCACCCCTGAAGCGGCGATGGCGCTGAGCTGGCTCGGCACGATCAACCGGATGGTCGCCCGGTTCGACTCGGCGGAGCGCTATTTCCGCGCGTCCATCGCGATCAAGGAGGAGACGCTCGACGCGGATCACCCGAGGCTCGCGGACGACGTGAATGCGTTGAGCATCGTGCTGGAGAGGCGCGGACGCCACCGGGAGGCCCTCGAGACGGTCGAGCGCGGGCTCGCGATTAGGCGGAAGGCGCTCGGGCCGGAGCACGTCGAGACCGCGCTGTCCATGGAGGGCCTCGCCCGCATTCTCCCCAGGTTCGGCCGCTTCGCCGAGGCCGAGTCGCTGCAGCTCGCGTCCTTGGCCATCCGGCGAAGGCTCCTCGGCCCCAACAGCGTGATCCTGGCCCAGAGCCTGTCTCCGCTGGCCTTCCTCGCGGTGGGGCGGGGCGAGTATCGGAAGGCGGATTCCCTGATCACCGAGGCCGCGCGGCTGTTCCGCGGGGTGCTGGGCGACGCACATCCTCACAGTGTGGTCGCGATGAGCGATGTCGGGTTCATCCGGATGCTGCGCCGGGACTTCGCCGCCGCCGAGTCGCTACTCGTTTACGCCCACGGCATCGCGAGACGAGCATACGGCGACGACCATGTACTTACCCTTCGCTGCCTGACCACGCTGGGTATGGTGTACGGCTTGCGCGGAGAGCTCGAGCGCGCGGAGTCGGTGCTGAGAGAGTCGCTCGAGCGGAAAACCGCCGCACTGGGCCCGGACGACCCATCTACCCTCGCGTCCGTCTGGGAGCTGTCGACGGTGTTGCGGCAACTCGGGCGGGACGAGGAGGCCGGAGCGATCTCGATGCGTGCGCTCGCGGAGCTGCGGCGGAATCCCGAGGGGCGGGAGCTCGAGATGTCCCGGCTGTTGCTCGAGCTGGGAATCCTGGCTCGGGGTGCCGGGCGACTCGACGAGAGCCGGCGGCATCTCGAAGAGGTCTGGACCCTGGGCTCCCCGCAGCTCGATGTGGGCTCCGCCTGGGCCGGATGGATGCGCATCGAGCTGGGCCACACCCTGATGCTCCAGGGTGAGTCGCGTCGAGCGAGCGAGCTGCTGCGCGAGGGAATGCGGGCCGTCGAAGCCGCGAACGGTCCCGGGGATCCTCTCGTGCGGGAGGCACGCGCGATTCTCGCCCGCGCCCGCTGAGCTTCGCGTTACTTCAAGCCGGCCAGAAACCGCGCCGGATATCCCCAGTTGTCCGCCTGGTGCTGTCCGAGATTGATAATGACCGCCACGCGCAGGGACCGGAACCAGCCTTGCCGACGGCCACATCGTGCCAGGATGCGCCGATTCTGCGACGAATCGCGATCCGTCAGGGACGTGCCTGGCCGGCGGCACGTGCCAGTTCGGCCCTGGTCTCCGCGGTCCTCGGATCGCCCGCGCCCAGCGCGGCGACCCGGATCTCCAGAGCTTCCCGCAGGGCCCGCTCCGCCTCCGGGAATCGAGTCTGATCGAGGAACACCCGCCCGAGGTCGGTAAGCGCTTCGCCCAGGCGCGGGTGGGCGGCGGGGAGCACTGCGCGGTAGATCCGGACCGATTCCTCCAGCGCCCGCTCTGCCTGCGCCAGCCGACCGGTGCGCCGGTAGAGCACGCCCAGGTTGCGGAGCGGCATGGCGACGTTGACGTCGGTGCCGCCGGTGAGGCGCCGGCGGGTCGCGATCACGCGCTCGAGAAGGGGCTCCGCCTCCTCGAGCTGATTCCTCGCCACGAGAATGGCCCCCAGGTTGTTCGCCGCCGTCAGCGTGTTCGTATGCTCGTTGCCCAGCAGGGAGCTCCAGATCCGCACCACCTCGCGCATCAGCGACGCCGCCTCGTCCAGGTCGCCCACGCGGTAGCGGACGATGGCGAGATTGTTGAGGGTCGCCATCGTGAGCGCGTTCTCGGGCCCCAGGGTTCTACGACGCAGATCGAGCGAGGCGCGATACGCCGAATCGGCTTCGGCCCACCGGGCCTGCCCCTCCAGCGTGACACCGAGCTGGTGCAGCGAGAAGCCGAAATCGGGGTGGTCGGGTGGGAGAACGCGGCTCCGGAGCTCGAGCACACGGCGGGTGAGGCGCTCCGACGCCTCGAGCTGTCCCAATCCGGAAAGCGCCCCGGCGTAATTGTGGAGGTCCCGCAGCACGGCGGGATGGGTGCTGTCGAAGCGCGCCAGCCGGATCCGCAGGGCCTCCCGCAGCACGGTATCCGCCCGGAACGCCTGCCCCAGGTCGTCCCACATGACCCCGAAGTTGCTGAGATCCTGCGCCAGCTCCGGGCTGTCCGGGCCGAAAGCGGCGCTGTCGAGGCGAAGGGTCTCACGATAGACGCTCTCGGCTGCGCTGTCCTTGCCGAGTGAGTGGAGTGTCGCCGCCAGGTTGCCGAGGGTGACGGACATCTCGGCATCGTTCCGGCCGGGCTCGCGGCGCCGGATGACCAGTGCTTCCGTGAGCACCGACGCCGCCGCCGCGTACTCGGAGCGATTCTGCAGCACGCTCCCGAGCTCGGTGAGCCGCGCGGCGAGGGCGATCCGGTCTCCCGCGCCGGCCCGCACCATCTCGACCGACCGGCGGAGCAGGGAATCGGCCCGGTCGAGCAGCCCCAGCCCCTGGTGGATCCGCCCGAGCACGCCCAGCAGCTCGGCCTGGACCTCGGGCTCGCCGGCGAGCCCGCTGTCGATGTGCGCGACCCCGCGCTCGAGGAGCTCGCGGGCCGTGATCTCGCGGCCCCGCGACTGCTCCGGATCCGCGACCTGGAAGAGCCCCGCCAGAAACGTGGTCACCGCGCGGGCCCGGCCCGCTTCGCGTCGCGCTTCGGCCGCCTGCCAGAGCGTCGCTCCGAGGCCGCCGGCGAGCGCGAGCATGACGGCCGCCGCAGCGCCCACCCCGACCCGATGCCGGCGCAGGAACTTCCGGGTGCGGTAGCCGAGCGTCTGGGGCCGGGCCTGGACGGGCATTCCCGAGAGAAAGCGCCGCACGTCGTCGAGCATGGCCTCCGAGGAGGCATAGCGGCGTGCCGGCAGCTTCTCGAGCGCCTTGAGCACGATCGCGTCCAGCTCACCCTCGACCGGCAGCGTCGCGACGGCACTCGGGCGCTCCGGCTCGATGTCGCAGACCACCCGCTCGACCTCCGCTGGTGTATGGCGCTCGAACCGGTGGGCCCTCCGGCCGGTGAGCAGCTCGAAGAGCACGGCACCGAGCGCGTACACGTCGGTGGCGGTCGTGACCGGCTCGCCGCGGACCTGCTCGGGCGCCGCATACTCCGGCGTGAGCATGCGGAGCTCGGTGCGCGTCGCCGGCTCGGCCTCCCCCGCATTGGATTCGAGCAGCTTGGCGATGCCGAAGTCGAGCAGCTTCACTGCGCCGCCTGGGGTCACCAGGATGTTGGCGGGCTTGAGGTCGCGGTGGACGATGAGATTCTGGTGCGCGAAGCGGACGGCGTCGCAGACGTCGGTGAACAGCCGGAGGCGCTCGCGGACGCCCAGACGCCCCTCTTCGCAGTGGACGGTGAGGGAGCGGCCTTCCACGTACTCCATCGCGAGCCACGGCCGGCCGTCCGGGGCGATGCCGCCGTCGAGGAGGCGCGCGATGTGGGGATGATCGAGACGGGCAAGGATCTGCCGCTCGCCGAGGAAGCGGCGCAGGATCTCCGGCTGGTCGAGCCCGGCTCGCACCAGCTTGAGGGCGACCCGGTGCTCGAACTGTCCGTCGGCCCGCTCGGCCAGGTACACCGCGCCCATGCCCCCGCGCGCGATTTCCGCGAGCACCCGGTAGGGGCCGAGGATGGTGCCCGGAGGACACCCATCGCCATCGGGAGCGCTCGCGGTCTCCTGAGCGGGAAGCGGCGGCAGGTACGATCCGATCGGCGCCTCGAGAAAGTCGCTCGACGCCGCCTCCGCAGCGAGCAGGGCTTCGACCGCGGGTCGCAGCGAAGGATCCCCGGCACACGCGCGGTCGAGAAACGCGGGGCGCTCGAGCGGTGTCAGCT
>JBOHSH010000114.1:0-69422 GCA_050733195.1 Gemmatimonadales bacterium
CCCGGTCCATCCCCACGCCGGTGTCGGTCACCGAGAGCATGATGTAGCGCCCCGCCGGAATCAGCAGCGCCCCGTCCGCTATCGGCTCGGTGATCTCGACGTTGGCCGTCTCGATGAGGAGCCGGCCTCCGTCGGGCATCGCGTCGCGCGCGTTGACGGCCAGGTTCACCACGACCTGCTCCAGCTGCCCCGGGTCCATCATCACCGATCCGGTGTCGGGGCTCAGGGACGTCTCCAGGACGATGTCCTCGCCGATGAGCCGCTTGAGCATCTTGCCCGTGTTGTCGATCAGCTCGCCGGGGGCGAGCACGCGCGGTTGCAGCATCTGCTGGCGGCTGAAGACCAGCAGCTGCCGGGTGAGCGCGGCCGCGCTGTTCGCCGCCGAGCGGATCGCCTCGACGTCGTCGCTCCGCTGGTCGGCCGGCGGAAGCCCGTCCAGCAGCAGCTCGGCGTGGCTCAGGATCACCGTCAACATGTTGTTGAAGTCGTGCGCGATGCCGCCGGCGAGCTGACCCACCGCGTCCATCTTCTGCGCCTGCTGAAGCTGGCGCTCCGTCTTCTTCTGCGCCGTCACGTCTTCGGTGACCGTCTCGAGGCACGGCTCGCCGTCGGCCGTCCCCGGCACCACCCGGGCCGTCATTCGGGCGGTGATCAGCGTGCCGTCACGACGCCGAAGCTCGATCTCCTGCCGGTTGACCCGGCCCTGCTCCTCGAGGCGGGCGATCATCGCCTGCCGGTCTTCCCGCCGGGCGTACACCCTCCGGGCATCGACCGCGAGCATCTCCTCCTCGGAATCGAACCCGAGCATCTCGACCAGCGCCGGATTCACGGCGAGGAACCTGCCGCCCATGGTCGTGAGGCTCACGCCGACGGGCGCGTCCCGGATCAGCCGGCGGTATTTCTCCTCCGAAGCCTGCATCTGCCCCACGAGCTGCTTCTGGTCCGTGATGTCGTGGATCACGACGATCCGCGCGGGCCGCCCGTCGAAGTCGATGGCGTGGGAGCTGACCTCGACATCCAGCAGCCGGCCATCCCGCGTGACATGTCGCCATTCACCGGTATAAACGGTCCGGTCGTCGCGGTCGCGGAGCGATGCCTCCAGCTTCGGGAGCTCGTCGGGCGGCCGGAGATCCGCGAGCGTCATCGTGAGAAACTCTTCCCGCGAGTACCCATAGTGACGAATCGCGGCCTCGTTCACCTCGAGGATCCGAAGCCCTCGGCGGTCGTAGACCCAGCAGGGCAGAGGCACCGACTCGAAGAGCCTCCGGTGCCGCTCCTCCGACGCCTTCCGCGCGGCGAGGGCGTCCTGGATGTGGTCCACCATGACGTCGAACGCCGTGGCGAGCCGGCCCAGCTCGTCGGTGCTCCTCGCGAGTCCGGTGGGTCGGGTATAGTCCCCCATGGCGACCGCCTCCACCGCCCCGGTCAGCCGTTCCAGCGGCCTGGTGAGCCGCACGCCGAGGCTGACCGCGCCGATGGCGCCCGCCAGGAGCGCGACCGAGCCGAGCAGCGCGAGCCGGCCGAGGAACCGGCGGGGCTGGGCGAGCACTTCGGCGCGGGACGTCTCCAGCACGATCGCCCAGGGCGTGCCGGGGATCGGCCGGGCCACGGCGAACCGCGCATCCGCCCCTTCGCGGGCATAATCGAGCAGGCCTTCCCTCGTCAGCAGGTCCACACCGGGTGAGGGAATCCGGCTCACGAGATCGGTCCAGAGCTCGCCGGTCCGGTTGGCGATGCGCACGGTCGTCGTGCTGTCGCCGAAGAGGCGGTTGAGCTGGTCCCGCGCCTCCGTGGAGGCGGCAAACCGCCGCCATTCCACCAGGTATCCGCGCACTTCGCCCCCTTCGAGGATCCGCGTCACCGACCCATAGACAACCGAGTCGCCGACCGTGAACAGGGGGCTCACGACCCCCGAATCGGAGAGGCGTGCCTTCTGAAGGATCAGGACATGCTTCGAGGGATCGGTCCAGGAGCCGGTGTCGCCCGCGCGCGCGAGCTCCCGGAGATCCGCGGCAGCAATCAGGGCCGCCGGCCGCTGGCCGCCAGGCCGGAACTCCGCCCGAAGGAGCGACTCGGCGACCTGGCGGGTCCGGTCGTCGGGCCTTGTGACCAGCGCGCGGATCGCGCCATGTCCCGCAAGACGCCGCGCCGTCGCGGCCTGCTGGCTGCGGGACGTCGAGAGCAGCTGCGCCCACTGCACCGCCATCTGCCGCAGGCGAGTCTCGGTGACGGTGCGGGCCGAGGTGTGCATCTCGTGATAGGCGGCCCACGAGTAGGCCACCGTCACGGCGGCGACGAGCGCGGCGATGACGAGTGAGAGCTTGAAACGAATCGAGAGACCCCGGGCCTTGTCGGGGCGGACCGGCGTCTCTGGCGCGGGCGGAAGGACCCGTCGCTGGGATCGGGTCTCGCGCCCGTCCGGGGGCGAAGAGGAAACGTCGGGGTCGGTCGAAGGCATGCGGTGCGCGGTACCTCCCGGGATTCCCGGCAGGCTACTCGCAAATATCGGGCAGGAGCCCGCTTCTTTAAAGGGTTCTTACCAGTCGGGATTCGGGACCCACCCCCGCCTCAGGCCTTCCCTCCCCCTCCCCCTCCCCCGCCGCTCCCTTCCCACCTGGGACCCCCGGTGATGTCGAGGCCGAGCTGATCCAGGATCCGCTGGACCACGAAGTCCACGAGGTCGGCGACCTGCGCGGGGCGGTGGTAGAACCCCGGGGCTGCCGGGAGCACCGTGCACCCGGCTTCCGCCGCGAGGGTCAGGTTCCTGAGGTGAACCAGCGACAGCGGCGTCTCCCGCGGAACCAGGATCAGCATTCGGCCCTCCTTGAGGGTCACGTCGGCCGCGCGCTCGATGAGAGAGCGGCTCGACCCGTGCGCGACGGCCGAGACCGTTCCCATGGAACAGGGACAGATCACCATGCCCGCGGTGCGCTGAGAGCCCGAGGCCGGCCTGGCACCCCGATCATCGTCGGAGAACACCGTCACCGCCGACCAGTCGCCGCCGGTAGCCCGCTCGAGCTCGCCTTGCTCCGAGATCCCCGACTCGGTCGCGAGCAGCCGCCATCCGTGGCTCGACACGATGAGCCACACCGGGACGCGGTTCCGAGCCAGCAGCTCGAGCAGTCGCACCGCGTAGGGCGCACCCGAGGCGCCGGTGACCGCGAAGACGAGGGGAAGCCGATCGCTCCCGGAGGTCATCGCCAGTACTCCGACCACCGCGAGTCGACCAGGCGCACCACCTCGTCGGGCATGGTGAGCGGCAGCGGGTATCCCTCCTTCCAGGTCGCGTCGAGGCCGAGCCGACCGCTGTAGACCGGCCGCGCGCCGACGAACCGCTGCTCCGCCATGACCAGGTCGCGGGCCGGATCGAAGCGCGTCCAGATCCCCCAGATCGTGCTCTCCTGGTCGTCGAGCCGCACGTCGTCGCTCACCGCGACCACGAACTTGACCGGGCCCAGGCCCTCGTGCCGCACCAGGGTGTGCAGCACGGCGCGGCCGTCGCGGGACACCATCACCACGAGAAACCCGCCGTCCAGCAGCCGGTGCCCCAGGACGCGGTGGTCCAGGCGGGCGGGGTCCGTCACCGTATCCGGCGGCGGCTCCGACGTAACCGGCTCGCCGGTCGCGTCGAGCACGAGCTTGCTCCCCACGTGCAGGGTGAACGAGGTGTAGTCGAGCGTGTCGAGCGGCGCGATCGGCAGGAGCAGCATCCGCTCCTCCGGCTCGAAGCGGTACCACAGCTCCCGCAGGATCGCGCCGAAGTCCCGCGGGTTGATGTCCTCGCGCACCATCACCGCCGTCTTGGTGAGCGAGAGCTGTCCGGTGCCCAGCAGGTTGAAAGCCGTCTTGAGGACCTCCTTCGGATGGCGCTCCTTGAGCGCCACCGCCAGGAGATTGTGGAAGCCGGCCGCGTCGTAGGCCGCGAGGTCCACGATGTTCGGGTTCACGAGCCGGATGAGCGGCCCCACCACCTCGCCGACCGCGATCCCCATCCACTTGTCTTCCTGGGGTGGCCTGCCGACCACGGACGCGGGATAGAGCGGGGCGCGGCGCCTGGTCATGCGGCGGACCCGGAAGACGGGGAATTCTTCTGCCTCGGAGTAATGCCCGAAGTGGTCGCCGAAGGGGCCCTCGGGCCGCCGGACGCCTGCGGGCACCTCGCCCTCAAGGATGAAGTCGGCGGACGCCGGCACGAGAAGGTCCATCGTGCGCGCACGGACCATCGGGGTCGGCGCTCCGCGCAAGAGCCCCGCGAAGGCGAGCTCGTCCACGTCCTCCGGCAGCGGGAGAATCGCCGAGAGCATCAGGATCGGGTCCCCGCCGAGCACGACGGCGGCGGAAAGCGGACGACCCAGGCGTTCCGCCTCGAAGTGATGACCGCGGCCCCCCTTCATGCTCTGCCAGTGCATTCCCGTCTCGGTGGGGCCGAAGACCTGGAGCCGGTAGAGGCCGAAGTTGCGCCGGCGGGTGCGGGGGTCCTCCGTGAGCGTCGGACCGAACGTGATGAAGCGCCCGCCGTCCCGCGGCCACGTCTTGAGGTTGGGGAGACGCTCGACCTTCGGGTCTTCCTCTACCTCCTGGGAGGGCGCCCGACCCACCTGTCGCACCCGCATGTGGCGCGCCCGGGCGAGGAAGCCGCGGGCGCCCCAGAGCGACTTGAGGGACGGAGGATTCAGGCGCTGCGCCATGTCGACCAGCTCGCGGCCGATCTCCTGCGGGTCGCGGCCCAGCACCAGCCGGATCCGCTCGCGCGAGCCGAAGAGATTCATCACGAGGGGGAAGTCGGCGCCCCTCACCCGCTCGAAGAGGAGCGCGGGACCCCCGTCGCCATCCCCCCGCCATCCGGGAATCCCGGCGCCGCCCTCACGGATAACCCGCTGGACCAGCTCCGAGACTTCGAGCTCCGGGTCCACCTCGGCCCGAATCCGGCGCAGCCGGCCCTCGGCCTCGAGACGGGCGACGAAGCTCGACAGGTCCGGGAAGGCGGGGGCGCGTCTCAGAGGAGCCGGTCCAGCAGAGCGAATCCGAAGACCGTGCCGGAGAGCACCGCGTTCATGGTGAAGAAGGCCGCGTCGAGCCGGGAGAGGTCGTCGGCGCGGACCAGCCGGTGCTCGTAGACCAGGAGCGCCGCGGCAACGGCGATCCCCGCGAAGTACCAGCCGCCGAATCCCGCGCCCAGACCGAAGGCGACGAGCGCCGGTATCGTGAGACCGTGGAGGAGCTTCGCGAGGAGAATCGCGCGCGGAAGGCCGAGCCGCACCACGGCGCTCCGAAGCCCGAAGCTCCGGTCGAATGCCTCGTCGGGAAGGGCGTAGAAGATGTCGAAGCCGGCGACCCAGGTCGCCACGCCGGCCGTCACCGCGAGCAGCACCCAGGCCGGATCGCTCCAGCTGCCGGTGACGGCGAGCCAGCCCCCGACCGGCGCGATCGCGAGCGACAGCCCGAGCCAGAAGTGCGGCCACCAGGTAAAGCGCTTGGAGAGGCTGTAGGTCATCACCCACCCGAGGGCGAGCGGGGAGAGCGCGAAGCAGAGCGGGTTCAGCAGGTAAGCGGACCACCCGAAAATCGCCGCGGCCACGGCGACCGACACCCACGCCTGCGCCAGCGTCAGCTTGCCCTGGGGCAGCTCACGGATGCTCGTGCGTGGGTTCGCTGCGTCGAACTCGCGGTCGGCGATCCGGTTGAACCCCATCGCCGCCCAGCGCGCCGCGGCGAAGGCGACGGTGACGAGGGCCACGATGCGCGGCGTGACCGGTGCCTGGAAGGAGGCCGCGACCACGCCGAGGAGGGCGAACGGCAGCGCGAAGAGGGTGTGCGGGAGCTTGACGAAGTTGAGGTAGCGAACGAGGAGGGACTCGCCCGCGAGCGTCTGGCCTTCGCGGGGAGAGTTGGAAACACCTGGCAACGCGGGCACGCCCATCTCGCTCCCTAGCCCCTAGCCTAGCCCCTAGCCCCTAGCCCCTAGCCCCCTCGTGAATAGCACATACCCCGCCGAGCAGCAGCCGATACCGCACCGAGCCGAATCCCGCCGCTTCGAGGCGCATGCGCAGCCCGTCGGCGTCGGGGAACAGCTCGACCGACGCTGGCAGGTAGGTATACGCGTTTCTATGTTTCGAGATCAGTCGTCCGATCAGCGGCAGCACGCGCCGGAAGTACGCGAGATACACTCCCCGGAGCAGCTGTCGGCGCGGGGTGGTGAACTCGAGGATCACGAGTCGCGCGCCGGGCTTGAGCACCCGCGCCAGCTCCCGGAGGCCGGCATCGAGATCGACGAGGTTCCGCACCCCGAAACCCACCGTCGCGCCGTCGAACGTCCGGTCGCCGAACGGCAGCTCGAGCGCGTCCGCGTTGCACGGCACGACGCGCGCCGCCTTCCCGCGGCCCTGCACCAGCATCTCCTGAGCGAAATCGGCGGCGACGACCCGCCCGCGGAACTTGGCGCGATTCGCGAGCTCGGCCGCGAGATCCAGCGTGCCCGCACAGGCATCCAGGTAGGTGCCGTCCGGCCTCGTTTCGAAGTCCAGACGGTCCACCGTCAGCCGTCGCCACCGGCGATCGAGGTTCGCGCTGAGGAGATGATTGAGGAGGTCGTACCGGGGCGCGATCGAGCGGAACATCCCCCGCACGTAGTCCCGCTTCTGCGGCCCGCTGGTGACCGGTAACTCCCTGTCCGTGGCGAACATAGCCGCCGAATGTAGCCCGCCGGGATGCCGGCTGGCAACTCGCCGTCCAGGGCTTCGCGACGCCGGCCGTGGCTGAGCCCTCTCCGCCAGGCCAGAGCCCTCTCCCCGCCGACCTCCGGACCGCCACCGACCAGGAGGTGGTGCGCGAGGCCCGGAAGGGCGCCGACGCCGCGCACCGGGAGCTGGTGCGGCGGTACGAGCGCCCCGTGTTCTCGCTCATCTACCGGATGGTACGGAACCGCGAGCTCGCCGAAGACCTCTCGCAGGAGACGTTCATCAAGGTCTTGAACGCGCTCGAGTCCTACCGCCCCGAGTTCAAGTTCTCGTCCTGGGTCTTCAAGATCGCCAACAACGCGGCGATCGATCACTTGCGCCGGCGCGAGCTCGACACGCTCTCGCTGGAAGGCTCTCCGCACGCCGAGACTCCGCAGATGATCGAGGCCACCGCGCTCCAGATCGGGGAGCGGGGCGAGACCGCGCTCGAGGCCGTGGAGAACAAGGAGCTGGGCGGAGAGATCGAGCGCGCCATCGCGAAGCTCCGCCCCGAGTACCGCACCTGCATCCTGCTGCGCCACGTCGAGGGCCGCGCCTACGAGGAGATCGCCGAGATCCTGAATCTCCCTCTCGGCACGGTGAAGACCTACATCCACCGCGCGCGAAACGAGCTGCGGATCGCGCTCGCACACCTGAAGACCGAATGAAAGAACCCAGAACCCAGAACTCAGAACTCAGAACGCAGAACTTTCAGTTTGGAACGTGAAACCCGCACGTGAACCGTGCCGTACTGGGGGACGCTTATGACGAAGCGCTGGCCGATTAACCATTTGACGGCGGACGATCTCGACGCGTTTCACTCTGCGTCGTCGACGGTCGAAGCTCGCGTGCACCTCGCCGAGTGTGACGAGTGCCGCGCGATGGTGGAGATGGATCGCCTCGTGGTCGGGGCGCTGGCCGCTCTGCCGTCATTCGCTCCAGGAGAGGATTTCGCGGATCGCGTGCTCGCGGGCGTCCGTGCTCCGGCGCCACTGGTCGTGCGAATCCTCCGTCCGGTCGGCCTGGCCGCGCGCGGGCGGCTCGCCGCCGCGGCGGTCCTCGCGATCGGACTCGGAGCGAGCATCGTCTGGTCTCTCTTCAATCGGGAACTCCTGCTCTCGTGGGTCCAACTCGCCGCCGTGGAAACCGGCCGGGCACTCTGGCTGGGTGTACGAGTGGTGGCGACGAACCTGACCTCGCAGCCGTGGTATCTCCCTCTTCGCGAGTTCGCCTCCTCCCCTGGGCGCCTCGTGTTGCTGGTGGGAGGCTCGCTGGTCGGGTACGTCGTCGCCCTCGTCGCCCTGCGCAGACTGCTCACCCTGCCCTCCGGGCCGGTTTCCCATGTCAACGGCTAGCCGCTTTCTGATCGTCGGGGCGTCGCTTCTCGCGGCGCCCCCCCCGGGCCCGGTCGCGGCCCGCGACCGCGAAAGCCTTCCAGCGTCGCTCGAGCGCCTGCTCGGCCAGCTCCCGTTCTCCTCGCGGCTCCGCGGCTCCGAGGTCGCGCCCCAGGCTGTTCCGGAGGCCCCGGTGGGGGGCCCGACCGTCGACCTGCAGACCCTCGGCGACCCCGTCGCCCTCGAGCGCCGGCTGCGTCGGCTCCTCGAGGTCGAGCCGGGGAAGCTCGCGCTTACCGTGGCGGGGGGTCGCGCCCGGCTCGGCGACTTCTCGGTGGGCTCGAGCGAGACCTTCACCGGCCACCTGCTCGTCCTCCGGGGCCAGCTCGATCTCTTCGGGCGGGTTACGGGCAACGTCGTCTCCCTGGATGGCGACATCGTGATGCACTCTGGCGCCACCGTGGACGGCGACGCGCTCGCGCTCGGCGGGCGCATCCAGGACCGGGGCGGGGTCATCCGCGGAGAGCAGCGGGCCCTCGGCGCCACCCGCGAACCGGTGTCGGCGCCGCGGCCCGCCGCGACGCTCGCGCTGCTTCGTGCGGCCGGGCTCACCGGCGTGCTGCTCACGCTGCTCGTGCTCGGCGCCGGATGCGTCCTCTTCGCCAGGCCGAACCTCGAGATCGTGTCGGATACGGTGAGCCACAGCTTCCTCCGCTCGTTCTTCGCCGGGCTGCTGGCCCAGGTGCTCGTCATCCCGACGTTCGGCATGCTGATCACCGGGCTCGTTCTGAGCGTCGTCGGCGTCCTGCTGGTCCCGTTCGTGGTGGTGGCGCTGCCGCTCCTCGTCCTCGCCGCGGTGGTCGGCGGATTCATCGCGGTGGCCCACGCGATGGGGGAGACCCATCTTCGCCGCCGCATGGCTGCGGGCGTCGTGGTGGGCTCCGCCAACAGCTACCGGTACCTCGCGATCGGCCTCACGGGCGTGGGCCTGGTCTGGCTGATCTGGGTGGCCTTCGGCTGGGTACCCATCGCGGGCGGGCTCGTCTTCGCGGTCGCCGCGATCGCCACCTGGCTCCTCGCGACCGTGGGCTTCGGGGCCTGCCTGCTGTCGCGCGCGGGCGTGCAGCCCGGGTTCGCGGGTCGCTACATCCCGCCGGAGGCGATGACCGACGAATACCTCTGGGCCACTCCCCAGTTCGGCGTCACCGCGGTGAAGCGACCCCCTCCGAAGCAGCGGGGTGAGCGGTGACACGTCCTGTTCCCGGCGCGCTGCTCGCTCTCTCCTGGCTCGCCGCCGCGCCTCTCGCCGCGCAGACGATGCGCGAGTTCAGCTACGAACGGGGGCTCCGGGGCGAGCGACGGCTCCGCGCCGTGATCGAGTTCGCCGCCGGCTCGCTGCTCCTCCGGGCCGCGCCGCGCGAGCGGCTCTACGGGTTCTCCCTCCGCTACGACGCCGACCGGTTCGAGCCGGTGGGCACCTTCGATCCGAAGGGCGGCGAGGTACGGCTCGGCGTCGAGAGCACGCGGCGCGGAGGCGTACGAGTCGGGCGGAAGGACGCGCTGCCGCAGACGGCGGTGGTGGAGCTCGCGGCGGAGGTCCCGCTCTCGGTCGACCTCTCGCTCGGCGCGGCGGAAAGCCTGGTCGAGCTGGGCGGCCTCTCGCTCACCGATCTCTCGCTCAAGACCGGCGCCAGCCGGACCGAGGTGCGGTTCTCCACGCCCACGCGGGGGGACTGCCGTAATGCCTTCGTCGCTTCGGGTGCCGGCGAGGTCGAGATCGTCGGTCTCGGCAACAGCAGGTGCCGCTACTGGCGATTCGACGGCGGCGTCGGCGCCGTCACCGTCGACCTGGCCGGGGCCTGGACCGCCGATGCGCGGCTCGTGATGGAGATGGCGCTCGGGGGCACCACGCTGGTGATGCCCCGCGAGCGGGGGCGGGGCATCGGCGTGCGCATCAAGGTGAGCGGCTTCCTCGCGGGATTCGAGGGGTCCGGCTTCCAGAAGCGCGACGGGGCCTGGTACTCGCCCGGATACGACCGCGCCGGGCACAAGGTGGACGTGCAGGTGACCGGCGCGCTGGGCGGCGTCAAAGTGGAGTGGAAATAGGAACAAGGGTCTCGACTGGCCGCGAAGGACCGATTCCACTACGTTGGGCCCCCATGCGCGGACTCGTGCTGACCTCCCTCAAGCAGTTCGTGACCACGACCCTCGGCGAGCCGGCGTGGACCCAGCTCCTCGCCGATGCCGGCCTCGAGGGAAAGCTTTATCTGGTGAGCGATACCTATCCCGACGAGGACGTGGTGGGCCTCGTCACCGCGGCGTCCACGCGCACCGGCATCCCCGCGCCCGACCTGGTCCGGAAGTTCGGAGAATTCCTGGTGCCCGGGCTCGTGCACACCTACCGGGCGTTCATCAAGCCGTCCTGGCGCACGCTCGACTTCATCGCCGAGGTCGAGGACCACATCCACAAGGCGGTGCGGCTTCGCGAGCCGGAAGCGGCGCCGCCGCGCCTTCGCGCCACCCGCACCACTCCCACCCAGGTCGTGGTGCACTACGATTCGCCGCGACGCCTCTGCCCGCTGGCGGAAGGAATCGTGGCCGGCGTCGCCGCCCATTACGGCGAGCGCGTGAACATCACCCAGACCAGCTGCATGGTCCGCGGCGATCCCGCCTGCGTTCTGGTGGTGGATCTGGTCGCCTGAGCCGTTGGCTCCCCGGCTCCCTAAGAGATCACCGGCAGCGAGAAGGTCCGGGACCTGGCCTCGGCGTGGACACGCTCCGCGACCGAAAGGAGCGCGAGGGAGGCAATGCTTCCCGGATCCGCGACGAGGGCCGGCCGGCCCTGATCGGCGGCCTCGGCGAGGCCCGGCGACAGAGGTACTTCGCCCAGCAGCGGCACGCCGAGCTCGTCCGCCAGGCGCTTCCCGCCGCCCTCGGCGAAGAACGCGAACCGCCGGCCGGTCTCGGGGTCGGTGAAGCCGCTCATGTTCTCCACGATGCCGAGCACGGGCACGTTCACCCGCTCGAACATCTTCGCGCCCTTGAGCGCGTCGCCCACCGCCATCTCCTGCGGCGTGGTCACGATGATCGCGCCGCCCACGAGCACCGACTGCACCAGCGAGAGCTGCGCGTCGCCGGTGCCGGGAGGCATGTCGACCAGGAAGTAATCGAGCTCGCCCCACTCCACGTCGCGCAGGAACTGCTGGATCACCTTCATGATGATCGGACCGCGCCAGATGGCGGGCGCATCGCGCTCCACCAGGAACCCGATCGACATGAGCTTGACGCCGTGCGCCTCGAGCGGCTGGATCCGCCCGCCCACGACCATGGGCCGGTCGAAAGTCCCGAACATCAGCGGGATGTTGGGACCGTAGATGTCGGCGTCCATGAGCCCGACGCGGAAGCCGAGCCGGGTGAGGCCGATCGCGAGATTCGCGGCGACCGTCGACTTTCCGACCCCGCCCTTTCCCGAGCTCACCGCGAGCACCCGGCCGAGCTGGGCGATCTCGGTCGGGACCGGAGCGGGCACCGCTCCCGTCGATTGCGGCATCGCGCCGGGCGGGGCGCCCGGCGGAGCGTGCGTGGTGCGCGCCGGGCCGGCGGGATCGGTGACGGTGATCTTGACCGCCTCCGCCTTCACCCCCTCGACCGCCTTCACCGCCGCGCGGGCTTCTCGCACCAGGGTGGCCGGATCGTCTTTGGCGAGGAGGAAGCTGAAGCTCACCCGGCCATCGTCGCCGACGGCGAGGTCGCGGATCATGCCCGCAGAAAAGACGTCGTTGTCGAGGCGGGGATTCCGGATGCGGGCGAGGGCGGCGAGGACGCGCGCCTCGAGCGACTCAGTCACGGAGCGGATTCAGATCGCTTCGACGGCGCGGACTTCCGGGACCATCTGCCGGAGCCGGGCTTCGATCCCCTGGCGCAGGGTGATCGAAGACGCCGAGCAGCCGGAGCAGGTCCCCCCCAGCCGGAGGGTGAGCGTGCCGTCGGCGTCGTCGAAATCCACGACCTCCACGTGCCCCCGATGGGAGGCGATGTAGGGTCGGAGCGTGTCGAGGGTCTGTTCGATGCGTTCGAGTGTGTCCGGCATATCCTGTCCGTCTGTCCGTCTGTCCTGAAAGATAGTCTTACGCTCTCGGTATCGAGGCCAGGTAGCCGCGCGCCGCGGTCAGGACCTGGGATTGCACGTCGGCCAGGGAGCCCTCGACCGACAGGCCGGCCGCGTGCACGTGGCCGCCCCCGCCGAACGGCCGCGCGAAGGCGGCGACGTCGACGTCGCCCACCGATCGGAGGGAGACCTTGATGCGCCCCCGGGAGATCTCCCGGAACATGAGCGCCATGCGGGTGCCGGAGACCGACCGGGGAAACTCCACCACCCCATCGAGGTCGTCCACGGAGACGTCGTGCCGCTCGATGGCGCCCGGAGGCACGGTTACCCAGGAGAGCCCGACGTCCGGCTCCACCACCAGGGTCTGCAGCGCTTCGGCGAGCAGCCGGGGCCGGCCCGGCGGCGCGTTGGCGTAGACGTCGAGGTAGATGTCCTCCGGGTCGAGCCCTCCCCGCTCGAGGAGCTCGGCGGCGATCCGGAGGGTGCGCGGATGGGTGTTGCTGAACCGGAACCCGCCGGTATCGGTGAGCACGGCCACGTACAGGGCGCGGGCGGCCGCGGGGACAATCGGCCACTGGTTGGCGAGGGCGATCTCGCAGACCAGCTCACCGGTCGCCGCAGCCCCGGGGTCGAGGTAGCGCGGCCCCGGCGGCAGCGTGCCGGGGCTCACGTGATGGTCGATGCAGGCCACGGGGACGCCCCGCTCCGTCACCGTGGACGCGAGCATCCCGAGGCGGCCGAGATCGGAGATGTCGAGGACGACGATCACGTCGGCCTGCCGGAGCGCGCGGACCGCGTTCTCCGTCTGGTCGACACCCGGAAGATCCTCGAAGAGAAAGCCGAAGCGTCCCGCGGTGGGGCTCGGGTTGGCGATCGTGACGTCGAGGCCGCAGCTCCGAAGCAGATGCGCGAGTCCCACCTCGCTGCCGAGCCCGTCGCCGTCGGGATTCACGTGGGTGGTGAGCGCTACCCGCCTCCCCGGAACGCAGAGCGCGGCCAGCTCCTGCGCCGCGGTGAGCTTCTCGGCCGAGAGAGTGATGGACATGCCGCGAGGAACATA
This sequence comes from Gemmatimonadales bacterium, assembly GCA_050733195.1. Lineage (GTDB taxonomy): Bacteria > Gemmatimonadota > Gemmatimonadetes > Gemmatimonadales > GWC2-71-9 > JABFSM01. Next base: position 13,219 of record JBOHSH010000114.1, read on the forward strand.
ACAGGCGGTGACGGTGGTCGGTTGACGGTCAACCTTTCAGTTTGCTCTTCCTCACCCCGTAGAGGAAGTAGATCACGAGCCCGATCCCGAGCCAGACCAGGAGCCGGATCCAGGTGCGGATCGGCAGGGCCTGCATCAGGTAGAGCGAGGAGATCACGCCCATCGGCGCCACGAACCACACCCACGGCGTGCGGAACGGCCGGTGAAGCGTCGGCTCCCGGACCCGGAGCACCATCACACCGGCGGACACGATGGCAAAGGCCAGCAGAGTCCCGATCGACACGAGCGAGGCCGCCTCGCGGACGGTCAGGAAGCCGGCCGGAATGGCAACCGCGATGCCGATCACGATCTGGGTGATCCAGGGGGTGCGGAACCGCGGGTGGATCCGCGACACCCAGGCCGGGAGCAGCCCGTCGTTCGACATCGAGAAGAACACGCGGGATTGCCCGTAGAGCTGCACCAGGATGACCGACGAGAGCCCGGCGATCGCGCCGATGGTGATGAGGTCGGCCAGCATGCCGAGCCCGGCGGAGACGGCCACCTTCGCGATGGGGTCGGGGACGTCCAGCTCCCGGTAGGGCACGACGCCCGTGGCGATCGCGGAGACCACGATGTAGAGCACGGTGCAGACCAGGAGCGAGGCGATGATGCCGATGGGCATGTCGCGCTGGGGATTCTTCGCCTCCTGCGCCGCGGTGCTCACGCTGTCGAAGCCGATGTAGGCGAAGAACACCACGCCGGCCCCGGCGACGATGCCCGAGAAGCCGAAGGCCTCGCGGGGACCGGCGCTGGGCGGGATGAAGGGCCGCCAGTTGTCGGCGTCGACCGCGCTCGCCGCGAGCGCGATGAAGAGGAGCACGACGCCGACCTTGATGACGACCGCGACGTTGTTGAGGTTGGCCGACTCCTTGATTCCGATCACCAGCAGTGTCGTGACCAGGGCGACGATGATCACCGCCGGAAGATTGAAGATCGCCTCGACCTGGCCGCCTCCCGGCAGGTCGACCATGGTTCCCCGCGCCGCCGTGAGCGTGGCGGGAAGATCCAGACCGAGCCGCCCCAGCAGCCGCACCATGTACCCCGACCATCCGATCGCGACGGTCGTGGCCGAGAGGGCGTACTCGAGAATCAGGTCCCAGCCGATGATCCAGGCGAAGAGCTCACCGAGCGTCGCGTACCCGTAGGTGTACGCGCTGCCGGCCACCGGCACGGTGGAGGCGAACTCGGAGTAGCAGAGCGCCGCGAAGACCGAGGCGACGCCCGCCAGGACGAAGGAGAGCACCACGGCCGGCCCGGCGTTCTGGGCCGCGACCGTGCCGGTGAGGACGAAGATGCCGGTGCCGATGATCGCCCCGATCCCGAGCAGCGTGAGATTGAAGGGGCCGAGGGCCCGCTTGAGGCCGTGCTCCGCCGCCGCTTCCGCCTGGAGCGTCGCGATCGGCTTCCGCCGGAAGAGGTTCATGGAATCGACCCCGGCGGGGGCAGCTTCTCCTCCGGCGGCGACTTCATCAGCCGGTAGAAGCTCCAGAAGGTGAGGCCGAGCACGAAGGCCCAGCCTCCCAGCATGAAGACGAGCGCTCCGGTTCTCATACGGCTCCCTTCCGGGCGGCGCGCCGGCGCCAGGCGGCGCGGATGAGGAAGAGCTGGGCGATCAGGATCCCGAGCATCACCGCGCGGGAGGCCCAGCGGGTCGGGTGGTGGGCTTCGTCCACGCCGCGCAGCTGGAGGGTCGGCAGCGCGTCGGTGACAAACCACCAGACCATCATCACGATCAGGAAGACCGGCGTGACGTAGGTCATCACGAACTTGTAGAAGCGGGGGATGTTCCAGGCCGCCCCCTCGTGCAGCTCGCGCCACATGTTCTCGGGCCCCAGGACCCAGACGAAGAGAACCGTCTCCACCAGCGCCAGCACCACCAGCCCGAACGTGCCGGCCCAGTAGTCCCACTCGTCGAGAAACCCGCGGGTGTAGTACACGATGTGCAGCATGCCGATGGCGAACGCGATCAGCCCGATGGTCCACCCCGACCGCCGCCGCGTCCATCCGAAGTTCTCCTCGAAGAAGCTCATCACCGGCGTCGCCATCGACACCGAGGAGGTGATGCCCGCGAAGAAGAGGAGCGCGAACCACATGAACCCGGCGCCGGCGCTCACGACCGGTCCGCCCGGGAGCCGGTTGAAGACCAGCGGCATCGAGACGAAGCCCAGGTCAAAGCTGCCCGCCTGGGCGATCGCCATGGCGCCCGCGACTCCGAAGAAGGTCACCACCGCCGGGATCGCGAGCGAGCCGCCCAGCACGACCTCGGCCGTCTCGTTCGTGGCCGCGGTGGCGATCCCGGAGAGGGTCATGTCGTCGGTCCGCTTGAGGTAGGAGGCGTACGCCTGGAGGCTCCCCATGCCCACCGACAGCGTGAAGAAGATCTGCCCCGCCGCCGCCAGCCACACCTTCGCATCCCAGATCTTGGACCAGTCGGGCGTGTACATGAAGTTGAGCCCGTCCATCGGCCCGAACGTGGCGGTGGTGCCGTCCGCCGCCGTCACCGTCTGCGGGTCCAGGGTGAGCACCCGGACCACCAGGATCGCGGCGAAGAGGAAGAGGATCGGCATCCCGATCTTGGCGAGCTTCTCGATGCCGCCCGAGAGACCGCGCATCAGGACCCAGATGTTGACGAAGAGGGTGATCCCGAAGAAGAGGAACGGCACCCAGGGGGCGTGCATGCCGCCGGTGTCCGTGAGATCCTGGTAGGACCGGAGGAAGGCGCGCATCGCGGGCTCGTCGAGCCCCTGCGTGGCGCCGGTGACCGAGAAGAACGTCCAGGCCAGCGTCCACGATTCGATGTAGCAGTAGTAGATGAGCACCACCATCGGCATGAACAGGCCGAGCACGCCGAGGTACTTGGCGACCGGATTCCTCCAGATCCCGTCGAACATGCCCGGCACCGAGCCGTGCCCGCGGAGCCCGCCGTGGCGGCCAACGCCCCACTCGATCCACAGGAGCGGGATGCCGACCACCAGCAGCGCGATGAAGTAGGGGATCATGAAGGTGCCGCCGCCGTTCTCGACCGCCTGCCGCGGGAAGCGGAGGAAGTTGCCGAGTCCGACGGCGTTCCCCGCCATGGCGAGGATCAAGCCGATGCGGGAGCCCCACTGGGCGCGGGGCGCGGACGCGTCGCTCATGGGCGTTCCGGGTTCAGGGTTCTGGGTTCTGGGTTCTGGGTGCTGAGTTCTGAGTGCTGAGTTCTCTCGGGGTGGGTTCCTCGTCCTGAAGGGGAGTCCGGCGTGCGGCGGACGCAGAACCCGAACCCTGAACTCAGAACTCAGAACTCAGAACTCAGAACCCAGAACGCTCTACGCGCTGTAATTGGGTGCTTCGCGCGTGATCGTGACGTCGTGTGGATGCGACTCGCGGAGTCCGGCGTGCGTGATCCGGAGGAACTCCACGTCGCGCCGGAGGGCGGGGATGTCGGCCACACCGCAGTAGCCCATGCCGCTCCGGAGGCCGCCCACCATCTGAAAGAGTACGTCCGCAACGGGCCCCTTGTAAGGCACCCGTCCTTCGATCCCCTCGGGAACCATCTTGCCGGGCGAGAGCTCGCCCTCCTGGAAGTAGCGGTCGGCGGAGCCGTCCTGCATGGCCGAGAGGCTCCCCATCCCGCGGATCATCTTGAAACGCCGGCCCTCGGCCAGGATGCTTTCGCCGGGACTCTCCTCGGTGCCGGCGAGGAGGGAGCCCATCATCACCGACGAGGCGCCCGCGGCGATCGCCTTGACCACGTCGCCCGAGTACTTGATCCCGCCGTCGGCGATGACCGGGATCTCCCCCGCGCCGCGCACGGCATCCTCGATCGCGGTGATCTGGGGGACGCCCACCCCGGTCACGACCCGCGTGGTGCAGATGCTCCCGGGACCGATCCCCACCTTGACCCCGTCCACCCCGCGCCGTGCCAGCTCCCGGGCTCCCGCCTCCGTGGCGACGTTCCCGCCCACGAGCTGCACCTCGGGAAACGCCTGGCGCAGCTGGTCGATCGCGCGGAGCACGCCGTCGCTGTGCCCGTGCGCCGAGTCGACCACCAGGACGTCCGCGCCCGCGCCCACGAGGATCCGGGCCCGGTCGACCACGTCCGGCGTCGCGCCGATGGCCGCGCCCACCCGGAGGCGTCCGTGCCGGTCCTTGTTGGCGTCCGGATGCTCCCGCCGCTTGAAGATGTCCTTGACGGTGATGAGGCCCTTGAGGACGCCCTGGTCGTCAACCACGGGGAGCTTCTCGATGCGATGGCGCGCGAGGATCCGTTCGGCTTCGTCCAGAGTGGTGCCGACCGGAGCGGTGACCAGGTTCTCCCGGGTCATGGACCGCTCGATCGGCTGCTCCAGATCGCGCTCGAACTGGAGGTCCCGGTTGGTGATGATCCCGATGAGCCGTCCGCCCCCGTCCACGATCGGCACGCCGCTGATCCGGAAGCGGCGCATCAGCGCGGCGGCCTCCCGCACCGGCCGCTCGGGCCCGAGGGTGATCGGGTTGAGGATCATCCCGCTCTCGCTCCGCTTCACCCGGTCGATCTCCGCGCCCTGGCGGTCGATCGTCATGTTCTTGTGGATGATGCCGAGCCCGCCGGCCCGCGCCATGGCGATGGCCATGTCCGCTTCGGTGACGGTGTCCATCGCCGCCGAGACGAGCGGAATCGCGAGCTCGAGGCCGCGGGTGAACTTCGAGGCGGTGGAGACGTCGCGGGGATGAACCGTGCTCTTGGCGGGAACCAGGAGGACGTCGTCGAAGGTGAGGGCGACGCCCGGCCGGAGGGTGCTCATCCGGAGAACGGCGTGACGATGGAAAGGGGAAGTCGGGGACGGCGCGAGGGGGCCATCCAAAAGTTTAGGCCTCGCCCCGGGTGAAATCAAGCGTCCGGTTTCGGCTCCTGCGGAGGCGGCGCGGCGAGCTTGTCCCCCTGCGGGGCCGCCGGCCCCGACCCCTCCTTGAGCGGTGCCGCCGCCTGGAGGGCTTCGTCCACCACGCTCTGCGCCGCCGCCGCCACTCCCTTCATCACCTTGCCGGCGCCGCCCATCAGATCCATCGTCGTCGAGATGCCCTTGATGGGGATCTTGGCCGCCCGCATCGTGTCCTCGATCCCTTCCGTGATCTTGGCCAGGATGTTGGTGGGCGCGGCCCGCTCGGCGTACTTGCTCTCCAGGAACTCGACGAAATCCAGGATCTGATAGCCGCGCTGGTCCGACAGCGTCTCGAGCCGCCGGAGGATCCGCTGACGGAGCTGCTCGTTCATCGGGGCCTCACGGCGTCGCCAGCCGCACGAGCTCGACCACCGGGGTCGCGAGATACCGCGTCCGGCCGGCCCGGATCACCACGGTCGCCTCGAGGTCGTCGAGCGGCTCGAGGCCGACCAGCTCGCGGGCCTGCTCCCGCGTCACCATGACGTACACGAATCCCGACTCCGGCAGGGGACCGCGCGTGAGGAGGTAGCTCTGACCGAGCGGCATCTCGGGACGCAGCTCGTCGGCCCGCTGATGCGCGAGGAACTGCAGCCGCCAGGTCACCGTCCGCCCGATGAAGCGGGCGGGATCGCCGCGAATGTCCGCCGCGGTGATCGCCGGCCTCGGGGGTGGACTTCCCGCGAGCTCGCTCGCCCGCACCCAGGCCTCGAACCGCACGCGGACCCAGTCGCGATCGGTGGCCGCGATGATACCGTCGAGGGGCGCGTCCAGCCGCGCGATCGCCTGCCCCTCGGGGGCGCGGTACACCGGGGTCCCCCTGCCGACGAGCACGCGCCGCTCCTCCGGATCCGCGCGGCCGGCCTCCCGCGACGTGTCGCGCGCCGGCGCCTGCGCCGGCGGAGCACTCGCCTCCGCGGGCGGCGCGTTCACGGGAACGGCGGTGTCCCGACGCGCCGACGTCGTTCCCCCGGTACCGGCGCCGAGGCCCGACGCCGCCGTGACCGCGCGCGGAAGCGACGAGCGCGTGATCCAGCCGCTCCGGCGCACGCGCGTCCATCCTCCCCGCGTGCCGACCCGGCGGAAGAGCGCGCCCTCCTCCGCACGCGCCAGCACCATGCCGTCCGGCTCGGCGCGGACGTTTTCCCCTTCGCCCGACGCGACGATCAGGTCGTAGCCGTCGCGCGTCGTGGGGGAAACCGAACGGGACCAGATCCACCCGTCCAGCACGGTCTCAACCCAGTCGCCGCGGCTCCTGCCGGGGGCGATGCGCGTACCCGCGGGCAACGTGGCGAGCCGCACGCCGCCGGGCTCGCGCAGGAACGCCGTCCGCTGGGCGACCCGTACCGTCGTCTGCGCGGGCAGCGCGGAGACGAGGATGCACGCGGCGAGAAACGAGGCTGGTAGGCCGCGGAAGGGAGGACTAGATTGCGGCGAAACCGACACGATCCATATGTAGGTGTCACGGAGGAGCATGTCAAACGGTGAAGCCCCCCGCCCGGTGGCGCTGGTGGTGCTGGACGGCTGGGGCTACCGCGAAGCCCGCGAAGGAAACGCCATCGAGCTCGGTCGCACCCCCGTCTGGCACGGCCTCTGGAACAGCGCCCCCCGCACCCTCCTCGACGCCAGCGGTCTCGCGGTGGGTCTCCCCGCGGGGCAAATGGGCAACAGCGAGGTCGGCCACCTGAATCTCGGCGCCGGCCGCGTGGTCCCGCAGGATCTCGTCCGCATCTCGGAAGCCATCCGCAAGGGCGACTTCTACTGTCTCCCGCCGTTTCACGATCTCGGCGATCACCTCAAGCGATCCGGCGGCACGCTGCACCTGATCGGCCTGCTCGGCAATGGAGGCGTCCACGCCATCGACACGCACCTCCTCGCGGCCCTCGAGCTGGGCGTGCGCCTCGACGTCCCGCGCATCGCGGTGCACGGGTTCCTGGACGGCCGCGACTCGCCGCCGCGCTCCGCCCTCGGCTTCGTGCAGACGCTGGTCCGGGAGATGGCCCGGATCGCCGGCGACCGCGCCGCCATCGCCTCGCTGGTGGGGCGCTACTACGCCATGGACCGCGACCGCCGCTGGGACCGCACGCGCCTCGCGTACGATCTCCTCGTGCACGGCCGCGGCACGCCCGCCGAGGATCCCGTCGCGGCGATCGCGGCCGCCTACGAGCGCGGTGAGACGGACGAGTTCATCAAGCCGATCGTGCTGATCCGGAACGGCGCGCCCGGGGCCACGATGCGCGACGGCGACGGCGTGCTCTGCTTCAACTACCGGAGCGACCGGATGCGCCAGATCGTCCGCGCGCTCGCCCTCGACGACTTCGACGGATTCGAGCGGAGCGGCCGCCCCCGGCTCCAGGTCGTGACGCTGACGCAGTACGACGAGACGTTCCCCCTGGCGCAGGCGTTCCCGCCGTTCAGCCTCGCCCGCATTCTCGCCGACGTCCTCGCCGACCACGGCAAGACCCAGTTCCGGACCGCGGAAACCGAGAAGTATCCGCACGTCACCTACTTCTTCAACGGCGGGCGCGAGCCGCCCGTCCGGGGAGAGGAGCGGCTGCTGGTGCCGTCGCCGAAAGTGGCGACCTACGATCTCGAGCCGGCCATGAGCGCCGTCGGAGTGACCGACGCGCTCTGCGCCGCCCTCCGGCGCGGCGACCATCAGTTCTTTCTCTGCAACTTCGCGAACGCCGACATGGTGGGACACACGGGGGTGCTCGAGGCCGCCATCACGGCGGTCGAGACGGTGGACGAGTGTCTCGGCCGGATCGTCGCGGCATGCGAGGCGAGCGGCACCGCGCTCCTCGTGACCGCCGACCACGGCAACTGCGAAGTGATGATCGACCCGGAGACGGGGGGCCCGCACACGGCGCACACGACGAGCCCGGTGCCCTTCGTCGCCGTCAACGCGCCGCTTCCCCGTTTCCGCCAGGGCGGCGCCCTCTGCGACGTCGCCCCGACCGTGCTCGACCTCCTCGGCCTCGACCGGCCCTCCGAGATGACGGGCCGGCCCCTTCAGCTCGCCTGATCCATGCGCATCGTCCGCCTCCTCGCCGTGCTCCTCCTGCTCCGCGCTCCCGCCGCCGCTCTGGCCCAGGTGGGGCACGACCCCGCCGGGTCGCCCTACGGGGAGCTCCGGTTCGGCCAGTTCTTCGGCGCCACCGCGGGTTATTTCGCGGGCGACGGCGGCTCCTTCCGGCTGGCGCCGCACGGCGGGGCGCTCGCCGGGCTCCGCTACGACTTTCTCGCGGCGGGCACCATCACCCTCGGGCTGGCCGCGAGCCGCGGGACCCTGGAACGCGACGTCATCGACCCCACGGCGTCCGTCGCGACGCGGGTGAGCGGGCCGGTCGATCAGTCGGCCACGTTCCTCGAGGGCATCATCCAGTTCAACGTGACGGGCGGCAAGACGTGGCGGCGCCTGGGCCCCTTCGTGAGCGGGGCGTTCGGCCTGGTGCTGGCGGGGAAGGTGCCCCAGGACTCGAGCGGCTTCTCCTTCCGCACCCGGGGGGCCATCACCCCCGGGATCGGCACGAGGATCTTCCTGAGCCAGCGCCTCTTCCTTCGCCTCGAGGCGCGCGCCACTTTCTGGCAGGTGACCTACCCCCGCTCCTTCACCGAAGACCCGGCGGACGCGCCCAACGATCCGCCCGTGCTCGAGAACCGCTCCCCGAAGGAATGGATCGTCACGCCCTGGTACTCCGTCGGCCTGAGCTACGCCTTCTACCGCCCGTTCTGACCATGCACATCTCGCTCACCCGCACGATCGGCTTCCGCGCGACCCACCGATACCACCGCGCCGAGTGGAGCGTCGAGAAGAATCGCGAGCGCTTCGGCGCCGCCGGCGAGGGACACGCGCACGACTACCGGTGCGCGGTCACGGTGACCGGGCCGCTCGACGCCGACACCGAGATGGTCATGGATCTCGCGGTGCTCGACGGGCTCCTCGCCGAGGAAGTCAACGCGCGGTACGCCGGGAAGCGTCTCGACGAAGACCTTCCCGAGTTCTCGAAGGGCAGGATCCTCCCCACCTGCGAGGCCCTCGCGGCGCAGATCTGGCTCCGGCTCGACAGCCGCCTCCCGGCCGGCGTCCGGCTGGAGCGGGTCCGGATCGCCGAGGACGCCGACCTCCATGCCGACTGCACCGGAGTCGCCTGAGCTCGATCGCCCTCCCAAGCGGGGGGGCAGGATGGCGGACGATGCCGCCGTCGAGGAGGTGCCGGTCTGGCTGGAGGTGAACGGCGCCCGCGCCGTCACCTGGATGTGCACCCCCGAGCTGCTCGAGGAGCTCGCGATCGGATGGCTCGCCGGCGAAGGCTTCATCACGTCGGTGGACGACGTTCACCTCCGGCCCTGCGCGACGGACCTGGGCTTCTGGGCCGACCTCCCGCCCGAGCGCGTCGCGGCGGTCCAGGCGGAAGGCCGGCAATCGGTGCTCGCCTCGGGATGCGGCGCCGTCAGCATCTACCTGGCGGACCCGGGCTCCTTCCGCCCCGCGCCTCCGCGCGGTCCGCCGCCCGAAGTCGAGCGCCTCCGCGCCCTCTTCAAGGAGCTCTTCGGACGCGGGGTTCGGTACAAGGACACGGGCGGGATCCACGCCGCCGCGCTCACCGACGGCTCCACGCTCCTCGCGCACGCCGAGGACATCGGCCGGCACAACGCCGTGGACAAGGTGATCGGGTCCCTCTATCTGGCGCGCCGACCCCTAACTGGATTAGGGATGCTCGTCACCGGACGGATCTCCGCCGAGCTGGCCTCGAAGGCCGCCCGTGCGGGCATCGCCTGGGTGGCCACCCCTTCCGTGCCCAGCACGCTGGCGGTCGAGATCGCCCGGCGGACGGGAATGACGCTGGTGGGCCGCGCGGTGAGCGGGAGCCCGCACCTGCACCTCCCCGGATGACGAACGGCCTCCCGGCCGGCCGGCCGTCTGGCCGTCCGGCAACCCGCGCAGCGCTCATCGCCGGAGGCCTGGCGACCCGGATGGGCGGGCTGCCGAAAGGCTTGCTCGAAGTCGGGGGAACGCGCATTCTGGATCGGCTGGTGGAGGCCGTGGTCGAGGCCTTCGGGGCGCCGCCCCTCCTCGTGGCCAACGCGCCCGAGTCCGCGGGGTGGCGGGCGGATCTCCGCGCGGTCTCCGATACCCGGCCGGGCGGCGGGGTCCTCTCCGGGCTCCTCACGGCGGTGCTGGAGACCCCCGCCCCAGTGGTCTGTGTCGCGTGGGACATGCCGTTCGTCCCCGCCGCTTTACTGGTCGGGCTGGCCGAGGGGCTGTCGGAGCACGACGTCTGTCTCCCGGCGAGCGGCGGGCGCCGCGGTGTGGAGCCGCTCTGTGCGGCGTACGGTCCCGGCTGCGCGGAGCCGATCGAGCGGGCCATCGCCCGCGGGGACCTCCGCGCCATCGCGTTCCACGACGAGGTCCGGGTGCGGGTGCTTCCGGAAGAGCAGGTGCGTCGCTTCGGCGACCCGGCCCGGCTCTTCTTCAACGTCAACACGGCGGACGATCTCGCCCTCGCCGACAGGATGGTCTGAGTGGGCCGTCTGGTCTCGATCATCGGGCACAAGAACGCGGGAAAGACGACGCTCGTGGCGGCCATCGCGCGCGAGCTGAAGCGCCACCGGCGCACGGTCGGCGTCATCAAGCACGCGTCGCATCCGGTGGAGGTGGACCGGGAAGGCACCGATTCCTGGCGGCACTTCCACGAAGGCCTGGCTGACGGCGTGGTCGTGGCCTCCCCCGAGCTCCGGGTGGCGTTCGAGCGGAAGAAGGACGAGTCGGGGCCCGAGGATCTGGCCCGGCGCTACTTCGCCGACATGGACATCGTGCTGGTGGAAGGGTTCAAGACGGCGCCGGTGCCCAAGATCGAGGTGTGGCGGCGCGAAGTCGCGAAGGCGCCGCTCTATTCGTCGACGCTCCCCAATGCCGCGGACTGGATCGCCGTCCTCTGCGATGATCCCCGCTTCTCCGCGCCGGTCCGGGTGCTGCACTTCACGGACACCATGTGGCTCACCGTGATCACGGCCCTGATCCTCGATCGGGGCAAGCCGCTCGACCCCGCGCCGTGAGCGATCCGGGACCGCTCGCTCCCGCCGAAGCGGCCCGACGCATACTCGCCGCGATTCCGCGACAGCCGGAGCTCAGGATCCCGCTCGACGATGCGCTGGGTGCCGTGCTCGCGCGTCAGGTGGTGAGCCCGCTCGATATCCCCGCGCACACCAATTCCGCCATGGACGGGTACGCCGCCCGGTCCGAGGACGTTCGCGGCGCGACCGCGGAGGCGCCCCGGCGGCTCCGTGTCGTCGAGACCATTCCGGCCGGGCGATTCCCCTCCGTCGCGATCGTCGCCGGTCAGGCCGCCCGCATCTTCACCGGGGCTCCCCTCCCCGAGGGCGCCGACTCGGTGATCCGCCAGGAAGACACCGACCAGGGCGTCGAGGAGGTGCGGGTCTTCAAGGATCGGGACGCCGGCGTGAACATCCGGCGCGCCGGCGAGGATCTGCGCAAAGGTGATGTGGCGCTCGAGCCCGGCTGCGAGCTGGGGCCGGCGGAGCTCGGCGTGCTCGCCTCGCTCGCGGTGGCCCACCCGGTCGTCTACCGCCGGCCCCGCGTCGCGATCCTCGGCAGCGGCGACGAGATCGCCGACCTGGACCGCCCGGAGGAGATCCTGAGCGGCCGAAAGGTCGCGAGCTCCAACACCCATACGCTCCTCGCGCTCGTCCGCCGGGCGGGCGGGGAGCCCGTCAACCTCGGCATCGCGGCGGACACCAGGGAGAGCGTGCGCGACCATCTGCTGCGCGGGCTCGAGTGCGACCTCCTCGTCACGACCGCGGGCATCAGCGTGGGGGAGCACGACCACCTCCGCGCCGTGCTGGGTGAGCTCGGAGCCGACCTCCGGTTCTGGAAGCTCCGCATGCGACCGGGGGCGCCGGTGGGGTTCGGCATCCTGCGAGGCGTGCCGTGGATCGGGCTTCCGGGCAACCCCGTGAGCACGATGGTGACGTTCGAGCTCTTCGTCCGGCCGGCCATCCGCCACATGATGGGCCACTCGCTCCCCTTCCGGCGCGCGGTGCCGGTGCGGGTAGCGGAACCGATCCGGCTGGGACCGCGGCTGCAGCATTTTCTGAGGGGAGTCGTCACACCGGGCGGCAACGGCCGGCTCGAGGCGCGGCTGACCGGACCTCAAGGCTCGGGGATCCTCACCTCGATGGTGAAGGCGAACGCGCTGCTGGTGGTTCCGGAGGGACAGCATGAGACACCGGCGGGCGAGGAGATCCAGGCCGTGCTGCTGGATGACCCGCGGCACGTCGCCGAGCCCCCATGGTGACGCGACGGTCAACCCCGTCAACCGTCAACCTTTCTCTACCGTCACCGTGCCCTTGAGCGTGGCCATCAACCGGTCGAGGTCCAGGCGCTGCGACTGGGCCCGGATCTCGTCCTGCACCTTGGGCAGCAGCTCCCGCGCCTCGGTCCGGAACCGGCGGGCGAGCGCTTCGAGGTCCTCCCTGGAGAGCTTGCCTCCCTGCGCGTAGTACTGCTTGGCGATGTGCCCCAGCGCGTACGTCGAGGCGAAGGCCAGGCCCATCCCCGTCACGGCGCCGGCCGCGCCGCCCGCCACCCCGCCGAACAGCCGGCCGAGCAGCCCGCGGCCTAACCCGCCCAGGGTCTTGCGCGCGACGCCGTCGAGAACCTGGGTGACCGCGCCGACCCCGAGCGCCCCGAGCAGCACCGTGACCTGCTGCTGGTCGGGCTTCTGGCCGACATCGGCGCCGATGCGATGCACCAGCCGGAGCTGCACGGGAATGACGGCGAGGGTGGCGAGGGTCTGAGGCAGGAGCTCGAGCGCCCCGGCCAGGAGCGCGTGCTGCCGGATCATCGCGTCGATCGCGGCGTCCGGCGTGACGGCGGGGATGCCGGCCTGCGAGGGTCTGGGTCCCGATCCTCCGCCGCTTTCGAGGGTGAGCGGCGGTCCCGGCAGCGGCGCGGTCGCGAGACCCCTGGCGTCGCGTCCCATGCGCTCCAGGTCCGGGTCCGTGCCGAGTCCGAGGTGGGTCCGCAGCTCCTCGAGAAAGCGGCGCTCCTGCTCGGAGAGATCGCCGTCGGCGTAGCAGATCGACACCGCCATCTCGTAGGCGGTGCGCCGGGCATGGGCCGTGGAGATGCTCCGCGCCGCCTCCCCCGCGTCCACGGTCGCGGTGCGGAGCCGGGCGAAGAGGGCGGGCATGTCCGTCACCCCCAGGTCCTCCATGACCTGCTCGAACTGTTCCTGCTCCTCGGGGGATCGCCCGCCATCCACGCGCGCGGCGAGGAGACAGATCGTCACGATGGCGTCGCGGTCTTGGTCGCGCACAGGGGGTTCTGAGTTCTGAGTTCTGAGTTCTGAGTTCTGAGTTCTGAGTTCCGGTCAACTGTCAACGGTCGCCCGTCAACCATCAACCGTCAACCTCAACGTCACCGACTCCAGCGGCAGTTGGCGTAGGAGGGGACGACCTCGCCGCGGGAGCGCGCACGGCCGCTCAGGGCCTGATCGTGAACCTCGCGATCGCCTCGGTCCGGTCCCAGGCGAGCCGGAGCAGCCCGGCTCCACCCTCCAGCGCCTCGATCCGGATCAGAAACTGCTCGACCGTTTCCGGCAGGGCGGCCGGGGACAGGGACACCCTGGCGACGATGCTGTCCGGATTGAAGTCGAGCCCATAGCGGCCGGCGGGCCGGCTCACGATCAGCACCCAGCGTCCGGGGGAAGGGGACGGAACCGTGAAGAGGGTGAACCGGCCCGGAGGGATCTCGGCAGCGTCGAAGGCCAGGGTCCGGTCGCTGATGAGCGTGGTCGCTTCATTGGCGCCGGTTCGCCAGACCCGATCCCACGGCACCAGGGCACCGAAGATCTCCCGTCCCCGCTTCGACGGGCGGCCGTAGTCGATGAGGATAGTGGCCGGACCGACACGGGCCCGCGCCGTATCGCGCGGCGAGAGCAGCGGCTGCTGCGCGGCCAGGCTTGCAGGCAGGAGGGTCAAACAAGCCGCCAACAGCATTCGGAATCGCATTCGCTTCCTAGCTCCCTGGCTCCCTGGCTCCCTGACTCCCTGGCTCCCTGGCTCCCTGGCTCCCTAGCTACTACTTTTCCGCCCCGAAGGGGAGTAGCTCGTCCGTCGGAGGACGGACTGCGGAATCGTCAGGACTGTCGGCCGGACGGCCGGCACGGTTCCGCGGGGCACCGGAGAGCCATGCTGCTCCGGATGCAGAGCGAGACCTTCGTCGGCCGCCGGAAGGCGGCAGGACGAAGGTCTTTTGTCTTTTGGGGGAGTGGACATGAACAACGCCAAGACGTTCCTGCTGATGGGCAGCCTCATGGCCCTGTTCCTGCTCGCCGGGCAGCTGCTCGGCGGCTCGAGCGGGCTCGTGACCGCCTTCGTGCTGGGCTCGCTCATGAACTTCGCGATGTACTTCTGGTCCGACAAGCTGGTGCTCCGGATGTACCGGGCCCACATCGTGACCCCGGAGCACGAGCCCCAGCTCTTCGCCCTGGTCGACCGGCTGCGGCAGCAGGCCGGCCTGCCGATGCCGACGCTCGCGGTCACGGAGCAGGAGCAGCCGAATGCTTTCGCGACGGGACGGAGCCCCGAGCGGGCCGTCGTGGCCGTCACCCGCGGACTCCTTCACTTCCTCCCGATCGACGAAGTGGAGGCGGTGATCGCGCACGAGCTGGCGCACATCAAGAACCGCGACATGCTCATCGCCACCGTCGCCGCGGGCATCGCCGGGGCGGTGAGCTACCTCCCGTACCTCCTCATGTTCGGGGGCCGCGACGACGAAGGACGGCATCCGGCGCTCGACCTCGTGCTGCTGCTGCTCGCGCCGATCGCGGCCACCATCATCCAGCTGGCCATCTCCCGGCAGCGGGAGTTCGAGGCCGACCGGGTCGGCGCGGAGATTCTGGGGCGTCCCCAGCCGCTCGCGAGCGCGCTCACGCGGCTCGACAAGCTCGCGCACCAGATCCCGATGCACGTGGCGCCCGCGGCGGCGCCGCTCGCGCAGGTGAATCCGCTCGCGGCCCAGGGACGGGGCTTCAGCAGGCTCTTCAGCACCCACCCGCCTACCGAAGAGCGCGTGGCGGCGCTGCTCGCCCTCGCCGGCCGTCGCTGAGTGGACCTGCCCACGCACGAGCCGTGGGTCTGGGGGGCGTTCACCGCCCTCGTCGCGGTACTGCTGGTCCTCGACCTCGGGGTCCTCAACCGGCGGTCGCACACCCTCACGATGAAGGAGTCCACGACCTGGAGCGCCGGGCTCATCACCCTGGCGCTCCTGTTCGGGCTCTTTCTCCTCTGGCAGGAGGGCACCACCTCGGCGCTCGAGTACTACTCGGGGTATCTCATCGAGCTCTCGCTCAGCGTCGACAACCTGTTCGTCTTCCTTCTCATCTTCCAGTACTTCGCGGTGCCCGCGGAGCTCCAGCCGCGGGTGCTCAAGTGGGGGATCATGAGCGCGGTGGTCCTGCGCGGAATCATGATCACCCTGGGCGCGCTCCTCCTCGAGCGTTTCCACTGGATCACCTGGGTCTTCGGCGGCATCCTGCTCCTCACCGGCATCCGGATGCTCCGGGTCGAGGAGATCCGGATCCAGCCGGAGAGGAATCCCCTCGTCAAGCTGGTCCGCCGGTTCGTGCCGGTGACGCCCGCGTACGAAGACGCGCACTTTCTCGTCCGCACCCTGGTGACGAAGAGATGGATGGCCACGCCGCTCCTTCTCGTGCTCGTCGTGGTGGAGTGGAGCGACATCGTGTTCGCGATCGACAGCATTCCGGCCATCTTCGCCGTCACCAAGGACCCGTTCATCGTCTACAGCTCGAACGTCTTCGCCATCCTGGGCCTCCGCGCGCTCTACTTCGTTCTGGCGGGGGCGATGGACCGCTTCACCTACCTCAAGCCCGCGGTCGCGCTGATCCTCGTCTTCGTGGGGATCAAGATGACCACGAGCGTCTGGATCCACGTGCCGACCCCGATCTCCCTGATCGTGATCGTGAGCCTGCTGGCGATCGGGGTGGCGGCGTCGCTGCTGAAGCCGCCGGACCGGGAGACCGCCAGCCCCGGATGACCCGTTCACCCCCCGTTCCCCGTTCCCCGTTCCAGGCCAGGATCCCCCCGGCGAGATTAGCCACGTTGGTGAACCCGGCTCCCCGGAGCTGGTCGGCCGCCTTCGCGCCGCGCACCCCCGCCTTGCAGTAGACCACGATGGCCCGGTCGCGGGGGAGCGACGGGAGGTGGTCACCGAGGACGCCGAGCGGCACGAGACGGGCCCCCGCGATTCGGCCGGTCGCCCACTCCTCCGGCTCCCGGACGTCGAGGAGAAGGGGCGGGTCGCCGGCCGCGAGAGCGGCCTCGAGCGCTTCCGGCTCGATCCATTCGCCGGTGCCGGCCGGCTCGGGCGCGTCGCAGGCGTAGTGTTCATCCCGGAGCTCGCGGATCTCGCGCGTGCCGCAGGCCGGACAGGCGGGGTCCTTGCGCACGCGCACCGTCCGGAACTCGAGGTCGAGCGCGTTCACGAGGAGGAGCCGTCCCACGAGCGGCCGCCCCGCGCCCAGCAGGAGCTTGATCGTCTCGGTCGCCTGGATGGTTCCGATCAGGCCCGGCAGCACCCCTAACACGCCGCCTTCGGCACAGCTCGGCACGGAGCCCGGCGGCGGCGCGGTCCGGAAGAGGCAGCGGTAACAGGGCCCGCCGGCCACGCCGAAGACCGACGCCTGGCCCTCGAACCGGAAGATGCTCCCGTAGACGTTCGGGATCCCGAGGATCACGGCCGCGTCGTTGACGAGAAAGCGCGCGCCGAAGTTGTCGGTCCCGTCCACGACGACGTCGTAGCCCTCCAGCAGCTCGAGCGCGTTCCCGGCGGTGAGCAGGGTCTCGTGGCATTCCAGCCGGACGTGCGGGTTCACGTCGGTGAGCCGCCGGCGTGCCGAGGCGAGCTTGGAGCGGCCGACGTCGCTCGTCCCATGGAGCACCTGCCGTTGCAGGTTGCTGAGCTCGACGGCGTCCGAATCCACCAGGCCGAGGCGCCCGACACCCGCCGCGGCGAGGTAGAGCGCGAGCGGCGAGCCGAGCCCGCCGGCGCCCACGATCAGGACGCTGGAGCGCTTGAGGCGGAGCTGGCCCTCGGCGCCCACCTCCGGCAGGATGAGGTGGCGGTCGTATCGCACCAGCTCCTCCCGGGAGAGCCCGGGCCAGGGCCGCGCGGCAGTCGCGGTGGTCATCGCGTCATCCTCCCGCGACGGCCGGAACGACCGTGACGACGTCGCCGTCCCGGAGCGGTGTCGAGAACCCGCCGAGGAACCGGGCGTCCTCGTCGTTGACGTAGAGATTCACGTGGGGATAGACGTCGCCCTTCGCGTCGCGCAGCCGCTCGGCGAGCGCGGGGTATCGGCGTCCCACCTCGCTCACGACCTCGCCGAGCGTCCGGCCGTTCGCCTGGAGCGTCGAGGCGTTCTCCGCGTGCCGGGCGAGCACCGTGGGGACCTGCAGCGTAATCGGCATCACACCCTCCTGGTGTCGTTGTTGATCGCGTCGCCGCGGCGTTCCGCGTCATCCGCGTTCCTGGTGTTTCCCTCCGGGGATCCCGCCACGCGGAGCGCGTCCGAGAGCCGCGGGGCGATGACGGGCATGTCGAGCAGACGCTTCGGCACCGCGTCGGGCGTCTTGAGGCCGTTGCCGGTGATGCAGAGCACGACCTCGTCCTCCGGGCCGAGCCGGCCCGCCCCGGAGAGCGCCAGCGCGGCCGCGACGGTCACCCCACCCGCCGTCTCGGTGAACACGCCGGTCGTCCGGGCGAGGAGCGCGATGCCCTCCGCGAGCGCCTCGTCGCTCACCGCCGCCGCCCACCCTCCGCTCGCGCGGATCGTCCGGGCCGCGGCCGCGCCGTCCGCGGGCGAGCCGATCGCGAGCGACCGCGCGATCGTCCTCGGCGTCACCGGCCGGAGCGGTCCCCCGCCCCGCCAGACCAGGTCCACGATGGGCGCGCATCCCGAGGCCTGCCCGCCGAAGATCCTGGGCGCTTTCCCGTCGGCGAGACCGGAGGCCACGACCTCGCCGAAGCCGCGACCGAGCTGCGAGACGAGCGACCCGCCGGCCATCGGAGCCACGACCGCCGACGGCGTCCGCCATCCGAGCTGCTCGGCGATCTCGAACGCGGTGGTTTTGGATCCCTGCGCGTAGTAGGCCCGCAGGTTCACGTTGACGATGCCCCATCCGATGCGGTCCGCGAGCTGGGCGCAGAGCCGGTTCACGTCGTCGTACGTGCCGCGCACCCGGACGACGCGGGCGCCGTAGACCGCCGAGGCGACGAGCTTGGGCGCCTCGAGATCGTCCGGCACGAAGATCCAGGCCGGGAGCCCGGCCCGCGCCGCATGCGCCGCGACCGCATTCGCCAGGTTCCCGGTGGACGCGCAGGCCAGCGTGTCGATGCCGAACCCCACGGCGGCGTTGATGGCGGCGGCGACGACGCGGTCCTTGAAGGACAGTGAGGGGTGGGAGACGCCGTCGTGCTTGATCCAGGCGCGCGCGACGCCGAGCGCGCGGGCGAGGGCGGGCCCTTCGACGAGCGGCGTGAAGCCGGTGTCGAGCGAGAGCACCGGATCGCCCGCGAACGGCAGCCATTCCCGGTAGCGCCAGAGCGATCGCGGGCGGGCCGCGATCTCCTCGCGGGTGGGAAGCGCCCGCGCGGGATCGTACTGCGGCTCGAGCGGGCCGAGACACTCCGCGCAGACGGCCACCGGCGAGGCCGGCTGAACGGTCCTGCACGCATCACAGCGGAGGGGGAGCGGACGAGGAAGTCCGGTCGGGGCGGAGCGGCCGAGCCTGGCCGCCTGCGTGATGGGGGGAGGTGCTGCAACGAGCAGATGCGAAGACATGAGCCGGCTCCCTGCTCGCGAGCCGCCGTCTCATGCACCGGAAACACAGAGCGCCCGGTGCCAAAAAGACACGCGGAGCGCGAGGCTTTTTAGCGGTTGTTTTACGTGGCCGCAATACGCCGCAAATCGCCACGAGCTTCGATTGTGAGCACCAAGATGACACGGCGCTCTCCGTTGCGCAAGAGGTCCGAGACGACGCGACACCGAGGCCCCGCGGATTCCGCGTCCGGATCCGGCGAGGTTCCGCGCACCCGCGGCCTAGATTCGCCCCGCGGGCTCACGATCCGGAAGCCGCAATGGTCTGGCCGCCGCGTCGGGATGGAGAGGTCTCCGCCCAGGCGCTCATCGACACGCAGTATGCCGATCGAGCCGCTCTCCGCCCGGTGCTCGACGCGCTGATCCGGGCCTCCACCGGGCTCGGACCGGTCGTCGTGCGCGCCCGCAAGACCTTCGTGTCGCTCGTCACTCCCCGTCGCACCTTCGCGCGAGTGCAGTCGAAGGCGCGGACCCGCGTGGATCTCTGCCTCCGGCTCCCGGAGCACACGCCCGTGGGCAGGCTCCGTCGCTCGAAGCTCCATGCCACGATGCCGTTTCAGATCGGGCTCGCCTCGGCGGACGAGGTGGACGCGGAGGTGGTGGAGTGGCTGCGCCGCGCCTACGAAGCCAATCGCTGATCCCGCTTCCTCCGCATCATCCGCGTCTGCTGTTCAGGCGCAGTACTGTCGGATAACCGGATTCCGGGGCCGAATCCGGCACGCGTGGACGCGCGGCGGATCCTAACGTGGAGCGGGAACACCGACCCGCTTCCACCATGAGAGGATCCCATGCGACATCTCCTTCCCGCCATCCTGCTGTCCGCCGCCGGCTGCGGTCTCGACAGCGAGGTGACCCGGCCGGACCCGCCCAATGCCAAGCTCCGGCCGACGCTGCAGTACGCGATCGACAAGCTGCCGACCGCCGGCCCGGGAACCAGTCAGGGCGCCGGCATCAACAACCAGGGCTGGGTGGCCGGCTTCACGGGCATGACAGACGGAACCCGCCAGGCCGCGGTCTGGCGCAGCGGCGCGATCACGCCGCTCGGGACGCTGGCGGGAGGCGCGCACAGCTCGGTCGTCTGGCCGGGCATCAACAGCACCGGCACGATCGTCGGGATCTCCCGCACCGCCGAGCCCGATTCGCTCGGCGAAGCGTGGAGCTGCTCGGCCTTTCTCCCCGGCGCCGGCAAGGTCTGTCACGCGTTCGTGTGGGAGAACGGCGTGATGAGCGCGCTCCCGACGCTCGGCGGCACCAACGGATTCGCCACGGGCGTGAACGCCCGCGGGCAGGTGGTCGGCTGGGCCGAGACGGCGGTACACGATCCCACCTGCAATGCTCCCCAGGTTCTGCAGTTCCGCGCCGTGCTCTGGGAGCCGCGCACCGGCGCGAAGTCCGAGCTGCCGCCGTTCCCGGGAGACTCCACCTCGGCGGCGACCGCGATCAACGAGCGGGGCCAGGTGGTCGGGATCTCGGGGGAATGCGACGTCGCGGTCGGACGACGCAGCGCCATCCGTGCCGTCCTCTGGGAGCAGGGCGGCGTCACGGAGCTCGACGACCTCGGCGGAGAGCTCTGGCACACCCCCATGGCCATCAACGACCGGGGCGACGTGGTCGGCTTCGGGAACCCGCCGGACGGCAACGTCGCCGGAGACAGCGTCCGGGCTTTTCTCTGGACGCGCGCGGACGGTATCCGGGACCTCGGCAAGCTTCCCGGCGACGCGTTCAGCCAGGCGATGAGCATCAACGCGCGCGGGCAGATCGTGGGCGTGTCCTGCGGCGCGGTCTGCCGCGCGGTGCTCTGGGAGGACGGGGTGCTCTACCGGCTGCAGGATCTCGTGGCACCCGGTTATCCTGATCACCTCTGGTCGGCGCGCAGCATCAACGACGCCGGACAGATCACGGGACGGGTGATCGAGGCCGCCACGGGGAAGCTGTTGCCCTATGTCGCGACGCCGATCGCCGCCCCGAGCGCAGGCCGCACGAGGTAGCGGACGGGCGACGGGCAGGAGCCCCGCACCGGGACGGGGCTCGCGGCCCTTCCGCGAGGCCAGGAGGGGAGATGATCGCCGCACCCGAGCGCAGCGAAGCGGCGGAGTACTACTTCCGGTACATCGACCTCGTTCCCGCGGGCGACATCCTCACGACGCTGGAGGATCAGCTGCCGGAGACGCTGGGGCTGCTCCGGAGCATTCCCTCCGAGCGCTCGTTCCACCGGTATGCGCCCGGAAAGTGGAGTATCCGGGACCTCGTGAATCACCTCTGCGACACCGAGCGCCTGTTCGTCTTCCGCGCCTTCTGGTTCGCGCGGGGATTCGAGAGCCCGCTTCCGAGCTTCGATCAGGGTGTCGCCGCGGCGGGACACCTCATTCACCACACCACGATTCTTCGCGAGCGCTATCTGGCTTCCTGAAGCGGCGGCCCCGCCGCGCCGGCCGGCCGCGACAGCCTCGCGCTCTCCCGGGCCGCGCCGCGGATGGGCAGGGCTGCGTGGTCGTTCTCGGCGGCGAGCAGGAGGTGGAGCGCGGCATACGCCCGCCACGGACGCCAGCGCTCGGCGAGCGCCTGGAGCGAGCGCGGCCCGCTGAGCCCGGCCGCCTCCAGCAACCGGCGATCGCCGGCGGAAAACGCGTCGGGCCAGTGCATCGCCCGCATCACGATCGCGGTCGCCGTGGCCGCGTCGACGTCCTCGATCTCCATCAATCCCTGCCGCGCCCGGGCGGCACCGGGCTCGAGGCGGAGCCGGCCTTCGGCCATCGCCCGGGCGATCGCGCCGAGCATCCGCGCGCACCGGGGAGCGACGCCGAGCGCGAGCAGGCCCGGCACGCCCACTTCCGCAACACGGGATTCCGTCGGGGCGAGACGCGTGAGCCCGGGAATCCCGGTATCGATCGGCTCGCCCAGAGCTTCGATGACCCGCGCGATGGGCGCGGCTCCATTTCCGGCGGCCGCATCCAGGCCCGACAGAACTTCCCGAAGCACGGCCTCGAACCCGTCGAGCACCCCCGGTATCCGAAGCCCCGGTCGCCGGCGGACCAGCTCGCGGAGTCCGCCCTGCGCCAGGTGCGCGTCGATGACCAGCGGCTCGGCGTCGAGGTCCAGCAGTCTCCGCACCTTCGCGAGCAGCGGCATCAGCACCGGCAGGAGCGCAGCCGAGACGTGCAGGGTGAGCTCGGCCCGGGCCGCCCGGGTCCGGCGCCATGGACGGGGGCCGGATTCCTCGACGATCATCACGCCGCACCGGTCCAGAAGACGAACGGTTCGGGCGTATCCCCGGCCGGCCAGCGTTTCCACCGCCGGCAGCGGGCTCCTGGTCAGACTGCGGAGCAGTGCCTCCCACGCGAGCGGCGCCCGATACGACAGCGTGAGGGAGACCAGCTCCGGGACCGATCCGGAAGCCTCCACCGGAGCGGCCCGGGCCGCGGCGCGCCGGGAGGCGGAGCGCCGGAGTTCCCCCGGGGCGATCCGGTAGCGCTCCCGGAAGACCGAGTTGAACCGCCGGAGGCTCTGGAAGCCGCTCGCGAAGGCGATGCGGGTGATGGGAAGCGAGGTCTCCGTGAGGAGCTGCTTGGCGAAGAGCAGGCGGTGGGTCTGGGCCAGCTCGACGGGCGAGACGCCGAGCTCGCGCTCGAGCGCGCGCCGCAGATGCCGCTCGGAGACGCCCAGCTCCGACGCGAGCTCGGCGACGCTGCGGCCGTTGAGCGCTCCGGCCGCGATCCGATCCGCCGCCACGCGGGCCAGCCTCGGCACCGCGTCCATCGGCGCGCGGCCCGGCGCCAGCTCCGGGCGACAGCGCATGCAGGGCCGGAAGCCGGCCCGCTCTGCGGAAGCCGCCGAGTCGAAGAACCGGCGGCGATCGGTGTAGGAGACGCGTGCCGGGCACACCGGGCGGCAGTAGACGCGCGTGGTGGTGATGCCGACGAAGAAGATCCCGTCGAAGCGGGGATCGCGGGCATTCAGCGCGCGCTCGCAGACTTCCGCGCGCGGGAGCCGTCGGGAATCGGGAGACACGACCGTCAATGTAGGCCTTGCCGGCCGCCGGCGGCTGGCCGGATTCGGACCCGGAATCGTCCGGCCCGTCATCTGGCCAGGAGCGTGACGCTCGCGAACGAGGGCCGCCCGGGCCCGCCGTATCGGGCATCGTCCACGCGCACGGTGCGGCCGGTCTGCTCGGCGAAGGGAAAGCGGGCCCAGTCGAGCAGGTCGAGGAGCGGCACCGTGCGCCCGAACGAGTCGAGGAGCTCCAGCCGTTTCGGCAATTCTCCGGCGACCGGGCGAAGCCGGGGCGACCGAAACACTACCTCTCCGAAGCGGTAGGTATCGCCCGCATCGTAGACCACATCGCGCCGCCACGACGCGAAGAACGGCGGGGCGACCATGAGGCGTCGGGGGCCGGGTCGCTCCAGTCCGAGCGATGTCGCCGCCCCCGATCGCGCCCGGGCGGTGAGCATCACCATGAGGGCGATGTAGACCACCGACGCCCCGACGGCCGCGCGGGCGACGCGCCTGCCGGCCCGCTCTCCACCGGCGTCGCCGCGGCGGCGGAGCCGGCGTCCCACGATCCAGCCGAGGCCGAGAATGACGAGCAGCCAGGGATCGATGATGAAGAGGGCGTCGCCGTAGGTCCAGGTCCGGTCGAACGGCATCAGCCAGCGCATCCCGTAGACGTTCATCCAGTCGAGCGCCGGGTGCGTGGCGACGGCGAGGGCCGACACCAGAAGCAGCTGGCCAGGGCCGGCGTCGCCCTGGCCGCGCCCGCTCCGCCGGCGATCCCACAGCAGCAGGACACCGGTGAGCACGAAGGGGAGGACGACCAGCGCCGGGATACCGTGCGTGATCCCGCGCCGGAATCCGAGCCCGTGCTCGGTGAAGGCCGCGAGCACATCGAGGTCGGGCGCGTTGGCTCCGATCACGAGCGCCGCGGTCGCGTGCCGGGCCCGCCGCCCGAGGCCGGTCTCGGCGAGGGCAGCGCCGACCAGTGTGTGACACAGGTTGTCCACGACGGACCCGGTGAGGGGGAGCGCTTACATTAACCTCCCATGGATCCCGTCGCGCTCACCCGCGAGCTGATCGCCATCCCTTCGCCCACCGGCGAAGAGGGCCCGGTCGCGGAGTTCCTCGCCGGCGTGCTCGAGCGCGAAGGCTTCCGCGTCGTGCGGCAGCCGGTCTCGCCGGGGCGTGTCAATCTCTACGCCACGCTCGACGCCCCCGTCGTTGTGCTCTCCACGCATCTCGACGTCGTCCCCCCGCACCTGGACGTGCGGGAGGACGACGAGTGGCTCTGGGGACGCGGTGCCTGCGACGCCAAGGGTCTCGCCGCGGCGATGCTCACCGCGGCGCTCGCGCTCAGGGCCGGCGGGGAGCGCCGGGTCGGGCTGCTGTTCGTGGTGGGCGAAGAGGACGGCTCCGACGGCGCCCGGGCGGCGGCGGCGCTCGAGCCCCGGGGACGCTACCTCGTGAACGGCGAGCCCACCGAGAACCGTCTCGCCGTCGGCCAGAAGGGCGCGCTTCGCGTCTCGCTCCAGGCGGCCGGCCGCGCCGCGCATTCCGGGTATCCCGCCGAGGGCGAGTCGGCCGTGGACGCGCTGCTCGACAGCCTCTCCCGAATCCGCGCCATCCCGCTTCCCGAGGACCCGCTGCTCGGTCCCTCGACGCTCAACGTGGGTCGCATCGCGGGCGGGGTCGCGCCCAACGTGATTCCGCCCTCGGCGACCGCCGAGCTCCTGTTCCGAATCGTCGGCGACACGACGGATCTCCGACAGGCGATCCGCGACGCCGCGCACCCGAAGGTCGCCGTGGAGTTTCCCCTCGAGATTCCCCCGGTCCGCTCCTCGCCCGTGGCCGGCTGGGAGACGACGGTCGTGAGCTACGCCTCGGATCTTCCCTTTCTCGCGCCCTGGGGCGAGCGCTATCAGCTCGGCCCCGGCACGATTCTGCTCGCCCACACGGCCGAGGAGCGGATCCGGAAGCGCGAGCTCCGCGAAGGCGCGGAGCGGTACGAGCGTCTCGCCCGGACGCTGCTCGCGAAGGAGGGGGCGTGACCCGCCTCCCCGTGGCGATCCTCGGGGCCACCGGCACGGTGGGCCAGAAGTTCGTGCGGCTGCTGGCGGCGCACCCCTGGTTCGAGCCGACGGTGCTCGCGGCGTCGGCGCAAAGCGCCGGGAAGCCCTACGGCGAAGTGGTCCGGTGGCGGGAGCCTTCGCCGCTTCCCGAGGCCCTGGCGGGCCTCACGGTGCGCCGCGCCGACGAGCCTCTGGACGCGACGCTCGTCTTCTCGGCCCTCGACGCCGCCGCCGCAGCCTCGGTCGAGGAGCAGCACGCGCGAGCCGGCGCGCTCGTCGTCACCAACGCGAGCCCGTGGCGGATGGATCCCGCGATCCCGCTGATCGTTCCGGAGGTGAACGGCGACCACCTCGGGATGCTCGATGCCCAGCGGCGGACTCGCGGCTGGAAGGGCGGCATCGTCGCGAACCCCAATTGCTCGACGGCCGCGCTCGTGCTCGCGCTGGCCCCGCTGCACCGCGCGTTCGCGGTGCAGCGCGTCTTCGTCTCGACGATGCAGGCGGTGAGCGGCGCGGGTTATCCGGGGGTCGCTTCGCTCGACGCGCTGGGCAACGTGATCCCCTACATCGGCCAGGAAGAGGAAAAGATCGAGCGGGAGACCCGGAAGATCCTGGGAGACTGGCTGGACGACGGGGTGGCGCTCGCCCCCATCACCGTGAGCGCGCACACCAATCGCGTGCCGGTCGTGGACGGACACATGGAGACGGTCTCGGTGGGCTTCGCCCGCCGGGTGACGCCGGGGGAGGCCCGCGCCGCGCTCGAGAGCTTCCGCGCCGACGGCATCGTGGCCACGCTCCCTTCCACGCCGGCACGGCCGGTGGAAGTGGACGATCGCCCCGACCGGCCCCAGCCGCGGCTCGACCTCGATCGCGGCGGCGGCATGACCGTCACCGTCGGCCGGCTCCGCGGCTGCCCGCTTCTCGACGTCCGGCTCGTCGTCCTCGGCCACAACACCATCCGCGGCGCCGCCGGCGCCGCGATCCAGAACGCGGAGCTGCTCGTGGCGCAGGGTGTGGTGCGGCGATGATCGTCTGCAAATTCGGGGGCACCTCCGTAGGGAGCGCCGGGGCGATCCGCCGTCTGGCGGAGATCGTCCGGGGCCGCGCCGCGGAGCGGCCGGTCGTGGTCGTCTCGGCGCTCTCGGGCGTCACAAACGCGCTGCTCGACCTGGCCGACTCCGTCGCCGCGGCCGACACGGCGGCACTGGACGCGGGACTCGCCGCGCTCGCGGCCCGCCATCGGGCCGTCGCGGAAGAGCTGGGGCTCGATCCGGCGGTGCCCGCCGAGCTCGAGTGCTCCGCGGCCGCGCTCGGGACCCGTCTCGGCGGCTCGCTCGGTGCTTCGCCCGACGCGGAGCTGCTCGACCTGATCGCCGGCCACGGCGAGCTCTGGGCGTCGAAGCTCGTCGCCGGCGCCCTGGACGCGATCGGTCTCGACGCGGTCTGGATCGACGTGCGCGAGGCGATGCTCACCGACGACCGGTTCGGCCGCGCGGCTCCGGACCGGGAGGCCCTGGCCCGGCGCGCCCCCGAGGTCTTCGGCCCGGCGCTGTCACGCGGCGCCGTCCCCGTCACCCAGGGATACGTCGGCCGCACGGCCGATGGGCGCGCGACGACGCTCGGCCGCGGCGGCTCGGATTTCACCGCCTCGCTGCTCGGCGCCGCGCTCGTGGCCCGGCGCGTGGAGATCTGGACCGACGTGAGCGGGCTCATGACGGCCGACCCGCGGATCGTGCCGGATGCGCGTCCGCTCGCGCTCGCGAGCCATCTCGAGGCGGCCGAGCTGGCCGCGTTCGGCGCCCGGGTGCTGCACCCGGCGACGGCCGCGCCTCTGTTCGAGGCGGGCATCCCTTGCGTCGTCCTCAATACCTTCGCGCCGGAGGATCCCGGCACCACGATCCTGAGCGATCACCGTCCCGAGCCGGTGGGGACCTCGCCGGTCCGCTCGATCTCCTGCAAGCAGGGCGTCACCGTGGTCAACGTCCGCGCCCCCGCGATGCTCGACACGCCCGGCTACCTGGCGCGCTTCTTCGCGATCTTCGCCCGGCTGGACGTCTCCGTGGACGTCCTCGCGACCAGCGAGGTCAACATCTCCTGCACGGTGGACGAGCCGGAGCGCGTGGAGGAGCTGCGCGCCGCCCTCGAGGAGCTCGGCGAGGTGGAGATCTTCCCGGCGCGGGCGATCATCGGCGTGGTCGGCATCGATCTCCGCGGCACGCGCGGCCTCGCGGCGCGTATCTTCTCGGCCGTGCGGGGGATCAACATCGAGATCATCAGCCAGGGCGCTTCGGAGATCAACGTCACCTTCGTCGTGCGCGAGGAGGACGGGCCGAAGGCGGTGCGTCTCCTCCACGACGAGTTCTTCGGCCGGGAAGCGGCCTGATGCGGATCGCGGTCGTGGGCGACGGGCGCATGGGCGCGGCGGTTCGGGCGGAGGCACTCGCGCGCGGGCACGAGGTGCCGGTCACCCTCGGGCGGCGCGGCAACGACGGCGGCGCCGGCATCACCACGGCGCGGTTCGCCGAGGTCGCGGTGGCGCTCGAGTTCACCCGGCCCGACGCGGCACCCCGGAACGTCGCCCGGCTCCTCGAGCTGGGCGTGCCCGTCGTCACCGGGACCACCGGCTGGGACGACGAGCTCCCGCGGCTCCAGGAGCTGGCACGGGAGCGCGGCGGCGCGCTGCTCCATGCCGCCAACTTCTCGATCGGCGTGCAGCTCCTGCTCCGCGCCGCCCGGGAGCTGGCCCGGTGGAGCGCCCGGTCGGACTTCGACGCCGCGATCGTCGAGCGCCACCACCGCGCCAAGCGCGACGCCCCCTCGGGAACGGCGCTGCTGCTGCAGCGCACCGTCCGCCGGGCGGACCCCGGGCGCGAGTATCCCGTCACCTCCATCCGCCAGGGTCACGACCCCGGCAGTCACGCCGTCCGCTGGGACGCCCCGCACGAGACGCTCACGCTGGCCCACGAGGTCCGGGACCGGTCCGTCTTCGCGGTCGGCGCCGTGCGCGCCGCGGAATGGCTGGCGCAGCGCCGGGGCGTGTTCACCTTCGAGGATGTCCTCTTCGGGACGACAGAGCAGGAGGCGTCATGAGATTCCCCACCGGATGCGGGACCGCGCTGGTCACCCCCTTCACCACCAACGGGGCGGTGAACGAGCGGGCGTTCCAGGCGCTCGTCGAGTGGCAGATCGCGGAGGGCGTCGACTTCCTGGTCCCCTGCGGCTCGACCGGAGAGGCGCAGACGCTCACGGCGGAGGAGCGACGCCGGGTGGTCGCGCTCACGGTGGAGGTCGCGGCCGGCCGCGTCCCGGTGATCGCGGGGGCCACCAACAACGACACCGCGGCGGCGGTGGTCGAAGCGCGCGCGATGTGCGCGCTCGGCGTCGACGGCATCATGTCCGCCTGTCCCTATTACAACAAGCCGCCGCAGGCCGGGCTCGAGCGCCACTTCCTCTCGATCGCCGACGCCTCCACGCGGCCGGTGATGATGTACAACATCCCCGGCCGGACGGCCGTGAACCTGCTGCCGGCCACGGTCCTCCGGCTGGCGCACCACCCCAACATCCGCGCGCTCAAGGAGGCGAGCGGCGACCTCCCGCAGATGATGCGGGTGCTTCAGGGACGGCCGGAGGACTTCGCGGTGCTCGCGGGCGACGACGCCTTCGCGTTTCCGCTCGCGGCGGCGGGCGGCGACGGCGTCGTCTCCGTGGTCTCGAATCAGGTGCCGGCCATGGTCGCGCGGATGATGCGGCTCTGCGCCGCCGGCGACTTCGCCGCCGCCCGAACACTGCACTTCCAGCTCCTCCCCATCATCGACGCCAACTTCCTGGAGACGAATCCCGCCCCCGTGAAGGCGGGACTCTTCCTCATGGGCCGGATCGAGAACGTACTCCGGCTGCCGCTGGTGCCGGTCTCCGACGCCACCCGGGCGGCGCTCAGCGAGGCGCTCGGGCTCGAGGCGGAAGTCGCGGCGTCGTGAGCGGGCTCGAAGCCCTGATCGAGCGGTTCTTCACCGGCGTCCCCGAGGGCGCCGAAGCGGAGGCGCGCGGCGCCTTCGACCAGCTCAAGGCCGGGCTGCAGTCCGGCCTGATCCGGGCCGCGGAGCGGGGCGACGACGGGCGCTGGACGGTCAACGCCTGGGTGAAGCGGGGCATCCTGCTCGGCTTCCGGCTGGGGCGCGTGCAGCCGCTCGCCCAGGCCGGCCCCCTCGCCTTCCTCGACAAGGACACCTACGGCGTCCGCCGCTTCCTCCCCCAGGACCAGGTGCGCGTCGTTCCCGGCGGCTCCTCGGTCCGCGAGGGCGCGCATCTCGGCGCGGGCGTCGTCTGCATGCCGCCGATGTTCGTCAACGTCGGGGCCTATGTCGGCGACGGCACGATGATCGACTCGCACGCCCTCGTCGGCTCCTGTGCCCAGGTCGGCCGGCGGGTGCACCTCTCGGCGGGCGCGCAGGTCGGCGGCGTGCTCGAGCCGGCGGGCGCCCTGCCCGTGATCATCGAGGACGAAGTGCTCGTCGGCGGAAACTGCGGCATCTACGAGGGCACCATCGTCCGCCAGCGCGCGGTGCTCGCGCCGGGCACGATCCTGAGCGGGGGGACCGCCGTCTACGACGCGATCCACGACCGGTTCCTCCGGCGTTCCGGCCAGGATCCTCTCGAGATTCCGGCCGGTGCGGTCGTCGTGCCCGGCAGCCGCCCGATGAGCAGCGGTCCCGGAGCCGGCGCCGGCATCGCCCTCTACACGCCGGTGATCGTGAAGTACCGCGACGAGAAGACCGACGCCTCCACTCGGCTCGAGGACCTGCTCCGCTAGCTCCCTGGCTCCCTGCATGCATCACACCGACTACCTCTGGTTCGAGACCCGCCGCCGTCAGGAGATCCTCGACATCACCGATCGGGTTTCCGCGATCGTCCAGACGAGCGGCGTCCGCGAGGGCTTCGTGCTCGTCTCGGCGATGCACATTACCGCGTCCGTGTTCGTGAACGACCACGAGTCCGGCCTCTGGCACGACATCCTCCAGTGGCTGGAGCAGACGGTCGCGCCCTGGGATCCCGGCCGCTACCGGCACAACGAGACGGGAGAGGACAACGCCGCCGCGCACCTCCGCAGTCTCACGGTCGGGCACGAAGTCATCGTCCCCATCACCGGCGGGTCGCTCGACCTGGGGCCCTGGCAGCGGGTGTTCTACGGCGAGTGGGACGGCCAGCGCCGGAAGCGGGTGATCGTCAAGGTGCTCGGCGAGTAGTGTCACTCCGACACGGTCGACTGCCCGACGGAGAGGACGATCCGCGGTCACCCCGATGCAACGTTCGGCGCTTCCCCCGCATCGAATAATCAGTTAGGCCCTTGCATCGCCCGGCACGTGTTCTGCTACCCGTCGTGGTCATGCGCTCTTTCCCTTCCTTCCTGCTCGCGCTCGGCATGGCCGCGCTCGTCTCCGGCTGCGCGCTGATCACGCAGGGTGAGCTCGACCAGGAGGTGCGGCTCGCTCCGGGCCAGACGGTCCAGTTTGCCGGCACCGATCTTTCCCTGACCTTTGAGGAGGTCGTGGACGATTCGCGCTGCCCGAGCACGGCCGTCTGTGTCTGGATCGGCAACGGCGTCGTCAAGATCGAGAGCCGCCGTGGCGAGACGCGGCTCGTGCACACGCTCGGCACGCCGTCCGGTCCGCTCGAAGCCGTGAGCGGGGCCTACCGCATCCGGATCCTCGGGCTCGATCCGTATCCCGACGGCGGCCCGATCCCGGAGGAGGACTATCGCCTCCGGCTGCTGGTCACCATCGATTAGAGGCCTCATGCGCGCAGTGCTCGTCCTGGCGATGCTCCTCCTCGGAGGCTGCGAGCTCATCACCGGCCCCGACCAGCCGGCCCGGCTCGAGGATGCGCGCGCGCTGTGGGCCCGGGTCGGACCGAGAGACTACTCCTTCGAGTACACGCCGAGCTGCTTCTGCGTCCTGGGCGGCCAGCGGGTGCTCGTCATCGTGGACAACGACGCCGTCGTGAGCGCCCGCCACGTCGGCACCAACGACGCGGTGGATGCCGCGCTGCTCCGGAGCATCCCGACCGTGCCGGAGCTCTTCGACATCATTCAGGACGCGATCGCCAGCCGGGCGTACCGGGTCGAGGCGACGTACGACGCGCACTACGGCTACCCGGTCCACGCCGGCATCGACTACGACGCGAACGCCATCGACGACGAATTCGGGTTCACGGTGACCGCGTTCGCCAGCCTCGAGCTCCTCGGAGCCGGCAGGTGACCCTCATGAGCACTGGCTCCCTGGCCGTCCGGCCGTGCGGCCGTCCGGCCGTCTGTCTCCTCCTCCTGCTCGCCGCCTGCACCGGCCCGAGCGATTCCCAGGGGCGGCCCCCGCTCCTCACCGCGCTCCCGCGTGACCTCACCGCGGCGGAGCAGCGCATCGCGGCGGCCTCGAATGCGTTCGGCCTCGACCTGCTCCGGACGGCCGCCGCGGCGAAGCCGTCGGAGAATCACTTCCTCTCTCCCCTGAGCGCCACGATGGCGCTGGGCCTGGCGCTCAACGGCGCGGGTGGGACCACCCTCGCCGACATGAAGCGGACGCTCCGGCTGGGCGAGGCGGAGATGGCGGCCATCAACGCCGGGTACAAGGGTCTGCTCTCGCTCCTCTCGGGGCTCGACCCCACCAGCACTCTGACGGTCGCGAACTCGATCTGGCTCGACCAGGGAGCCGGCTTCTACCCCGCGTACCTCGAGACCGCGCGCGAGTGGTTCGACGCGGAGGCGCAGGTGCTCGACTTCGGCGCGCCGCAGACGGCGCTGGCCGCGATCAACGGGTGGGTGAACGAGGAGACGCGCGGCAAGATCCCGACCCTGCTCGACGACATCCGGGGCGACGAGATCGCCTTCCTCATCAATGCCGTCTACTTCAAGGGGAAGTGGCGGACGCCTTTCGATCCCAAGAGAACGAGCAACGGCGTCTTCCACGCGCTCGGGGGCGACCAGTCCGTGCCCATGATGCGGCTCGAGCCCGCCGAGCATCGCGTGGCGCAGACCGCCGACGGCCAGGTACTCGAGATGCTCTATGGGAACGGCGCACTGGTAATGACGATCGTCCTGCCCGCTTCCGGGCGGCCCCTCGCGGAGCTCGTCGCCGCGCTGGACACCGCGAAGTGGAACGGCTGGACGTCATCGCTCGCGACCGGAAAGGTCGCCGTCACCATGCCGCGGTTCCGGCTCGAGCTCAAGCGCGAGCTGGTGGAGGACCTCACGGCGCTCGGCATGGGCGTGGCCTTCGACGCCCAGCGCGCCGATTTCTCGGCGATGCGGCCGGTGAGCCCGGGCGCGAACGTCTACCTCACCCGGGTGACCCAGAAGACCTTCGTGGATGTGAACGAGGAGGGCACCGAAGCCGCCGCCGCCACCTCGGTCGGCGTGGGTGTCACGTCCGCGCCGCCCACCATCACGATCGACCGCCCGTTCCTGGTGGCGATCCGGGAGCGGTTCGCGGGGACGGTGCTGTTCGTCGGGCTGGTGAATCGAATTCCTTAGGGAGCGTGGGTTCGGAGTTCTGAGTTCTGAGTTCTGAGTTCTGAGTTTGAGGAAGAGGAGACCCGCCCACCCGAGGAACAAGAACCCAGCACTCAGAACTCAGAACTCACGCACCCCTCACACACTCGCCGCCGCGACGCTGCTCGACACCACCCGATTCCGGCCCAGCGCCTTGGCGTGATACAACCTGGCGTCGGCGATGTGCACGAGGTCGTCGGTGTTGTCGCCGTCCGTGGGCCAGCAGGAGACTCCGGCACTCACGGTGATCCGGACCCGGTCTTCCCGCCGCGGCACCTTGATCGCCTCCTCGGCCACCGCCTGCCGGATCGCCTCGATCCGGCTCCGCGCCGCATTGAGCGTCGTCTCCGGCATCACCACGACCATCTCCTCGCCGCCGTAGCGCGCGACCAGATCGCTCCGGCGCACCTCCCGCTGCAGGATCGCCGCGACCGTCCGCAGGGCGACGTCGCCGGTGGCGTGGCCGTAGGTGTCGTTGAACCGCTTGAAGTGGTCGATATCGATCATCGCCACGGCGAACGACCGGAGATAGCGCTTCGAGCGCCGGATCTCGGCGTTCAGGAATTCCTCGAGATACGCCCGGTTGAAGAGTCCCGTGAGGCGATCGGTGTTGGACTCCTGCCGGAGCCTCTGCAGGCGGACCACCACGGCGGCGCAGATGCCGGTCATCACCGCGAGCAGGATGAGCCGGGAGAGCTGGTCGATCCAGGCGAACCGGCCGTAGGGCCAGGGAGCCCACCGGATCGAGTCGAGATCGTGGGCGCCGGCCCACAGCACGATGATCAGATACTGCAGGAAGGCGGTGCCGCCGGCGATCACCGTCAGGCGGAAGTCGTAGCGGAGGCAGGTCCCGGCGATCGCGAGGAAGTAGAGCTCGAACGCAATCCGGTTGTTCACCGCCCGGATCGGCTCGCCGATCACGCCGAGCGCGAGCAGCGCGAAGCTCACCAGCGAGACGTCGAGCAGCACGCTCGCCATCGGGACCCACGGCCGCCGGATGCCGCGCTCGAGTGCGAGCGAGGCGACCAGCGCGATCAGCGCGGCGAAGAGCGTCACCGCCACGCTCACGTAATGCGGACCCCGGGTGCCCGGCGCCGCGACGATCAGGTTGACGAGGGGATTCGCCACCAGCAGTGCGACCAGTCCGAGCCGCACCTTCGCGATCCAGGTCTCCGCGCTCAGCCCCGCATCGATGAGGTAGGCGTCGGGAGGCGTCCAGAGCCGCGTGATCTCGGCGCGGAGCCAGGGCAGGAGATCGCGCATCACATCAACCGGTAGGTGGGACCGCTGCCCCCCTCCCGGGGAGTCCAGCGCGGGCCGAGCACGTCGGTCGCCTTACAGTCCACGCAGTTCGACGCGTTCACCCGGAGCGTGCCGTCGGGATGCCGCTCGTAGACGCCGGCCGGGCACACGTGGGTGTAGAACTCCGCCACTTCGGGCGTCACGTCCCGGCCCACCAGGAGGTGTGACGGCATGGTGTCACGGGTGGCGTTTCCCGACTTGAAGACCGCGTCGACCTTGCTGAAAGTGAGCCGGTTGTCCGGCGGCGGCGAGGCAGCGGGACGGGCGGGCCGGCGCGGCTCCGCCGCATCGGTCGCCGTGCCGAAGCGCCAGCCGGGGAATCTCCCGCCGGTCAGGGTCATCAGTCCGGCCTCGAGCCCGGCGCGCACGAACCCGTGCTTGAAGGCGAGCCGCATGTTGCGGGTGCGCCGCAGATCGCTGACGATAGGGCTTCGTCGGATGAGATCGTCGTAGGCCGAGAGATCGGTCCGCCCGGCCGTGAGGGCGGCGAATGCGGCGCGTGCGGCAAACACTCCCGATTGCATCGCGTAATGAATCCCCTTGAGGGAGGCGACGTCAACGAGTCCGGCGCAGTCGCCCGCAAGGAGCAGGCCCTCACCCGACAGTCGTGACGGAAGGCTCCAGTACCCTCCCTCCGGAATCGTCTTCGCCCCCCATTCCAGGAGCTGGCCGCCTTCGAGACGGCTGCGGAAGAAGGGATGCCGCTTCATCCGCTGGAGCAGCTCGTGCACGTCGAACGCGGCGTCGCGGTGGTCGAGTCCGCAGACGATCCCGAGCGCGATCCTGCCCTCCCCCATTGGATACATGAAGGTGCCGCCGAAGCCGTCGAGCGGCACCGGCCATCCCATCGTATGCACCACGTGGTCGAGCGGCCGCGGTACTTCCCACACTTCCTTGACGCCCAGGGCGAAGATCTGCGGGTTGGGTGACCCGATGCCCTGCCACTCCTGCCAGGCCTGGCTCAACAGTCCGCGGGCCCCCTCGCAGAGCACGGTGACCTTCGCGGTGAGATCGGTCGGCGGCTGGAAGCCGTCGCCCGGCTCGCCCGTGCGCGTGAGCCCCGACGCGGCCGTGCGCACCCCGCGAACCCTCCGCCCGTCGACGAGGAGCGCGGCGGCGGGAAAGCCCGCGAAGAGGTTCACGCCGAGCCCTTCCGCCTGCCCACCGAGCCAGCGCACGATCTCGCAGATCGACGCGGTGAAATTGCCGTGGTTCCGCATCGTGGGCGGCGTCGGAATCCGGAACGCCCGCGAGGCCGTGAGCAGGTGGACCCGTTCCCGGTCGACGCGCTGCTTGAAAGGGAGCTCCGCAGCAGGCAGATCGGGGAAGAGCTCGCGAAAGACCCGGGGATTCACGACCGCGCCGGACAGCGAATGCTCACCCAGGCCGGCCGCCTTCTCGAGGACGCCGATGGTGAGGTCGCCCGCGGCCGGATCCTGCCGCGCCAGTCGCGCGAGCTCGATCGCGCCCGAGAGTCCGGCCGGACCCGCACCGACGAACAGGACATCCAGCTCGATCGCCTCATCGCCGGGCTGCTCGGAGAGGATCAGCCGATCGAGAGGGAGGCGAGGCTGGTAATCCGCGGGCCGGAAGGTCAAGGGGGTGCTGGGTTCTGGGTTCTGAGTTCTGAGTTCTGAGTTCTGGGTTCTGGGTTCTGGGTTCTGAGTTCTGGGTTCTGGGTTCTGGGTTCCGAATTCTGCCTGCGTGCAGTTCGCACCCAGCACTCAGAACTCAGCACCCAGCACTCAGAACTCAGCACTCAGCACTCAGCACTCAGAACAGTTCCAAGGCTATGTCCGCCGAATCGACGCTGTTTGTGATCGCTCCGACGGAAACGTAATCCGCTCCCGCGTCCGCGTAGGCGCGGGCGGTCGCGAGCGTCACCCCACCGCTCGCTTCGATCTCGGTGCGCGGCGCGAGGGAGCGGGCGAGCCGGGCCCACGCGCGGACCGTGTCCGGCGTCTGGTTGTCGATGAGGAGGCGGTCGGCGCCCGCCGAACAGGCCGCCCGGACCATCGGCTCCGACTCGACTTCCACCAGGCAGGCGAGCGCCCCGCGCCGCCGCGCGTCCTCGAGCGCATCGGCCAGCGAGCGGCCCGACCGCTCCAATGCCCGCCAGTGATTGTCCTTGATCATCACCGTGCGGGCCAGATCGAGCCGGTGCACCTCACCGCCGCCGGCCACGACCGCGGCGACGTCGAAGAGCCGGAGACCCGCGGCGGTCTTCCGGGTGTGCAACAGCCTACAGGTGGTGCCGGCGAGGGCGTCGACGTAGGCACGGGTCGCCGTGGCGATGCCCGACGCCCGCTGCAGGAGATTGAGGAGCGGCCGCTCCGCCCGAAGCACCGCGCCGAGCCCGCCCGACACTTCGCCGATCACGTCGCCTTCGATCCGCTGGCCTTCGCGTGCGCTCCACGTGAGCGACACCCCGGCGAGCCGGCCGACCGCATCGGCGTACGCGAGTCCCGCCAGCACCGCCCGGCCCCGGCACTCGAGCCTGCCCTGCACCGTTTCCGCGGAAGAGGAAACGACTTCGGTGGTGAGATCGCGGGAGCCGTCCTCGGCGAGCGCCACCTGCGCGACGCGCCGGGCGTCCTCCGCGAGGTCGGGCAGCCGTTCCGGAAGAGGCACGCTAGTGCTCGGCGCGAGCCTTCCGGATCTCCTCGGTGAGGTGCGGCACGATCTCGAAGAGGTCGCCCACGATCCCGTAGTCGGCGATCTTGAAGATCGGCGCGTCCTTGTCGCGATTGATGGCCACGATGACCTTCGACGTCCGCATTCCGGCGAGATGCTGCACCGCGCCGGAGACTCCCACGGCCACGTAGAGATCGGGGCTCACCAGCCGGCCGGTCTGGCCGATCTGGTCGGCCGCGGGGCGCCAGCCGTCGTCCGTGACCGCCCGCGTGGCCCCGACGGCGGCGTTGCCGAACGCCGCCGCGAGGTCTTCCACGAGCTTGAAGTTCTCCGCGGCGCGGAGCCCGCGGCCGCCGCTCACCACCACGCGCGCTTCCCCGAGATCGAGCCGCGCCGAGCCGCCGAGGGTCATTTCCGTCACCACCACGCGGGCGTCGGCGGGAGTGAGCGCCGGCGGCAGCGGCTCCGTCTTCGCGTCGCGCGGGGACTCGACCGGATCGAGCGCGCCCGGACGCAGCGACACCAGCGCGGGGCGGCCGGAGACGCGGAGCGTGGCGATCAGCTTGCCCGTGTACACCGGGTGTCGCGCGATCAGCTCGTCGCCCTCGAGCTCGAAGGCGGTCACGTCGGAGGCGAGGCCCGTGCGGAGCCGCGCCGCCGCCCGGGGCGCGAGGTCCCGGCCCTGCGCGGAAGCGGAGAAGAAGGCGGCCCGGTAGTCGCCGCCCTCGATCACCTGGGCGGCGGTGGCGGCGTACACCTCGGGCGAGTAGCGGCTCAGGTCGGCCTGTTCCACCACGAACACCCGGTCCGCGCCGTACCGGCCGAGCTGAGCGGCCACCGCCTGAAGACCCTCGGATCCGATGAGGAGCGCGTGAACCTGGCCGCCGCCGCTGCCGTCCGCCACGCGGCGCGCCGCGGTGACGGTCTCGAAGGCCACCTTGCGGGCGGCGCCGCCCCGCGTCTCGGCGAATGCGAACGCGTCGGCCATCAGAGCACCCGCGCCTCTTCACGGAGCAGCCGCACCAGCTCGGTCACCGCCCCCGCGCCTTCGCCGACGATCCGGCCGGCGGCGCGCTCGGGCGGCAGCGACAAACTCCGCACCTCGACGCGTGACGCCCCGAGCGCCGCGGGACGGGTCTCGATCGGCTTCTTCTTCGCCGCCATGATGCCCTTGAGCGAAGGGAGCCGCGGCCGGGCGATGCCCTCGTCGATGGTGAGCACGGCAGGAAGCGGGAAGGTGACGGTCTCGGTCGCGCCCTCGAGCTGGCGGCCGGCCGTGCCGCGGCCCGCGGCGATCTCGAGCGACGTCACCGCGGTGACACAGGGGAGGCCCAGCAGCTCGGCCGTCATCGGGCCGACCGTGCCGTTGCCGGAATCGGTCGCTACCCGGCCGAACAGGATGAGGTCACAGCCTTCCCCCGAGAGCGCGGCCGCGAGCGCCTGGGCGGTCGCGAAGCCGTCGAAGGGCACCTCGGCCGCCGTGAGGTGGATGGCGCGATCGAGGCCCAGGCTCAGTGCCTTGCGCAGGATCTCCAGCACCGCGTCCGGACCGAGACCGACCGCCACGACCTCTCCGGCGCCCTCCTTCTCCCTGAGCCGGAGCGCGACCTCCGCGGCATAGCCGTCGAAATCACCGAGATCGAACTTGAGTCCCGAGGGGTCGACCGACTTCCCGTCGGGCGCGACGGCGAATCGCCCCTCGGTATCGGGCACCCGCTTGATGCAGACGGCGATCTTCACCCTGGCTCCCCGGTGCCTAGAACGCCGACAACCCGGTGATCTCCTCGCCGAGAATCAGGGAATGCATGTCGTGCGTCCCCTCGTACGTGTACACCGATTCCAGATTCGCGAGGTGCCGCATCGAGTGGTACTCGGCCAGGATGCCGCTGGCGCCGAGCAGGCGGCGCGCCTCGCGGGCGCATTCGCAGGCCATGTTCACGTTGTTGCGCTTGGCGAGCGACACCTGCTCCGGCGTCATCGTCTTCGCGTCCTTGAGCCGGCCGAGCTGGAGGCAGAGCAGCTGCGCCTTGGTGATCTCGGTCAGCATGTCCGCCAGACGCACCTGCTGGATCTGGGTCTGCCCGATGGGCCGGCCGAACATCACGCGGTTCCGGGCGTACCGCACCGCCTCGTCGAAGCACGCCATCGCGGCCCCGATGGCTCCCCAGGAAATCCCGTAGCGCGCCTGGGTGAGGCACATGAGCGGGCTCTTGAGCCCGCCGCTCTTCGGCAGCAGGGCGTCCTTCGGGAGGTGCACGTCCTGCAGATGGATCTCCGAGGTATCGCTGGCCCGGAGCGAGAGCTTGCCCTTCTGATCGCGGGCGGAGTAGCCCCGGGTGTCGGTCGGAACGATGAAGCCGCGGATGCTCTTGGAGTCGTCGATGGAGCCGGTCTTCGCCCAGACCACCGCGACGGTCGCCTGGGATCCGTTGGTGATCCACATCTTGGTGCCGTTGAGCACCCACCCGTCCGCGGTCTCGCGCGCGGTGGTGATCATCCCGCCCGGATTCGACCCGAAATCGGGCTCGGTCAGTCCGAAACAGCCGATCTCCCGGCCGGCGGCGAGGCTCGGCAGCCAGCGCTTCCGCTGCTCCTCGCTGCCGAAAGTGTAGATGGGATACATCACGAGCGCGCCCTGCACCGACGCGAACGAGCGGATCCCGCTGTCGCCGCGCTCGAGCTCCTGCATGATGAGCCCGTACGCGACGTTGTTGAGCCCCGCGCAGCCGTACTCCTCCGGCAGATTGGCACCCAGGACCCCGAGCTCGGCCAAGCCGGGGATCAGCTCCTTCGGGAAGCGGCCATCGATGTAGCACTCGGCGATGACGGGCATGAGGTGCTCGTCCACCCAGGCCCGCACCGTGTCCCGAACGGCGCGCTCCTCTTCCGAGAGGAGGGTATCCATCCGATAGAAATCGACCCCGGGGAACTGGGTCGTGGCGGTTCCGGCCGGCATCTCAACCCCTTGCAAAAGCTTGATATAGAGCGCTGGAAGATAGGGAGCCGGGGAGCCGGGGGCTAGGGAGGAGGACGGGGAACGGGGAACGGGGAACGGGGAACGGGGAAAGGGGAACGGGGAACGGGGAACGGGGCCGTCTGCCCGACCGTCTAGTCGGTCGAGCGGCGGCCCTCCCGCTTCGTGGGTCCGTTCTGCCGGCGGCGGTTGGCGACGCCTGTAGGCGGAGGCAGCTCTCCTCCCGAAGCGACGAGACCCATCGTCTTGAGGAGCTGCGTGACGGCGACCTGCTCTTCGGCCGACAGCCCCCGCATAGCGTCGGCGATGGCGCGGGCGTGCGCGGGGAAGATCGAACGGATCAGCCTGGCCCCTTCGCGGGTCAGGGTGACGTACTTGGCGCGCCGGTCCTCCGGGCATTCCTGCCGGACGACGAAACCCTTCTCGGCCAGCCGGTCCACGAGGAAGGTGATGCCGCCGCTCGAGACCAGGATCCGGCGCTGGATGTCGCCGAGCACCATGCGGCCCCGGTGATAGAGGGCTTCCAGGATCGCGAACTCGGTAAGGGAGAGGCCGTGTTGGGCGGCATGGGCGACGGCGTGCGCGGAGACGCTCGCGTGCGCGCGCGAAAGGATCACCCAGAGCTTGAGGGCGGTCTCCGTGCCGGCGGGAATCGAGGTGTCGTCGATCGTGGTCTGGTCGGCCAATCGGCTCCCTCCGTCCGGGTGCCAACCGCTCCCTCGCTACTAAGATAATCCCTCCGCACGGCTCCCCCGTCGATACCCACCTCCGCGGCCTTCTCGCGAAAGGCCGGGTCGTGGGCCAGCGCCTGCCCGGTCTCTGCCTGCCACTGATGGATCATCTCGTGGAGGAATGTCTCCGCGGCCGCTTCCCAGCCGTCGCGCCGGAGGTGCTGCCGGGAGAGCACGAGCGCCGCGGGGGCCGGTCCGCATGGGGGCCGGAACTCGCCCAGCCGCCTCCGCATCTGGTGCGAGAGGCCGATCCGCACCGGTCCGAGCGCGCCGCCGAAGTGGCGGTGATTGAGCTCGGCGTGGAGCCACCGAAGCCGTTCGACCAGGCGCGCGTCGCCGGGCCGCGGCACCCCGGCACGGCGCCGTTCGGGGCCGGGAGGAACGTGCTCGTGCACCGGAAAAGCCGTGAGCAGCCGCTGGGCCGCGAGCCGGGCGGGACGGCGAAGCGCCGGCTTCGCCCAGGTGATGATCGCCAGGAGGACACGATCCGGCGCGAAGGCGTAGCCCCGATGCACCCGCAGCACCCCGCGGGCGGTCCGGGTCACCAGCACGCGAGCGTTGCCGTGCAGCACCACCGGGATGGACGTCGGCAGTCCGAGCCCGCGCAGGCGGCTCTCGAGATCGAGCCCGAGCGCGAGCTGCGTCACGCCGGCAGCGCCCGCGCGAACTTCGAGAACCCGGCTGAGGCGAACCGGCCGAGGCCCGAATCCCAGCGGTGGTGCCGGATGTCGACGGCATCGGGGTCGACGCGGATGACGTTGAAGGCCGCCGCCCGCTGGCCGCGGGTGCGTTCGGTGTGGGTGCTCGCCGTGCTCACGACCACGCGCCCGATCTGTCCGGCGCCCTCTTGATGATCGTGCCCGCACAGCACGACGTCCGCGCCGATCGACTCGAGCCGCCGCTGCGCACGCTTCCAGCGGGCGAGCCCCATCCGGCGCGAGATCTCTCCGCGGAGCACGTTGTGGTGCAGCACGAGATAGCGTGCCGCGCCCGCCGGGGCGGCGGCGAAGGCGCGGCGCACGCGCCCCACCTCGGAGCCGGGGAGGTGTCCCTTCACGGCCATATCGTTGAGGTTCCAGGTCATCGATCCGGACGCGATGCCGTGCGCAGTCAGCGCGCCGACGATCACCGCCCCCGGGATCGTGAGAACGGGGGCGAGCTCGTCACCGAAGTAGCGGCGGTATTTCCGGTAGAGCGGCGCGGTGCCGAAGATACCGAACGGGCTCTTCCACCACTCGACGTCGTGATTGCCGGGAATGGTATAGACGGGCGCCGAGTCGGCCAGGCGCTTCGCGAACGCGAGCGCGCGCTGGAACTCGCCGTGGCGCGCGCGCTGGGTGAGGTCGCCGGAGAGCACGATGGCTCCCGGCGAGAGGGTGGGAATCAGCGCCTCGAGCGCCTCGATCTGAACCAGGTCGACATCACGACCGAAGTGAATATCGCCGAGGTGGACGACGGGAACGCCCGCCGTCACCAGATCACCCGGACCCGATAGGTGACGGAGGCCTCGCCGCGCGCGGGGACCCGGATACGGAACCGCGTGCGGGTGCTCGAGAGCTTCTGCGCCGGGGCCGAGCTCGAGAGCACCGACCACTCGCCGCCCCGCTCCTCCAGCACGTCCACCACGACGGCGCTGTCCTTCGCGTTCGCCACCGTCACCCGGTAATCGGCGGTCGCGTAGGTCCGGAGGCTATCGCGCCGGGTGGAGAACGCGGTCTGGACACGAGTCGCCGTCAGATCGAAGGCGTTGCCCGCCGGGAGCCGGACCTCCTGTCCGGGTGCGACGTGCCCGGCCGACGCCTCGCCGATGAGCTGGAGCCGTCCGCCCTCGTCGGCCTGGTAGAGCCGGTACGAGCCGCCCGGCAGCGGCAGCTCGCCGAACGGCGCGCCCGGTCGGCGGGTGAGGGTGTAGGTCACCTCGACCGGCACCCGTCCCTCGTTGCCGGCCATGTTGGGTAGGGGCCCCCAGAACGGGATCTCGCCTCGCACCACGTAGCTCCGCTCCCAGGGCGCGGACGCGGGCTCGAACAGCGCGGCGGAGGTGGTCACGCCGGGCTCGAGGCGCAGGCGTCCCGGCACCGTATAGAGGTGCGCCTCGCCGACGCCTTCCTCCTTCGCGAAGCCTCCGGCGACCTCGTCCCGCTGCACCGCGAGCGCCCGCTCCATGACCGGCATCGGCGGCCGCGGGCCGCGGGTTATGGTCCCCGCCAGGAGCTGCACCTCGGCGTTCTCGACGCGGACGGTGCCGGAGAGAATGGCGGCGCTGCCGGTCACCCGGGCGCTGGCCCGGCCGAGGACGACGTCGTAGCCGGCCGTCCAGGTGGCGCCGCTCGTGAAGTAGCCCAGCCGGAGCGCCGGCAGCGCGGCCGCGGTCCGGAGTCCGAGGACGAGGGTGGGGTCGACGAGCACGAGCTCCGGGGGATACAGCGGCAGCCCGGGCCGCTGGAACACGATCCGGCCGTCCTCGAAGCGGAACCGCTCCGGATCCACTCCCAGCACCGTCGCGCTGACCGTGTCCCAGACGTTGTTGGTCCGGCCGCCGGTGCGGAACCAGATCTGCCGGCCCACCGCGCGCCGCATGGTGTTCTGTTCGTCCACCGCCGCGTCGTACGCGGCCCCGGTGATCGCGACGCCGGAATCGAGCGGGAAGAGCGTCGAAGGCTCGAGCAGGCCCAGCGCCAGCCGCTGCGTCGACTGCCCGGACGGCACCGCGACGGTCACGGTGCGCCGCACCAGCACGCGCCCGTCCTGATAGATGGTGAGGCTCGTCTGCGCCGCGAGCGGGGCGGCGGCGAAGCAGGCGGCCAGCAATGCGGTAACGCGTCCCGTGCTCATGATCCTACCCCGTTAGTCCGTTTTCCCGGCGAAGACCGGGGTTCATGGGGTCGGCCCTCACAAGGCCCGAACCCGGTATCGCAGGACGGATTCTCCGCGTGCCGGAACGGAGACGCGGAATCTCGTGATCCCGCCTTCCACTGCCTCTCCGGGAACGGAGCTGGAGATCAGCCTGCTCGTTCCCATCCGCTCCTGGAGCTCGACGATGACCGTCGAGTCGGAAGCATTCGCGAATCGAACCTCGGCGTTGGCGACGCTGCCTCCGGAAACGGCCGTCGGACGGCCGCTCACGCCGAACACGGTGTCCTGCACCACCGCGGTCTGCGACGGCATGCGTCGCGCAGTCACCTCCAGGGCGCGTCCCGCGCGAAGGTCGAGCGGTTTGCCCGCATCGAGCTGCTCCGCTCGCGCTTCACCCAGCAGCACGACGCCACCTGTCGCATCCCGGCCGTACACCCGCACGATGCCGGGGGGAATGGCCCGGGCGCCGAAGGGCTGGTCGGGCGGCCGCTCGAACCGATAGCGGACACTCACGGGAAGCGGCTGTTCGACGCCGGTCGTCCACGAATTCGCGCCTTCCGCCTCGATCCGGTAGACGCGCTCGAACGAGGTGCGGACGGGTCCGAACAACAAGGCCGAAGTGGACCAACCCGGGGCGAGAGCGTGCCGGCCGGGCACGGGATGCAGTCGGAATCCTCCGATGAGGATTGGGTCGCCCGGAGGGGTGGAGCCGGCGATACCCTGAGCTACAACGAGCTCCTCCAGGCGGAAGGGCGCCGCAGCGGCCGGCCCGCGCTCTCGCGCGAACGAACTGGCGCGGCCGGCCATCCCTTCGAGCAGGACAATCTCCGCGCTGTCGGCCCTGATGTCCGCCGAGCTGACGACGGCCCGTCCCGTGATCTCCGCTTCGCGTCCCTCCAGCTGGACGATGTAGTCCGCCTGCCAGGTCGCGCCCTGGGAGACGTAGCCGACGACGAGCCGGCTGCGCGCCCGGTCGCTGTCGAGCAGGATCGTGGTCGGACGGCCACGACCGGCCAGATCGGGGGGGAACAACGGGACTCCCGGAGCCGTGAGGAGGACCTGGCCGTTGCTCAGTTGAAAGCGCGGCGGGTCGTCTCCGACGACGATCGCCGACACGGTATCGGGCTGGCCCCCGACCCGGAACAGGATGCGGCGACCCAGCGAGGCGCGGAGGAGCGTCGCTTCCGTGAGCGAGGCGGGGTACCGGACCTCGAC
This sequence comes from Gemmatimonadales bacterium, assembly GCA_050733195.1. Classification (GTDB taxonomy): domain Bacteria; phylum Gemmatimonadota; class Gemmatimonadetes; order Gemmatimonadales; family GWC2-71-9; genus JABFSM01. The sequence goes on from JBOHSH010000114.1 coordinate 57,395, forward strand.
GACGGTCACACCCGGGTCCAGGGCCACCAGCGTTCCGACGTCCAGCTGCTCCAGCTCGATCCGATGCTGTGAGCGGCCTCGCGGAACGTTCAGCGGGAGCTCGTGACGCACGAGAACCCGTCCGTCCTGGTAGACGACGAGCTTCGTCTGCGCGGCGCCGCGAACCGGGCCCAGCCCGAGCATCACGGCGATCCCTGCCGTCCGCATCAGCGGCGCGCCGGTCATCGCGCGCTCACCCTGGCACGAAGGCGGAACATAGCATCCGAGCGCGGCGCAAGGCGGACGTCGAAACGCCTGCGACGCGGGCCGGTCGCGACGGAGGGAACGCTGCTGGCCAGCACGGTCCATTCGTCGGACCGGAATTCATCGATCTCGACGATGCGGGCGGAGTCGGCGGTGTTCTCGAGTCGAATGGAGTACTCCACGATCGTCGCCACCGGGCGCACCAGACGGCTCCCGGCAGGACTCAGCGTGGTATCCTGCTCGGTGGCGAGCGACACCTCCGACCGGTGGGCGCGCACCTCTCCGGTCACGCCGAAGGAAATCTCGAGGGGCTCCGCCCGGTCGGACACGTCGACGAGGGCCTCCCCGGTCAGGCGCGCACCCTCAGGACGGGTCTCATAGATCCGCGCGGTCCCCGCAGGCCATCCCGCCTCCGGGGCGGGACCGAGAGACGTCACGCGAAAGCCACTGACTACCGAGATCGCCGTTCCGGCTCCGGGCGAGGGCCGAGTCGGCTGGTTGGCCGGATTCTCGATCCGGTAGAACCGGTCCACGCTCACCGGGACGGGCGGGTGAAGCGGCAGCGACACGGTCTCGGCGGGGCCGATGGTGTGTCTGCCCGGCACGGCATAGGCGAGGATCGGCTCCCCGCCGGATCCGCCTGGATCCAGGGCGGCCTGTCGGGCCTGCTGGATAAACCGCGCGCGCTCGTCCGGTGTTCGGAAACTCGCGGGCGGGATGAACCGCGGAATCGACCCGGCCAGCACGGTGACCCGAGCGGAATCGACCTGCAGCGCGTCGGACATGATGACGGCGTAGCTCTCGAGCCGCCCGCGACGGCCTTCCAGGCTGAGCACGTAGTGGGCGTGCCAGGACGCACCGAAGACGACGTAGCCGATCTCCAGGAGCGAACGCGCGCGCTCACTGCGAACCGTGAGGCGGGCCAGGTGGCCGGCCCCCGCGAGCTCATCGGGATACATCAGAGTACCCGGCAGCGACTGGACGACGGACCCGTCGGAGAGCTGGTACCGTGGGGGATCGGCCGACAGCACCAGCGCGCTCACCGTATCGCCGGGGCTCGCTCCCCGGAACACGACGCGCCGGCCCGCCGCCCGCCGAACCAGTGAAACCGGGTCGCCTGCTCGGGGACCCCGAACGGCGAGGATCGTGACCCCGGAATCGAGGGAGACGAAGGAGCCAGCCACCCCGTCCTCGAAGGGAAGCGGGATGTCCGAGACGCCGCGCGGAATCTGCGCCACGATGGTCCGCCGGACGAACACCCGTCCGTCGGGATAGACCGTCGCCTGGACCTGGGCGTCCAGGGTCGGTGCCGCCAGGCACAGCACGAACAGCGTCCCGAACGATCCAGTGCGCATTCTCGAAGCCTCTCGCCGTTACGTGCGAGGAGCCCGGCCCCGCAGATAGTCCACGGCGATCCGGGTGAAGATCTCCCGGGTCAGGAAATAGGTGGCGATCGCGATCACCGCCACCCAGATCCGGCTCCGGGTCTCGAGCCGCATCCCGAGGTAGGCATAGCCGACGACGATCAGGGCGGCGAGGAGGGAGATGCGCCTGGCCCACGGAGCCGCACGCCGGGCCAGGCGGGTCCGGCAGTCGGGGCAGATGTCGCCCCAGCGAAGGCCCGGCGTCCGCTGTTCGCACTCCGCACACGGTACCGGCGGCTCAAGCGAGGCGAGCCGCGACCGCATCCCCGAACTCCCGGGTGGTGGCGCCGCCGCCCAGGTCCGGCGTCCGGACGGCGGCGTCGCGAATCGTCGTCACCACGGCCCGGCGGATCCGGCCGGCGGCCTCCCGCTCGCCCAGATGGTCGAGCATCATCGCCGCCGCGAGGATCTGCGCGGTGGGATTCGCGATGCCCTTCCCGGCGATATCGGGCGCGCTGCCGTGCACCGCCTCGAAGATCGCGGCCGACGTGCCGATGTTCCCCCCCGGCGCGACGCCGAGCCCGCCGACGAGGCCCGCGATCTCGTCGCTCAGGATGTCGCCGAAGAGATTGGTGGTGACGATCACGTCGAACCGCTCGGGCCTGAGCACGAGCTGCATCGCGCAGTTGTCGATGATCAGGTCCTCGCTCTCCACCCGGCCCCGGAACTCCTCCGCGATCCGCTTCCCGACCTCCAGGAAGAGCCCGCCCACCATCTTGAGGATGTTGGCCTTGTGGACGATGGTGACCTTGCGCCGCCCGTGACTCACCGCGTACTCGAACGCGTAGCGGATGACCCGCTCGCACCCGATCCGGGTGACGATCGCCTGGGACACGCCCACGGCCCGGGGGTCGTCGCCGACGTGGATGAAGTGCTCGACGCCGGAATACAGGCCCTCGAGATTCTCCCGCACCAGCACGATGTCGATGCCGTCGTACCGTCCGGGGAGGATCGTCGCACAGGGCCGCACGTTGGCGTAGAGCTGGAATTCCTTTCGAAGCGCCACATTGACCGAGCGGAATCCTCCGCCCACCGGCGTGGTGAGCGGCCCCTTGAGGGCCACCCGCCGCTTGCGGATGCTCTCGAGCGTGACCTCGGGGAGCGGATCGTCGGCCCGCTCGACGCCGGCCATGCCCGCCGGCTGCGGGTCCCAGTCGAACCGCACGTGGGTCGCATCGAGAACGCGGAGGGTCTGCTCGGTGATCTCGGGGCCGATCCCGTCGCCGGGGATCAGCGTCACCTGGTAGGCCATGCCTACGGCTCGACGGGAACGATGGTCGCGAGCGCGACCCGCAGGGCCTGGGTGGCGGTCTCGCCCCGGCCCGGAGCGCGGGTCCGCCAGAGCACGGTGCCGAGCCGGCCGTCGGTGAGCACGGCGACGAGCGTCACCTCCACGCTGTCGCCGGGCCCGGGGGTGAGCGAGAGGGCCGCGGGCACGAACGCGTACCGGGCGCCGCTCGCGAGCCCGACGAGCTGCCGGATATAGGTGCGCAGCGGGTCCGGCACGGTCTTTTGCTTCGGGCCTCGCATTACCGACTGGCCCATCTGGTCGGGGCTCGGCAGGATGCCGGGCGCCCGGGCGGCGATGCGGCGGAGCTCGGCCGGCAGCAGCCAGTTCACCTCGGGCGCTCGCTCGGTGAGCATCTCGCCCAGCAGCGAGTCGGCCCAGCGCAGCGTGGTCGCGCGATTCGCGGAGGCCCCGCCGGGCAGCCGGGGATCCGTCAGGACCATGGTGAGCGGAAGCACCGCGACGCCCTGTCCGGCGAGGGCGGCGGTCACGAGCGGCTGCGGCGGCTCCGGGGGCTGCTGCGCCCGGGCGGCGCAGGCGGGGAGCGCGAGCATGAGAAGCGCGAGGTGCGGGCGGGACATGAGGAGAAGATAGACGGGCAGACGGGCAGACGGACAGACTTCCCGTCAACCGTTCCCCGTTCCCCGTTCCCCGTTCCTCGTTCCCGTTCCCCGTTCCCCGTTCACTCCAGCGACAGCCCTCCGTCCACGACGATCGTCTGTCCCGTCACATGCCGGGCCTCCTCGGAGCAGAGGAAGCTCACCACGCGCGCGACGTCCTCCGGCTCGGCGATCCGGCCGAGCACCGAGCTCTTCCGCGCCTTGTCGATCACCTCGGGCGGGAGCTGCTGCAGGCGCTCGGTCCGGATGAAGCCGGGAGCGACGGCATTGACGTTCACGTTGGCCGGCCCGAGCTCGACCGCCACGGCGCGCGTGAGCCCCTCGAGGCCCGCCTTGCTCGCGGCGTAGCTCGCCACCCCGAAGCCGGGATGCGCCGCGAGATGGGAGCTCACGTTCACGATCTTCCCGTACCGCTGTCCCCGGAAGATCGGGGCGACGGCGGAGATGCAATTGAACGCGCCGGTCAAGTTCGTGTCCATCACCTCGTCCCACTCGGCCGGGGTCAGGCGCCAGTGCGCGCCGTCGTTGGCCACGCCCGCGTTGTTCACGAGGTAGTGGACCGTCTCGAACCGGCTGCGCACCTCCTGGACGAAGCGCTCGACGGAGCTCCGGTCGCGGACATCGCAGCAGTCGGCGTAGACCGGCACGCCCATCGCGGAGAGCGTGGTCTCGGTGAGGAGCGCCGTCTCGCGCACGTCGCGGCCCGGCATGTCGACGAAACAGAAGGCGACCTTGCACCCCAGCCGCCCGAACTCGAGCGAGACGCTGCGACCGAGCCCGGTCGCGCCGCCCGTGATGAGGGCCACCTTCCCCCCGAAACCGCCGCGGGCCAGTGCCGCCGGGTCCGGCTGCTCCAGCACGGCGCCCGACGGTCGGCCTTCCTGCCGCCACGACGGCGTCGTGAATTCGGGAGAGGGCATGGTTCGGGCCAAGGTACGGAGCGCCCTCCGGCCTCGCAAGCCAGCCGGCGTGGAACGCGGAAGCGGCGCGCCGTACATTGTGTGCATGCCGCGTTTAATCTGGCTTCTCGTGGGCGTCGCCGGCGCCGTCGCCTGGGGCATGATCGCCCTGGCCCGCGGCGAGACGGTGAACGCCGCCTGGCTCGTCCTCGCCGCCGTCGGCACCTATCTCGTCGCCTACCGCTTCTACAGCCGCTGGATCGCGAACCGGGTCCTCGGGCTCGACCCCCGGCGCGCCACGCCGGCAGAGCGAATCAACAACGGCCGCGACTTCGTGCCGACCGGACGCTTCGTTCTCTTCGGCCATCACTTCGCGGCCATCGCCGGCGCGGGGCCGCTGGTCGGGCCGGTGCTGGCCGCGCAGTTCGGCTACCTGCCCGGGACACTCTGGATCGTGTTCGGCGTCGTCCTCGGCGGCGCGGTCCAGGACTTCGTGATCCTCTTCGGCTCGATCCGCCGCGACGGGAAGTCCCTCGGCCAGATGGCGAAGGAGGAGATCGGTCCGGTCACCGGGATGCTGGCCATGCTCGCGATCCTGGCGATCATGATCATCCTCCTGGCGGTGCTGGCCCTGGTCGTCACCAACGCGCTCCGCGGCTCGCCGTGGGGGGTCTTCTCGATCCTCTGCACCATCCCCATCGCGCTGCTGATGGGCTTCTGGACGCGCGTGGTCCGGCATCCCGGCGCCACCGTGCAGGCCACCGCGGCGGGCGTGATCCTCCTCCTCGCCGCGCTGGTCGGCGGGCGCTACGTCGCCGAGTCGGCGACCCTGGCGCCCTGGTTCACCCACGGCGGCATCGCCATCGCCTGGGCGATGATGGCGTACGGCTTCTTCGCGAGCGTGCTCCCGGTCTGGATGCTGCTCACGCCGCGGGACTACCTCTCGACCTTCATGAAGGTCGGCACCATCCTGCTGCTCGCGGTGGGGATCCTGCTCGTGATGCCCCCGCTCAAGATGCCGGCGCTCACCAGCTTCATCGACGGCACCGGCCCGGTGTTCGCCGGCAAGCTCTTCCCCTTCGCCTTCATCACCATCGCCTGCGGCTCGATCAGCGGCTTCCACGCCCTGGTCTCGAGCGGCACGACGCCGAAGATGATCCGGCGCGAGAACGACGCCCGCATGATCGGGTACGGCGGCATGCTGATGGAGTCCTTCGTCGCCATCATGGCCCTCTGCGCGTCCGCCGCGCTCGACCCGGGCATCTACTTCTCCATCAATGCGCCCCTCGGGCTGCTCGGCGGGAGCGTGGAGAGCGCCGCGGAAGCGATCCGGACCTGGGGGTTCTCGGTGACGCCCCAGCAGATGACGGGTCTCGCGGAGTCGGTGGGCGAGTCGTCGCTGCTCGGCCGCGTGGGCGGAGCGCCGTCCCTCGCGGTGGGCATGGCCTACATCTTCAGCGGGGCGTTCGGCCGGGAGCTGATGAGCCTCTGGTACCACTTCGCGATCATGTTCGAGGCGCTCTTCATCCTCACGACGATCGACGCCGGCACCCGGGTGGGCCGCTTCATGCTGCAGGAGCTCCTGGGACACGCCTGGACTCCGCTCGGCCGCACCTCCTGGTACCCGAGCATCATCATCGCGTCGGCGCTGGTCGTCGCGGGCTGGGGCTACTTCCTGATCCAGGGGGTGCTCGATCCGCTCGGGGGGATCAACTCGCTCTGGCCCCTCTTCGGCATCAGCAACCAGCTCCTCGCCGCCGTGGCGCTCTGCGTCGCCACGACGCTCATCATCAAGGCGGGGAAGGCCCGCTTCGCCTGGGTGACCCTCGCGCCGCTCGCCTGGCTCCTCTCCGTCACCCTCACCGCCGGGTGGCAGAAGATCTTCGCCGCCGACCCGCGGCTCGGATTCCTGAGCCACGCCCGCGACACCGCCGCCAGGCTGGCCGCCGGCACCGTCGAGGCGGCGACCGGCGCGCGGATGATCTTCAACGACCGGCTGAACGCCCTGCTCGCGGCCGGGTTCATGATCGTGGTCGTCCTGCTGCTGATCACGAGCGCCTGGGAGTGGATCGCGGTGTGGCGAGGGAAGAAGGCGGCGACGCTCAAGGAGGCGCCGTACGTCGAGACGGCGTACGCGGGGTGACGGCAGAACGGGGAACGGGGAACGGGGAACAGGGAACAGGGAACAGGGAACAGGGCGTCCCGTTCCCCGTTCACCGTTCCCCGTTCACCGTCCACCACACCACCGCCCCCACTCCCAGCGCCACCGCCGACGCGACGAGAGCCACCGCCTGGCCCTGGGTCTCGTACATCCATCCGAACAGGAGTCCCGCGGGCAGCGCCGCGGCGCCGGCGAGTCCCTGATAGATCCCGAAGGCCCGGCCGGTCCGGACCGGGGCGAGCCGGGTGACGGCCAGCCGCTCCGCGGGCTCCACGAGGCCGGCGCCGACGCCGTACGCCAGAAACACCGCCACCGCTCCCTCGGCTCCGGCGACCACGGCGAACAGGACCAGAATCCCCGCATAGACCAGCGAGCCGAGCGCCAGCGACGATCGCACACCGGCCCGGTCCGCCAGCACCCCGCCGGGGTAGCTCGCCACGCTCCGCACGACATGAAGCCCCGCCCAGGCAAGCGGGATCATCGCAACCGCCACACCCGCCTCCTGGAGCCGGAGCAGCAGCAGCGCCTCCGGAATCCGGCCGGCGCTGAGCAGGACGAGCACGGCCAAAGGCCCGGTGAACGGGGAACGGGCAACGGGGAACGGTGATGGTTGTCGGTTGATCGGTGACGGTGAATCCATCACCGTACCCCGTTTACCGTTTACCGTTGACCTTTCACCGTGTCGCCCCAGCCAACGCAGCACCACCGCCAGCACGACTATCGCCGCGACGGCCGGGACCAGGCTCGCGGCTATCACCGAGCGCGGATCGCTCCCGGCCGAGAGCATGAGCCAGGCGGTGAGCGAGCCGAGCACCGCGCCCAGGTGATCGGCTCCGCGATGCAGCCCGAAGGCCCGGCCTCGAAGCGGTACTGGAGTGACTCGGGAGAGAAGCGCATCGCGAGCGGGCGAGCGCAGTCCCTTGCCCAGACGGTCGAGCATCCTGAACGCGATCACCTGCCACGCGGCGGACGCGACCGCGATGAGCGGCCGTACCAGCAGCGCGAGAGCGTAACCGACGGCAATGAGCGGCCTGGTCCAGCCGGAGCGGTCGGCAAGGCGGCCGCTCGCGACACGCACCGCGGAGGCCGTCAGGTCCGCGGCGCCATCGAGCGCTCCGAGGGCGAGGGCCCCGCCGCCGAGCGGGCCCGTGATGAGCGCCGGCAGCACGGGGTACACCATCTCGCTCGCGAAGTCGTTGAAGAGCGAGACCGCGCCGAGGCCTTTGACCTCGCGGGGAAGCCTCTCCCCCTCGGCGCTTGGTGCCGCCCCCGCCCCCGCGGCCTCAGCCATCCAGCTCCATCCCCCAGCGGATGAGCGGGAGCGGCAGCCCGCCGAAGGCGAGCACCGCGTCGTGGAACCCGGCGATGCTGAAGGAGGCGCCCGCGACCGCGCGCAGGTCGTCGCGGAGTCGGAAGAGATTCCGTCTCCCGAGGATCGCCGCGCACGCCGAGAGCGGCCTGCACGCGAGACGCCGAACATCCGCCACCGCGGTGCGGCGCTCGATCGGCAGATGGGCCACCAGATGCTCGATGCATTCCGCCGGCCCGAGCTGTTTCATGTGGAGCCCGAGGTCCGCGACGGCGAGGTGGGCATCGCGCAGCAGGAGGACCCGCTCGGCGAGACGTGACGCCGGATCGGGCGCGTAGCCCAGCTCCGCCATCACCTCGCTCGCGTAGAGGCTCCAGCCCGCCGTCGTGCTCGGCGACGTGATCTCGCGCCTCACCAGCCGCGCGAGGCCGGCGCGCCGCGCGTCGAAGAAGTGCCGACCCGGGACGCCGAGCCGGGCGGCGAGCCACTCCAGCCGGCGGCGATCGTGCTCAGCGCGGAGCCAGTCGGCGCTCGAGTGGTCCGGAACCCTGGCCGGAGCCGAGAGGCGTGCAGAGGCCGAAACGGCGAGCCCCGACGGCCGGTACTCTGCCACCGGCTCCAGCACCGTCGCGAAGGCCGGGGCTTCGGCGCCCGCGAGCGGCGGCAGCTCCTCGTCGACGAGGCCGGCGGTGCGGGCGAACTCCGCCGAGCCGGCCGCGGCCCGATCCCACTCGACGACGAGATCGTCGGAGATAATCCCGTCGTGGCGAAGGTCCTCGTAGACGTCCCGCCACGGCCGGCCGGGCTCCACCCGTGCGGCCGCGTCGGCGACCTCGCGCTCGAGCTCGCCCGTGAGCCGATTGCCGTAGCGCCACAGCTCGGCCGCGTTGTGGCTGCTCGCGTGCTCGTGATGAAGACGCCGGTCGATCTCCTCCTCGCCGATCGCGCAGGCGGAGGGCTCGGGGTGCGGGGCGATCTCGGTGCGGAGAAAGAGCCGCAGGCGGTCGACCGCCGCTTCCGCCTCGCCCAGGACCTCCGTCACGTCCTCGCCCGCGCTGATCCAGGCGCCGGCGAAGCGGCGTCTGCTCTCCTCGACGAGCGGTGCAAGCGCGTCGAGCTGCTCTACCGCGGTCTCCACCAGGAGGAGGGGCGGCTCGACGAGCGTCTCGCGCGCGGCGGTGAAGAAGCCCGGGAGCCCGCCGAGCCGCGCGAGGGCCGCGGCGGCGGTGGCGGAATCGGGTGGACGCTCGAGGAGGGTGGAGAGGGCGAGGCCGGCGTGCTCGACCCAGAGCGCCGGGTTCCGGATGTGGGGTCGCTCGTGATCGAGGCGGAAGAGCTGCACCCGCAGGTGGTCGAGGAGCGCCGTCCGGTCGATCTCGTCCGCGAGCTCCTCGACTTCGAGCTCCTCCGCCGCCCCGGCGATCGAGCGCAGCGCCGCCGCGTGCTCCCGAATCCCCGCCGCATCCCAGGGCGCGAGCCGGCCGTCCTGCTCCGCGATCCCGGCCAGCGTGGCCGCCGCGGGATCGAAATGCCACCAGAGATCGAGAAAGCTGCGGCAGAGATCGTCGGATGACATGGCTGGCTGGGGACTGGGGACTGGGGACTGGGGACTGGGGACTAGGGTTGAGGAGCCAAAACTACCGCGCGCAGACAAGTCTCCTAGCTCCCCAGTCCCTAGTCCCTAATCCCTAGCTCCCTACCTCAGAGTGGTCCCCCAAACTCGCGCTCCCCCGGTAATCACGGACGATCACGTCATTGCCCAGCATGCTCTGCGTGAGCCGAGAGCCATGGATCCGGCAATCGCGGCCCACCAGGGAGTGCGAAACCTCGCTGTCGGCGATGGTGGTGCCCCGCTCGACGGTGACGTTGGGCCCGATGGTGGAGCGCTCGATGGTGACAGCGTCCTCGATCAGCACGGGCTCGTGAACCGTCACGCCTGCGCCCACGGCGCCCCGGCGGGCCGCGCCCTTCCGGAGCAGGATCTCGTTGGTCTCGAGCAGGGTATCCAGCTTGCCGCAGTCGTACCACCCGGCCACTTCCGCGGTCCGGATCTTCCGGCCCTGTTCGATCATCCACTGGAAGGCGTCGGTGAGGAAGAACTCCCCCTTGTTGGGCGGAGCGGCGAGCACGACGTCGATGCCCTGCCAGAGCGCCTCGACGTCGCGAATGTAGTAGAGCCCGATGTTCGCCAGCCGGGAGATCGGCTCGCTCGGCTTCTCGACGATGCGGGTCATGTAGCCGTCGCGATCGGTCACCACGACGCCGAAGCGCTGGTAGTCCTCGACCTCCTTGGCCCAGATGATCCCCGCCGCGTCGGTGCGATGGATGATGGAGAGATCGGCCTCGAAAACCGTGTCGACGAAGACGATCATCACCGGGCCGGTCACGAGCGGCCGCGCCAGGTTGACCGCGCCCGCGGTGCCGTCCTGCACCCGCTGCTCGATGTAGCGGCACGGGATGCCGTAGCGCCCGCTGGCGTACGCCTCGACCTGCTCCTTGAGATGGCCGGTGATGATGATCAGCTCGGTGATATGCACCGGCTCCAGCGTATCCATCACCCAGTCCATCACCGGCCGGCCGGCCACCTTGAGCATCGGCTTCGGGATGAGGTGGGTGTGGGGGCGGAGCCGAGTGCCCTTCCCGGCGAGGGGGATGATGACCTGCACGTCAGCTCCTTCCGTACCGGTCCGAGAGCCGCACCAGGTCGTCGAGCTCAGGGGTGGAGGCCTCGAGGACGTCGCTGTCCTGCACCGCCTCGAGCTCGTGGATGGTCTTCGGGGTGATGCGGACCGAATCCCCGGGCTTGAGCCGGCGCTCCTCGCGGCCCGCTCCGTCCCCCAGCCAGAGGATCAGCTCGCCGCGGAGGACGTGCATCGTCTCGTCCTTCACGTTGTGATACTGGCAGCTCAGGCGGTGCCCGGCGTTCACGTGGAGGACCTTGCCCACGTACCGGTCGGTGCGGGCCCAGACCAGCTCGTAGCCCCAGGGCTTCTCGACGCGATACGGCACGCCCGCCTCAGACATGAAGGCTCCTGTCAACCGTCAACCTTTACCGTTCTACCGGCCTGATTTCGAACGACGGTGGGCTGGTGATGCAGGCGCGGACGCAGGCTCCGCAGCCCACGCACCCCTCCCGCTTGAGCACCGGGTGGCCGTCCTCGTCGATCGCGAGCGCTTCTTCCCCCACCGGACAGGCATCGGCGCAGACTCGGCAGGGCGTGCCCTGGTACGTGACGCATCGCTCGGGGACGAAGGTGAGGGCGGCCATGCGGTGGCCGCGCCACCCGTCGGGCGGGAGGGTGAGCGCTCCGGTCGGACAGGCCTGCACGCACGGCATGTCGTCGCACACCACGCAGGGCTGGCTTCGGGGATCGAGGACGGGCGTACCGGCGGCGAGGCCCGCGCTGGTCGGGAGGGCGCTGATCGCGCCCGGCGGGCAGACCGGGGTGCAGGCGCCGCAGCGGGTGCAGGCCGTGAGGAAGGCGACCTCGGGAAGGGCACCGGGCGGCCGGAAATACTTCTCAGCTACCAGACGCTCTTCGGCCTGCGCGAGCATCCGCTCGCCCCACGTGCCGATGCTCTGGCGGAAGAAATCGCGACGATCGCCCGGAAGGAGCTGCACGCCCGGGAATCTAGCGGGGTGGGAAGAGCGGAAAGATCCCCCGGGTGAGCCGCTCCAGGAGCCCCTCGCGGAGCACCGCGATCTGGGGTGACACCCCCGGTCGCTCGTCCGCGGGTGCGGTGTTGAAGGCGGCGATGACCGCGACGCCGCGCTCGGGCGCGGCGTAGAAGAACGAACGGAATCCCCGCTGGCTCCCGGTGTGCCCGATCAGCCGGATGCCGTCCCGATTCCGGATGAAGAAGCCGGTGCCCACCGTATCGCCGGACGTTTCACCCGCCGCGCTCGAGAGCAGCGGACGCCACATCCCCTCGAGCGACGCGCGGGCGAGCACCGGCGCGGGTCCGGCCGCGGCCGGATGGCGGCCGAGCAGGAAGGCGAGGTAGCGGACCATGTCCCCGATCGGAGCGTTGAGCCCGCCGTTGGAGACCGTGATGCCGGTATCGAAGTCGAGCCCGTTGGCGG
>JBOHSH010000115.1:0-21098 GCA_050733195.1 Gemmatimonadales bacterium
AGCGCGCTGCGCGCCGGCGCCCGGGCCGACGACCTGGCCCGGCTGCGGCGGCGGCGGTCCGGAAGCCCGCTCACCATCGCCGCCGCCGTGCTCGCCGACCTGGTGGCGGCCGGCGTACCGGCGGATACGGCCGTCGGCGCCGTGCTCGCGCTCGCGCGCGAAGCCGAGGACGCGGAGTACGTCGCCTTCCGCCGCAACGTGCAGCGCGACATCGAGCTCGGAGCGTCGCCCGCGGCGGCGCTCGGCGTGCGCCTCCGGGCCGCGACCGAAATGGCCGACAGCCCGCAGAGCCCGAGCACCGGAACCGGAACCACGGGGGGACGTCGAAGGCAGAAGCCGTAGTGCCGCGTCGCGGGTGACGGCTCGCAGCTGGAGCGCGGCCTTCGCGCTCGCGGCTGGGCTCGCGCCCGTCGGGTTCCCGGCGGTCGCGCAGACCGAAGGGGCCGTCGCCGTGGGCGCGTCCATTGTCGAGTATGACGGTTTTCTCGCCTCGGGAGCCGTCGTGCTGGCGCCTACCCTCCGGTTTGCCTCTCCGCGGCTGGCGCTCGCCGGCCAGGGCAGCTGGACCCTCTTCGAGAGCGGCAATCAGATCCTCCAGGCCACCGCCGCCGGCGCGTGGCTCGCCAACTCCAGCGGCGCATGGCGGCTCGAGCTGTCCGGCGCCGCCGGGGCGTCCCAGTACGCCAGCGCGTCCGCGGCGGGACACCTGCTGAGCGGTGCGCGGCTGCATCTCTTCGGGGCATCGGCGGGCGGCTGGGTCGGCGCCGGGATCGGCCAGTCCTTCGGCGGCGGGGACGGCGTGCCCGTCGAGCTCGTGGCGGCCGGGTGGACCGTGAAGGATCGGATCGCGTGGGTGGGCACCGCGACTGCGACCCTGCACGACGACGTGCGCCATCTGGATCTGCTCGGCGCACTCCGCTGGAGCGGCGCTCGTCTCGCGGTCGAGGCTCGCGTGGGGGCGCGGCCCTGGGCGCGCGGACCCGTCGACGAGCTGATCGGCCCGCCGTTCACGGGCTTCTACGGTGAGATCACCGCCGACGTCCCCGTGACCCGGCAGCTCAGCGTGTCGGTGAGCGGAGGGAAGTATCCCGGCGATCCCGTGCGCCAGACCCTGGGCGCGGAGTACGTGAGCGCGGGTCTCCGGCTCCGGGCGTTCGGGCGGCCGTCTCCCAGCGTGCCGCTGCATATCACGGGGGTGTCCGGTCGCCGCCTCGCGCCGCCGGGGGAGGAGGGCCCGATGATCGCGATCGACGGCCCTCCCGGGCGGCGGACCATCCGGATCCTGGCCTCGGGTGCCCGCGTGGTCGAGCTGATGGGCGACTTCACCGACTGGACGCCGGTTTCCATGGTCGAGGTCCGGCCGGGCCGGTGGGAGGTGACGCTTCCGCTTCCGCCCGGCCTCCATCGCGTGAACGTCCGGCTGGACGGGGGCGAGTGGCGCTCCCCCGGAGGCCTGCGCACCGAGCGCACCGAGTTCGGCGGGACCGTGGGCATCCTCGTGCTGCCGCGGTAGCTCCGAGTCGCGGGAGGCGTCGCGCTCGCGGTGCGTCGTCCCGAGCCCCATAATTCCAGTCGATGCGACCGCACGCTTTGCAAGGGATTCTGCGACGACCGGGTGTGCTGGGCGGCCTCCTCATTGCGGCCACCCTCGGGCTCGCGGGCGCGCTCGCCTGGCAGGCGGCCCGCTCGGCGGCCTCGCATCGTGCCGCGGCCGAGGCGTCGCTCACGCACCATGCGACGATCGCGGCGTGGCGCTTCGCGCGCGAGGGGCGCAGCTGGCTCGGGTGGGGAATGGATCAGGCCGGCAACCTGCTTCAGCAGCAGGTGGCCTACCAGCCGACGCTCCCCGGACCCGGGATCCTCGAGCAGCTGCTGGCGGAGAAGGAGTGCGACTGCATGACCGCCGGCTTCGCCCGCACGGTGTTTCGCGTCGTGCTGGGCGGGAGACCCGTCGTGGACTGGCTGGGCGAGCGGCTCTCCGAGCGCGCGAGGGACTCGCTCGCGATCCTCGCCAACCGGATGGCGGCGGACACCGGCGCGCGGCCGGGCTCCCGGTCGTGGCGGATCCTCGCGCCGGGCGAGCCGCGGCTCAACCGGGCGACCGACGTGGTGCTCCTCTGGAGGGTCGCCCGCCCCGCTCGGGGCGCGCGGGCCGTCTACGGCATGGTGGTGGAGCCGGAGCAGATCGCCCGGCCGCTCCGCGGGGCGCTCGCCGACGCCCAGTTCTTTCCGCCCTCGCTGGTGCCCGAGCCGGTCTCGGACTCGCTCGTGCACATCGAGGTGGCGGGCCCCAACCGGCAACGGCTGTTCGCGGCGGGGCCGCGCGAGCGCGCGTTCCTCGGCAGCGACACCCTCGGGCGCCAGTACGGCGCGCTGATCGTGACGGCGGGCATCGCGCCGGGCGCGGCGAGGCTCCTCGCCGGCGGCCTTCCGCCCTCGCGCTCGCCGACCATCGTCGCCCTGCTCGCGCTGACGCTGGGGCTGGGCGGGGCGGCCCTCGCGCTCCTGCGGCGCGAGCAGCGGTTGACCCGGCTGCGCGAAGACTTCGTCTCCGGCGTCTCCCACGAGCTCCGGACGCCCCTCACCCAGATCCGCGTGCTCAGCGAGCTGCTCGAGTCGGGAGGGTTCCACGGCGAAGGCGAGAAGGCGCGCGCGACCGGGGTGATCCATCGCGAGGCGCTCCGGCTCACCAACCTCGTCGAGAACGTGCTCGAGTTCGCCCGGCTCCGGCGGCCCGCGTCCGGTCCGGCGCCCGGCCGCGTCGAGCTCGCCGACGTGGCCCGCGAGCTCGCCGAATCCTTCTCCCCGCTGCTCGCCCCGCGCGGCGCGCGGCTGGAGCTCGCCGTCCTGGAGGACCTCGCGGTGCCGGGCGAGCGGGACACCGTCGCGCGGGTGCTCCGCAACCTGATCGAGAACGCGGTCAAGTACGGCCCGGACGGACAGGTCATCCGGGTGACGATCGCGGGCGCCGGGAACGGGGCCGCCCGGATGATGGTCGACGACGAAGGACCCGGCATTCCCGCCGACGAGCGTGTCCGCATCTGGCAGCCCTATGTCCGGCTGGAGCGCGACCGCAACGGCGCGGCCGGCGGGTCCGGGTTAGGGCTCGCGGTCGTCGCGGAGCTCGCGCGCCTCGCCGGGGGTCGCGCCTGGGTCGAGGATGCCCCCGGCCGCGGGGCCCGGTTCGTCGTGGAGCTCCCGGGCGCGGGGCCGCGGGCGGCCGCGCCGGTGAGCGGAGACGGCTCATGAGCCGGATTCTCGTGATCGAGGACAACGCGGACGTGGCGTTCGGCCTCCGGACCGCGCTCGAGAACGAAGGCTTCGAGGTGGCCATCGCCGGCGACGGTCCCGCGGGCCTGGCCCAGGCGCGGCAGGCCGTGGACCTGATCATTCTCGACCTCATGCTCCCGGGGATGGACGGCTACCGCGTGCTGCGGTCGCTCCGCGCGGCGGGCGTCGGCGTGCCGGTGCTGGTCCTCACCGCGAAGGGGGAGGAAGTCAACAAGGTCCAGGCGTTCTCGCTGGGGAGCGACGACTACGTCACCAAGCCCTTCGGCGTGCTCGAGCTCCTCGCCCGGGTCCGCGCGCTGCTCCGGCGCGCTCGCGGTGCAGACGAGCCGCCGATTCCGGCGGTGGAGCGGTTCGGCGAGATCGAGATCAACCCGGCCTCGCGGACGGTGTTCCGGGGCGGCCGTCTGGTGCCGCTCACGCCGAGAGAGCTGGACCTCCTGCTGGCGCTGGTCCGGCGGCGCGGCGCGGCGGCCTCGCGCGCCGACCTCCTGCGCGAAGTCTGGCAGTATCAGAACGGCGTCGTGTCCCGTACCGTCGACATGCACATCGCCGAGCTCCGCCGAAAGCTCGAGCAGCACCCGGCGGACCCGCGGCACATCCGCACGGTCTGGAAGGTCGGCTATCGGCTGGAGCGATGATCCTGACAAATCCCTTACATCCGCCATACCAGATCCAGACCCCCGCCTCCGCGGGGCGCGGCATTCTTGAAGCGTCCCTCCAACGGAGCATATGGCGATGATCATCGGAACACTGCTGCTGGGCTCGATGCTGGCGTTCGCGCAGAGCGACTCGATCGCCGGGGTCTGGTCCGGCCACATGGGGCGAGAGGGCGAGCGGATGCCGATCGTGGTCACCTTCAAGGTCGACGGCCAGTCGCTCACCGGCACCGTCACCGGCCCCCCGAGTCCCGGAACGGTGCGGAAAGGCTCGTTCGATCCGAAGACCGGCGCGCTCCGGTTCGAGGTGGTGGTCCAGGACGGCGGGAATGCGGTCGCCCTGTTCGAGGGGACGGTGGAGAAGGGCATCGCGTCGGGGAAAGTCACCCTCGGCGGAGATACCGGCGAATTCCGGCTCAGCCGCGGAGCGGCCGGCGAGTCGCGGCTCGCGGCGGCCTCCCGTGGAGACGAAGGCTCCGCCGTCGCGCGCCGCGGATTCACCGAGGTGAGCGGATGGGTCACGCGGGCGGCGGAGCTGGTCCCCGCGGACAAGTACACCTATCGGCCGACGTCCACCGTCCGGACATTCGGCCAGCTCCTCGCCCACGTCGTCGATGCGTATCAGTACTACTGTGCGCGCGGCGCCGGACGCGAGGCGCAGTGGACCGACGCGATCGAGAAGGGCGCCACCGACAAGGCCACACTGGCGCAGCGACTCAGGCAGGCCACGGATGCCTGCAGCTCGGCCTACGCCGGCGCCGGCCAGCTCGGGCCGCTCCTGGAAAACGTCGCGCACACGAGTCTGCACTACGGCAACATGATCACCTACATGCGGCTCCTCGGGCTCACGCCGCCGTCGAGCTGAACGCGCGTCGAGTGAAAACACGCCTTGCGCGGGAACCGTCCCTGTGCAGGAAATCATCCCTCCGCCCGTCGCCATCCCATGAGCGCCAGAGGCGGCGCTTCCTCACAGGCAGGGGGACGGATGATCGCCAGGCGGCAGAGCGGGTTAGGTCGTTGGGTGGTGGCGGTACTGGCCGGATTTCAGGCTCTTCTCTGGAGCGGGTTAGCGGCGGCACAGGCCGAGATCCAGGTGGAGATCGACGGCGATCGGGGCGGTGCCTGGTACGCGACGTGGTGGATCTGGGTGCTGGTCGCGCTGTTCATCATCGTGATCGTCGCCCTGACGAGCCGGGGCCGGGCCAAGGAGAGCTGAGCCCGGTGGTGCGCCGGCGGGGCCGGTAGGCCCCTCCGATGGAAGGACCGAGCGAGCTTCTGGAAGCGGTCAAGCGGGACGACGCCGGGCGCGTCGCGACGCTGATCGGCCGCAACCCGGAGCTCGCTCGCGTTTCCGGAGACTTCGAGAAGACGGGTCTCCACTGGGCGGCGGAGCTCGACCGGCTCGGGATCGCCCGGACGCTCGTCGAGGCGGGCGCGGACATCGAGGCGCGGACCTCCTGGGGCGCGTCCCCCTTCGACTGGGCCGCCACGATGGGGAGCGTCCGCGTGGCGGACTTCCTGCTCTCCCTCGGCGCGAGCGGCCTGACCCTCATCACCGCCGCGGCGCTCGGCAGACGCACGGATGTCGGGGCGATGCTCGACTCCGGAGCCGGCCCCTCCCGGCATCGCCGCCGGGACGCGCCCGCCGTGCCCGACGAGTACTGGCCCGCAGATACGGCCCACCTGCGGGGTGACGTCCTCTCGGACGCGCTCTACGCCGCGGCCCGCAACGGTCACGATGCCGTGGTGACGGACCTGCTGGCGCGCGGCGCCGACATCGACGCGAAAGGCGTCTTCGGAGCGACCGGCCTCCACTGGGCGGCGATCAACGGCCACGCCGGCACCGTGAAGCTGCTCGTCTCCCGCGGCGCGAGCCGCGAGCTTCGGGATGCGCGCTTCGGCGCCACGCCCGAAGGCTGGGCGAGGGAAGGCGGTCACCCACACATCGTAGAAACCCTACTAGCTCCCTAGCTCCCTAGCTCCCTAGTATTCCCCCATGATCGACCGACGACACTTGCTGGCCGCGGTCGGCGCCGCGGCGATCGGCCCGGTGGCGCTCGCGCCGACGACACTCACGACTCCCGATGGAGCGACCATGTACGGCCTGATCGGCAAGATGACGGCGGTGGCGGGGCAGCGGGATACCCTCGCGGGCATTCTTCTCGAGGGCACCAAGGCGATGCCGGGCTGCCTGAGCTACGTCATCGCGACCGACCCGGCCGACGCCGACGCCATCTGGGTTACCGAGGTCTGGGACAGCCAGGCGAGTCACCAGGCCTCGCTCAAGCTCCCTGCGGTGCAGGCGGCGATCGCCAAAGGGCGACCTCTGATCGCCGGATTCAGCAATCGCGTCGAAACCGTGCCGCTCGGCGGCCACGGACTAGGGTGAGCCGGGAGACTCCTGCAGGAGCCGCTCGATGATGCGGCGGAAGTCGGCGACCTGCCGCTCGTGCTGCGCGCCGGCGGCCGGTCCCCGGAACCCGGCGTAGACCTGCTTGATGCGGCCGTCCCGGCCGACGAAGACCGTGGTCGGGTAGGCCGTGAATCCGCGGAGCTGCGGAAGCGTGGCCGCGGTTTCCTCCACGACGTTGATCCCTGCCCGAAGCAGCGTCCAGCCGATGCCGAACTTGTCCCGGAAGCGGCGGATGAGCGGATTGGTCTCCCCGCTGTCGGCGCTCACCTCGTAGCCGAATCCCACGATCTCGAGGCCGCGCGGCCGATACTCGCGATAGAGCGCCGCGAGCGTGGGCAGCGCGTCGTGGCAGGTCGAGCACCAGGTGCCGAAGATGTCGACCAGGAGGACCTTCCCCCTGAACCGGGGATCGTCCTGCGTCACCATCCGCCCGTCCAGATCGGGAAAGGCGAAGCGGAAGGGATTCACCGTATCGGCGCGGGTAAGCTCGGTGGGCGCGACGAGGTGCGGCCGTCCGGTGCTGCGCACCGCCACGAACGGGGTCTGCGTCCGGAGCCCGGCGTGGAACACGCCTCGCAGCGTGTCGGCGTGCTGTCGTCCCGCGAGCACGAACACGAAGGTCCCGTCGAAGTGCGCGACGTGGAAGCTGTCGCCCACGGCGCGGCCCCAGAAGAGCCCGTAGTCGCCGCTGTTGCCGATGTACGCCGCTTCCAGTCCGAGCGCCCCGTTCCGGAACTCGAAGACCCTGGGGCTCGTGCGGCCGTCGGTCGTGAAGGTCGCGTCCCAGCTGCCGAGGAGCGCGGCGGGCGCCGAGCCGCGCTCCCAATGGCCCCGGCTCGCGCGGAACGGGATGGCGCGGGGTCCGCGGTTGCCCACGTTCCGGTACATCCCGACCAGCGAGTCCCCGCGTATCGCCGCGGTGATCGTGGCGGCATAGTCGGCGATGTCGAGGGCGACGCTGTCGCCCTTCATGCGGACGGCGGCCTCGTCGGCGCAGCTGGGTCCGTTGCAGATCTTCGCCACCGGCGTCGCGCGTCCCGGCAGCGGCGCGATCCGGATCTCGAACGGGAGCACCGCACCCGCCAGGTCGAGCGCCGCTCGCCAGTTGCCCTGGAGACCCGGAAGGGGCGTCTGGGCACCGGCGTCGATGGGGGCAAGCAACGCCAGGAGCAGACCGTATCGGCAGCGCATCAGGTCAGGGGGCTCGGGGAGGGGGAGGGGGCTTCGGCGCTTCGAGACCGCCGCCGGCATAGCGCTCGCCGGCACGAATCGGCTCGGAGATCAGGTTGCCGCGCCACGGGGCGGGGCAGGGATATGCGGTATTGTAGGCACAGAAGGGATTCCGCGCGCGATTGAAATCGAGGCGGTACCGCCCGTTGCCGGCCGGCGTCAGCGCCACGAACCGGCCCGAGGGATAGGTCCCGCGGTCGTTGGTCGCGTCGCGGAAGTAGATCTCGAGCTCGCTCTCGTCGTCCGACTCGCCGGGGAGCCTCATCACCCGGAGCGTGCGACGCCCCCCGCCGATCGCCACGGAAACGGTGCCCGCCTCTCTCGCCTCGACCTCGACTCCTTCGGGCGCGAGGACCCGCTGGGTTCCGGGACTGGCCGGCGGGCTCAGCTCGACGGCGAAGACGAGCCGCGGATCGTCGTCGAACCAGACCGGCTCCTTCCCTCCTCGAAGCTCGGCGCCGAAGACCGTGAGCGTGGATCGCCCGGAGAGTCCGGCCACAATGAGGCGAACGGTGCCCAGCGGCAACGGCACGCCGCGGCGCACCGGACGCGTGCCGTCGGGAGCGATGAGTCTCACGCGGCCGTCCCGGTCCTCGATGCGGTGCCGTGCGATGCCCGCGATCGCCACATCGCCGTCCGGGCCGCCGAGGCTCAACCCGCGTCCGATCGCGAGAACTGCGACGGCCCTGCGAGGAGAGACGGGAGAGGTACGGAGCCAGCTCGCGAATTCCTCGCGGTCCCGCTGCACCGCCGCGCGTGCCGCATCCTGCGCGGACGCGGCCGCGCAGGCGGCGGCGAGGAGGGCCGCGACGATCCCCCCAGGGGTCAGTCTACTGCGATGCGGTCGCACCGAAGAGGATCGGGCTGGTCGTGGGCTGGGAGGAGCCGCCGGCCGGCTCGACGCTGATCGCGAATCCGACGATGGATTCGCCCGCCGGCACCTCGATGTTCTCGGCGAGCGCGTGGCCGTCCGCCTCCGTATCGAAGAGCCGCGACGGAATCGGGCTTGCGGATTTTCGCATGAGCCAGAGCTGATAGGTACGGCCGGCTGGTGCCGGGGGCAGGCGGAACGCGTGGAGGACCGCCCGGTTGCGAGGACGGTCCCAGAACACCTGCACCACGGGGGCCTGTCCCGTCGCGGTGAGCGTCGTGAGCTGCACGCCGGGCTCGAGGATCGCGTTGAGCGTGGCGTCGCGGCCGGCGAGGCGGCGGCCGAGATCGGCCGCCGTGCTGTCCGCCCGTGCCAGGCGTTCGCCGATCGAGCGCACCCGGAGGAAGAGCGCTGCTGCGAGAAGGAGCGACGCGGCGAGGCCCAGGCCGAGCAGGCGGGTCACGACGTTGCGGCTGGTCGCCCGCGCCTCCGGTCGCGCTCTGGTGCGGGGCGGGGCAGGGAGCTCGGCCGATCTGGCGGCACGGATCCGCTCGAGCAGCAGGGCCTTGAGCTCGGGTCTCGGCGACGCCGCGCTTTCCACGGCGAGAAGAGCGCCCACCTCCCGGAACTCCGCCAGCTCACGGCGGAGCTCCGGCGAGCCGGCGAGCGCCGCCTCGAACGCGCGCAGCTCCTCGGGAGACAGCGTTCCGAGGGCGTAGCCCGGGACGAGCTCGCGCAGAGAATCCGGGGCGTCGCTCATAGGCCCGGCTCGAAGTAGTAGGGGCGCAGCGCGTCGCGCAACTTCTGCATGGCGAAGCGGAGGCGGGTCTTGATCGTGCCGAGCGGCTCGCCCAGACGCTCGGCGATCTGGGAATGCGAAAGGCCCTCGTAATAGGCGAGCTCGATCGCCGCCCGCTGCGGGGCGGAGAGCTGCTCCACCGCCTCCCGCACGACCCGCCGGCGCTCGGCGTGCTCCGGATCGCGACGACCGGGATCGGCGTCCGTTCCCATCGCCGGGACCGCCGCCGGATCGGCGGCCTGCGCGCTGTCCACCAGGCGAGCCCTGCGGCCGCGGGCCCGCACCAGGTCGAGGGCACGGCTCCGGCAGATCATAGTGAGCCAGGCGCCGGCCGATCCACGGCCGGGCTCGAACTTCGCCGCGTCCCGCCACGCCTGGGCGAACGCGTCGAGAACGACCTCTTCGGCGTCGGCACGCTCCCCGGTGATGCGGAGCGCGAGGCCGAAGAGCAGGCTGGCGTAGCGGTCGTACAGCGAGCCGAGCGCCGCCTCTTCTCCCTGTGCCGCCTGGCGAAGCAGCTCGACGTCGCTCGGGGCCGTTCGGGAAGCGGGCAGGCTCGTCATGGTGCCGGAGTCGAAGACGCTCCGCGCCGGCGGGACCAGGGCGACGAGGAGTGCCTGCATACTATCCCCGCCCCCGAACGCGGTCCACCCCGTGCCGGCGTCGGCTGGTCACGGAATCCGGCGGGCTCCGTCGCGCGCGGTGAACAGCAGCGTGGTCGTCGTCCCCCCTTGACGGATCCTGACGAGATTCACCTGATCGGCGAATCGCTCGGTGAGCACGCCGTGCCACACCGCTCCGCCCGACAGACCGCGCGGAGCCGGCGCGCGCAGCACGAACACGAGCGCGGCTCCCTCGCGTCGCGATTCGACCAGCCGGAGCGCGAGCACCGCTCCATCCGGGCCCGTCACCCGGAATCGCGTCCGCAGGTACCTGAGGGCTGCCTCCGACGGTGCGCCCCCGTCTCCCGGGCCGGTTGCGGCGAGGAAGTCGTCCTCGAACGCGCGAACCGTGATCTCGGCGACTCCAGAGCTCGGGGACCAGACCAGGAGCGCGGAGGCTGCGTGGATCGGATGACGCGCCAGGGCGGCGGCGAGGAAGAGGGATGGCAGGAGCAGCCCGCTGACCATGAGATCACCAGGGCAGCCGGCCCGCGGCCATGAAGGCGGCGCCGGCCGCGGCGGCGACCGACGTGACCCCCGTCCGCAGTCGGACCGGTGCCAGTGGGCGCATCCGGACGAGCACCCGATCGAGGCCCGTAAGCAGCAGGAGCGCCGCGGCGAGCACGACGATCTGGCCCAGCTCGACACCCAGGTTGAAGCCGAGCAGCGGAGCGGCCGCCGGAGCCCCGAGCAGATCGCGGAGGACGTTCGCGAAGCCGGCTCCGTGGATCAGGCCGAACCCCGCGGCCAGCAGGGGAGCCTCCCGGCCGCCGGGTACCCGGCCGAGTCGGCGGACGTTCGCGAGCCCGGTGATGACGATGGTGAGAGGAATGAGGAACTCGATCAGCGATGTGGGCAGCCACAGCACCCCGCCGGCCGCGAGGGCGAGCGTGATCGAGTGTCCGACGGTGAACGCGCTCGCGACGACGAGGAGGTGGCGCCACTGCGCCGCCCGATAGGGTGCCACGAGCACCAGCAGGAAGAGGAGGTGATCGAGGGCGTCGGGCGCGAGGATGTGCCGGATGCCGAGACCCGCATAGGAGGCGAGCTCGCTCACAGCGCCTCCGCGATCGTTCGGGCGCGGGCCAGCAACGCCGGATCGTCGGTGCCGCGCGCCAGGGCGTGGATCACGGCTTTCCATGCCTCGGCCGGGCGGCCGCTCTTCCAGAGCGCCCAGGCGAGCAGATCCCAGCCGTAGACGTCCTCGCGCTCCCGCAGGTCGCGCCGCGCGGCCGCCAGGATCTCCGGCCCACGCCGCCCGCGGTCGAGCAGCGCGAGGGCCACCACGCGGTGCACCCCTCGCAGGGATCCCGCGGTGGTCGTCTCGAGCGCGTGGAGATACTCGTCCGCTCTGGCGGTGTCTCGCATCGCGCGCGCAGCCTGCTCCAGGACCACGAGCGCCTCAGGGTCGAAGCGGAGCGCGAGCGCGGAATCCCCCAGAGCGATGGCGGCGGTCCACCGCCCGCGGGCCAGCGACAGCCGGGCGCGAGCGAGCACATAGCGTGCGTCGCCGCGGAGGAACGGTTCCCCGCGATCCAGCAGGCGGCGGGCTTCCGCGAAATGCCGGTGACGGATCGCCAGGTCCGCGAGCCGAAGGTCGAACCACCCCTTCTGCCGGGCGGTAAGCTCGTCCCGGCTTCGGGCCTCTTGGCCGGCCGCGGCCAGCAACGCGGCCGCTTCCTGCGACCGCCCGGAAACCTCCAGCCATCGCGCGTAGCGCGGGGCCACGGCGAGCTCCCGCCGCCTGAGCGTGAGACCCGCGAAGACCCGATCCGCTTCGTCGTACCGGCCCAGCTCGACGAGAATCTCGCCGACCAGCGCTCGCGTCCCCGGCCGGTCGGGATCCTGCGCTTCGGCCTGCTCGGTCGCCGCCAGCGCCTCGGCGAAGCGATGCTGCCCCATGAGTGCCGCCGCGAGCAGCTGGAAGCCTGCCGCGTTTCGAGTTTCGCGGCCGGCGAGCGATCGCCGCGCGAGCGACTCCGCCGCGATCAGGTCCTGGTCGCCGCCCCCGTCGCGCGAGCGCTCCAGGAAGAGCGCGCCCAGTCGAGCGGCGTCGAGGGCTCCGCCCGGGTCGCGTCGCATCCGGGCCTCGAAGAAGGCGATGTCCAGATCGCGGATCACCCGCTCCGCCGCGGGGTTCGGGTCGCCGGATTCCGGCTCCGGGGAGAGTGACGCATCCCCGACCGCGCCGAGCGCGATCAGGGATGCCGCCAGGGAGAAGAGGAGCAGCAGGCGCATCGGGAGCGCCGGCGGGTCAGTTCGGGTTGGCGAGGTAGGGAAACGTCGACTGGAACGTGTTGTCGTTCGGGACGTTGTCGGTGGCGAGACCCGGCGTGGCGCCGGTCGTCTCGAGCAGCGT
The DNA here is from genome assembly GCA_050733195.1 of Gemmatimonadales bacterium. GTDB lineage: Bacteria > Gemmatimonadota > Gemmatimonadetes > Gemmatimonadales > GWC2-71-9 > JABFSM01. The sequence continues at coordinate 12,282 of JBOHSH010000115.1, forward strand.
GCCGAAGAGCGCGGCCAGTCCTGCGTCCACGACGTCATCGGTGAGCTTGCGCCCGCCCCAGCCATTGGCCAGCGCCCAGGAGAGCCAACCCGCCGTGCCGGTCGGCTTGCTCGCGTCGACGATCAGCATGTCGGGCAGCAGCACGGCCTGAAGCGTGTTCGCGACGTTCTGGCTCCGCCCGGCGACGGTGAGCACGAAGTTCCGGAGCTCGGCCGAGATCATCGCCACGTCTTCCGCCGGGCCGATGGCGGCGTGCTGCGGATGACTGCGCTTGGCGAGGAAGACCTCGCTCACCAGCGGGTTGCCGAGCCGTTGAACCTGATTGTAGGTCCGCGCGTCGCCGGGGCCGGTTGCGCCGTCGTCGTCGTTGCACGCCGCGAGCGACGCGGCCAGCAGGATCGCGGGCAACACCCCGCGGGTCAGTCGAATGGTCATAGTCGAAGCCTCGTGGTGGGGTGCGCGGGTCATCGGCTGATCGTGCCCCAGACGCCGAACCGCTGGTTGCCGCCCGCCGTCAGATCGGCGATCGGGAGCTCGATGATGATGGAGAGCACGTTGAACCCGGCCACGTAGTTCTGGGCCTGGCCGGCGGGGCGGAAGCTCGAGGCGCTCGGCGTCGCGGGAAGCTGTGACAGCGGTCCGGTCACCGGCTTCCGGTCGGGGACGATGCGGAAGAACTGCTCCAGGTCGATGAAGAAGGGATCGTCGCGCGGGCCCGCGAACACCTGCAGGCCGCTGGCGCTGCCGAGGCTGCTCCGGAGCCCGCCCGTCACCACCGGTGCGGCGTCGGCGATCTCGTTGTTCATCGCCCCCGCGACCGGCGGCGCGATCGGTCCGCGGACAAGAACCTGCTGCCCCGTGCCGGTGCCGGTGAACGTCACCTGGATGACCTTGTCTTCGATCGCATCGCCCGTGTTATCGACCTTGAACTGGTAGAGCAGATTCCGGTCGAACGACGCGCCCGGCGAAGCGGCCGGTGTCAGGAACGCCCGCGAGTTCATGACCAGCACGATCCGGCCCGGCGTGGGGCTCGGATAGGCGTAGACATCCGTCATGTCCATCGTGGCGTTGAGCTCGACCTCGGGCGAGTCCTGGTGATCGGAGGCGATGAGGGCGCCGGTCGTGCCGAGGCCGGCGATCGCGGCGGCGACGAGGCCGGCACGAGCTCGGGAGAGTCTGGGACGGGGAGGGCCGGGCTGCATGGAGCGCGCTCCTGGGCTGGGTGGTGGCGAATGCCGTGTACCCAGCTACGCCCGGCGGAAGCGATTGGATGTTTAGACCGTCGAGCGGGCGGCAAGCTCCCGGAGCAGGCACGCCTCGAGCCCCTCGTCGAGGCGGAAGAAGCCGTGGTCGGACAGCAGGCGGTGGCTCGGGCTGGGCCGGTAGGAACCGGTCACGACCGTGCCGTCTCTGACGGCGAACACGCCGAAGATGTCCTCCGGCGGGACCGGTCCTTCCGGCGTGGGTGTCCGGCGGTCGATGACGTACACCCTGCCCTCGCCGATGCGCCGCGCCTCGTCGCACAGGCCCGGCTGATCGGGGCCGTCGCGCGAGATCACCGCCTGCAGCAGCTCGGCGAACGCGGCATTCGGCTCGAACGCCGCCGGCGTGATCGGGTGATCCGGCTGGACCGGCGTGTGGAGTCGGCCGAGAATCGTGGCCGGATCGAGACCGCGCGCCGCCAGCGAGTCCGGGGGAGTCAGGGTGACGTAGTCGATCGCGCCTTCAGGGCCGTGCACGCGCGCGACGGAAACCGGAAGCGTCGGCATCCTACCAGCTCCAGAAGCGGTCGGGTCGAAGCGCGCGCGCCTCTTCGAAGGTGGCCTCGCCGCTCATCAGGTGGGTGATGATCACCGCCGTGATCCCCGCGAGCAGGACGCCGTGGCGCCCATGGCCGGTGGCGTACCAGAGCCCCTCGACATTCGGCTCCTGGCCCACGATCGGTAGCCCGTCGGGAGTGCCGGGCCGGAAGCCCGCCCACGATCGGCGCGGCTTGGAGTCGGCGAGCGAAGGAACGAGCAGACGGATCCGCTCGTGGATCGAGGACAGTCCCTCGGGCGTCACCTGCGGCACGAAGCCCGCATGCTCCATCGTCGACCCTGTGATCGCCTCGCCGTCGCGATGAAGAACGTACGCCCCGCGCCCAACCACGGCCCCGGGCTTCGCGCCCTCGGGCCAGGCGTACGCGGCGATCTGCCCTCGCACCGGCTCGATGGAGAGCGGCCGGGGCAAGCGTTCCAGCCGGCCGCTCCAGGCTCCGGCCGCGATCAGCACCGCACTCGCCGGATGACGGCGCTTTCCCTCCACACCGGTGACACGACCCTTCCCGGCGAGAATGCCGGTGACGGCGTCGCCCACGATCTCGACGCCGAGCCGCACCGCCTCGGCGCGCAGCGCCTCGACCGCGCGAGCCGGATCGAGCGAGCCGTCCTGCGCGGCGTGGAGCCCGCCGCTGGTGTCGCCGAGCCAGGGCCATTCCCGCCGCACTTCGTCCGGATCGAGCCACTCGGCGGTGTGGCCGTGCTGGCGCTGCCACGCGACGGCTTCCTTGAGACGATGAACGGCGTGGTCGTCGTGCGCCGTTTCCAGAATGCCGCTCTCCACCAGCCCGACGTCGATGCCGGTGGACTCGCGCAGCGCGGGAGCCTGCTCGCGCCAGTATTCTCGTCCGCCGATGCCGAGCTCGAAGAGCGGGTCCTCGCGGCGCGCGTCGATCTGGGGTGACAGGAGCCCCGCGGAGGCGCGCCAGGCCTCTCCCGCCTCGCCGCCCCGCTCGACCAGCCGGATGCGGCGTCCGGAACGGGCCAGCTCCCGGGCGCAGGCCGCGCCGATGACCCCCCCACCGACGATGACAACGTCAGGAGCTGCGGCCACTTAGACCTCACGAAACTTTTTGAAACGTAGCGCGTATACTAGATTTGCCGGCTACGGGCGGCGGATGTCGGCTCTTACGCGAGGAAGGATATCATGGTCCGGAGTCTGGTCGGGTTCGCCGGGTTCGCAATCGTGGCGCTGCTCGCGCTCAAGCTCGTGGGCTGGTTGTTCGGCTTCGCGATCAGCATCTTCATGATGCTGCTCTGGCTGGCGTTCTGGGGCTTCATCATCTACCTGATCCTGCGCGTGATTGCGCCGGGACTCGCGGACCGGGTGCGAGAGGTGATTCGAGGTAAGCCCAGCTCGGTGTGAGCAGACGGCCGGAACAGACGGGCAGACGAGCAGTAGGGACTTAAGGAGCGAGGCTCAGACAGAGTCTCGCTCTTTGTTTTTCCCCGGCTCCCTAGCTCCCTCGCTAGGGAGGAGTAGAGCTGTGGGCATGCGTAATTCGCCACCCTTTCCCCTCTGGTCCCGGCGACAGCAGCACAGTCGCCTTGCCCTCCCGCGCCGCCGACTCCCGCAGCGACAGCCAGCGATACTCGAGATAGACCCACACCAGGGTCTGCCGGACCTCGAGCCGGGTGGAGGTGATGGCGACGTCGCCACCGGGCTCGATGCCGGCGAATCGGGGCGGGGCGTACCGGAGGATGCCCCCGGCGACCACGGTGGCTTCCGGATCCCAGAGTGAGTCGGCGGGGTCGAGGCGCCGGTCCGCATCGAGCGCCGCCGCGATCACCGCCGTGATCGGCTCTTCGAGCGTGCCGGGAGAGAGGACGGTGCTTGCGGGAACTTCCGTGGTGACCGAGCGGGAGCACGCGAGGAGCGCCGCGAGCAGGCCTGGGCCGGCCACGGCACTCCGAAGACTACGCGCGATCGAGCGCATCGAGGACTCCCCAGACGAGGAGCGGGATCAGGATCTCGTGGTGCCCGGTGAGCTGGATGCCGGTGCCGCCCGCGATGGTGGGCCGCTGGACGACGTTTCTGCTGGGACGATAATGGCGGATCATGTCGAAGTCCGCCGCCAGGAATCCCGTGGGGCGGCCGGCATCGAGATTCCGGGCGACCGTGAGCGCCTTGAGGAAGACCTCGGGCATCATCACCGCGCTCCCCCAGTTGAGGACCGCGCCGCCGCCGTCGAGCCCCGGAAGGGAGCCCGCCAGACGGCGGAAGTCGCGCAGCGTCGTCGCGCCGAGCGCCTCGCCGTCGGCCGTGGGGTGCTGGTGGATGATGTCGGCGCCGAGCGCCGCGTGGACCGTCACCGGAATGCGGCTGGTGTGGCAGGCGACGAGGATCGACGCGTCGCGGCCCGGCAGCGCGTCCCGGCCGGCGAGCGCCCGCGCGAGCCCTTCTCCCATACCGAGACGCTCCCGGTGCGCCGCGGCGACCGCTGCGTTCATCTCCCTTCCCGTCTCCTCCACCATGCCGAAGGTGCCGTCGGCGAGTCCCGGCTCCACGTCTTCGCTGGTGCCGCCGTACGCCGCGAGCTCGAAATCGTGAATCGCCGCCGCGCCGTTCATCGCGACATGGGTCACGATCCCCCGGTCGATCCACGTGCGGACCAGGGGGCCGAGCCCCACCTTCACGACGTGGCCGCCAAGGAGGAGAACGATGCCCTTCCGCCCGCGCGCCGCGCGGGCAAGATGGGTGATGACCGCGCGCAGATCACGGGCGGCGAGGACGTCCGGCAGGCTCTCGAGAAACCGTCGCAGCGACGGATCGGGGCCGGGCGGCGGACCGGCGAGAGTGGAGGGATCGACTTTGTTGCGTCGGCCCGAGAACGGGACGGTGCGAATCCGGCCCGGATCCGGCTCGCGATAGCTCACCGATCGCCGTCGCGGGCGCCCGTGGCGCCGGCGGTCATCTTCTCGAGGCGGAGGGTGATGGCGCCGAAGGGGTATCGGCTCTTGATCTGCACCGGGATGCGCCGGGCGTCGTCGGTGATCCAGAGCCGCGCGTCGTTCCGTTTCGCGAACGTGCCCTTCTCCCCGATCACCGGGTTGAGCACGAGGCAGGTGACCTTGCGCTTATCGGGCAGCTCCATCGTCTCCCGCTTGAGCACCCTGATGACGATGGGTCCTTTGTCGGGACGGAAGTAGCGGTTGTACGTGTACGTCTTGCCGACCACGAGCTCCGTCGTGCGGATGAAGTAGAGGAAGGACGCGTCGTCGAGCGGATCCTCGGCGGTCGGAGTCGTTCCCTCCACGCCCTTCTGCCGGAAGAAGCCCGCATCGGGATACACCTCGTACTCGCGCACGTACTCCTTCCCGTTCTCCTTGCTGTACTGGCGGTAGCGGCGGGTGCTGAAGTCCCCGGTGCTGGTCCAGGACTCGAGCCGGCTCGTGATGCGGAACAGCGCGTTTCCGCCGTCGAGCTGGAACCGGAACTTCCAGGCGCGCTCGCCGCGCACCGTATCCATCGCCCCGACTTCGATCGTCGCGTCGCCGAGCGAGAGGATGCCCATCTTGGCGCTGTACTCGAAGCGTTCGCCCACCGCGAACGGCGGCGCCTTCGCGGCGGCGGGACCGATGGTGGCGACGCCGGTCTGGAGCAGGAGTGTGAGCAGGGCTGACATCACGCGGCTCCCTCCACCCGACGCGGCCCGGGCGAAGCCTCTTCCGCCGGAAGGTCGACCGCACGGCTGGAGCCCCAGATCCGTCGCGCCGTCTCCCACGGCCGGGCCCGGCTCTCGCGGGTGCGCAGGTCGTGGCGCTCGACCACGGGGACCGTCTCGATCCGGCGGGCGTGGCGCGCCGCGCGCGCGAGCAGCTCCGCGCTCGCGGCCCATCCGTCGCTGCCGAGGAGCGTCGCGGTCGGATGCCGCAGCGCGTTGCGCAGCGTGATGAGCCGGAAGGCGGCGAACCCGCTCACCATGTCCCGCACGCCCGGAATGCGGAACCGGCCGGGAAGGAGCAACCGGGACCAGCGCCGGACGAGCCGCATGCTTCGCGAGGGCTCACCTTCCAGCGACACCGCCTCACCCACGACGAGGTCGGCGCCGCTCTCCAGCCGTCGCACGAAATCCGGCAGGTACTGCGGGCCATGGGCGAAGTCGCCGTGCATCAGCACCAGCGCGTCCCGCTTGGGCCGATCGGTGCGCTCGAGCGTGAGATGCACCAGCTCCTCGACCGACTTGGCGTATCCCCGACGCGTGGCGTGCCTCACCACGGTGAGCGGGAGCACTCTGGAGTACGGCTCGAGCACCTCCGGGGTCTCGTCGGTGGAGGCGTCGTCCACGACCAGGAGCTGGTATTCGCGGGGAAACTCCTCGAAGACCCGGCGGATCTTCCACAGCACGAGCCCGATGGTCGGACCTTCATCGTAGCTCGGAATGCAGACGTAAATCATTTCCAGTCAACGCGCTCAGACGACCGAACGATACACCGCCCGGACCCCCTCCGCCATCGCGCGTGCGCTGAATCCGGCCACCCGTCGCCGGGCCCCGGTCACGACGCCACTGCGGAGGACGGGGTCCGTGAGGAGCCGTTCCACCGAGGCCGCCATCCCTTCGGCATCACCTGGCGAAATCAGCTCGCCGGCTCCGCCGTCGAGCAGCTCCGGGATCCCTCCGACCCTCACCCCGACCACCGGTTTGCCGATGGCCATCGCCTCGAGCACGGCATTCCCGAGGCCTTCCGCCCGGGTGCTGGTGACGTACACGTCCGCGGCCGCGATCAGGCGCAGCGCGTCGGACGCCTGTAGCCGCCCGGTGAGCGTCACCCGGCTCGCAAGCGACGGCTCGAGGAGCCGCACGTCGAGCGCGGCGTGCAGCGGGCCCTCGCCGGCAATGGCCCAGTGCAGATCGGGCAGCCGCGAAGCCAGGCGCGCCGCCGCGTCGAGGATCGTCCCGGGATCCTTGTGCTCGTCGAGCGCGCCGAGGCTCACCGCGAGCGGCACGCCCTCCGGAAGCGCCAGCTCGTGGCGGATCGAGCCCGGCTCCACCGCGCTCACGCGTTCGAGGTCGATGCCGGAGTGCACGACGTGGACGCGCTCCGAGGGGATCCCTTCCGCGACCAGGGTCGTGCGCACGGCCTCGGAGACAGCGATGATCCGCTCGGCGCGCATCCAGACGCCGGGGCGCCGGAGCGGGAAGACGACCCGGCGGGTGGCGATGAACGGCGTGCCGGTGAGCCCGCCGGCGATCGCGCAGAGCGTGAGCGCGTGGCCGTCGTGGGCGTGCAGCAGGGCCGGCTCGCCGAGGCACTCGAGGAAGGCGCCCGTGAGCGCCGCCGGCGACAACCCGATGCGCCATCCCACGAGCCGCGTCGGGATTCCCGCGTCCGCGAGCCGATCGGCCAGCGCGGTGCCGATACCGGTGACGACCAGCTGGTCGAGGGAGGGCTCGGTGCGCGCCAGCTCGCGGGCGAGCAGCGCGACCTGGTTCTGGCCTCCTCGCCACTCGCGCCCCGACGCGACGTGCACGACCCGCCGCGCGGGAGCGGGCGCCGGGGAGGTCAACGGCGGAGGGAGTCGGGAAAGATCGGGCAGCTCGCGTCCTGGAAGCTGCTGACGTCGGTCCTGAGTCCGATCAGGGGGAGGTTGCGGTCGCCGGCGCTCACGAAGCCCAGCTCGGGCGCTCCCTGAATCGCCCGGCCCTCGTAGAGCAGCACCCCCTGGACCGCGTCGCTGTCATTCACCACCAGGACCCCATAACCCGGCACCGGCGTCGCCGGCAGCGCACCCTCGATGCCGATGATCAGCCGGGCCGAGTCGGACCGCCCGACGATGCCGCGATACGCTTCGCCGAGCGCCATCCGGACCGGCACCACTTCCGGCAGCGTGGCGGGAGCGGCGGCGAGGGTGCGCCCCTCCCGGGTGAACTCCTCGAGGAGGAGGCTCTGGCCGGCGACCGCCGCGATGCCGCAGCCGTAACGGCCGGAGCGCTCGCCGCATGCCGGAACGGCGAGCAGGAGCAGTAAGGCGATCCGGGAGCGCATAAGAGGAGGGGGAAGAGGGAAGGAGCCGGGGCGAATGGGCCGGACGATTGATTCCCAAACATAGTGGTTCGGGATAACATTGGACTTCACCCGCCGACGCCCGGTCATGGGACTCGAGGAGCTCCGCGCCCGTCTCGACAGTCTGCTCGCCCGACACGGTCTCGCCGGCCCCGGCGGGGCCGACCGGACGGCGCGTGCCGCCGGGCTCCGCGAGGCGCTGGTCGAGCTGAAAGTGGCCCTCGGCACCAACCGGGATGCCCTCGCCAGGGCGGAGCGCGAGCTCGAGGGGGAGCGGCAGCGACTGGCGGACGCCGAGCGGCGGGGCCGGCTCGCCGGCGAGATTCAGGATGCCGAGACGGTCCGCATCGCCGAAGAGTTCTCGGCCAGGCACCGCGAGCGCGCCGAGCTGCTCGAGCGCAAAGTGGGCGTGATCCGCGACGAGCTGGCGTTCGCCGAGCGGGAGTACGCGACCCTGGCCGAGCAGCTCCGGGCCAACCGGCTCGGCACCGACACTCCGCCGACCGGAGCCGGCGCGGCCGCGGCCGCGGAGCTCGATGCCGAGCTCGACCGGGACCTCGACCGGCTCCAGTCCGAGCAGCAGCGGGCCGCGCGCGAGGCCGCGGTCCAGGCCCAGCTGGCACACCTGAAGAAGAAGCTGGGGAAGGACAACTAACCCGGAGAGTCACCCGTGGCGAAGAACCACGACACCGCCTTCTTCGGCCATCCGGCCGGCCTCTCCACGCTGTTCTTCACCGAAATGTGGGAGCGGTTCAGCTTCTATTGCATGATGGCGCTCCTGGTGCTTTACATGGACGCGCCGAAACAGGAAGGCGGGCTCGGCTTCGATCCGGCGTGGTCGTCGCAGGTTTACGGCCTGTACAACGGGTTGGTCTATTTCACGCCGCTCCTGGGCGGGATGATTGCCGATCGATTCTGGGGTTTCGCGCGCACGATCGGCGTGAAATGGAAAAACCCCTGGACGCCTCAAACGTTTTTCGCCGTCCTGTGC
>JBOHSH010000116.1:0-9969 GCA_050733195.1 Gemmatimonadales bacterium
GCCGCCGCGCGAGCGGCGGCGGCCCAACCGCCGTGCCCCGGCGCGCCTCAGCGCGCCACGGTCACGACGAAGACGCTGAACTCGATACCCGTGCTCGGCGCTGGCGAGATGGCCATGCCGACCGGCGGCGGCGGCTGGACGGCCACGAGGGGCAGCGTGAGGCCGCCACCCGCGTACGTACCGGTCACCACCGGTGCGCCGAACAGGTCCTGCACGTTGTGCACGGTGTACTGCGAGCCGGGCGGCAGAATGCCGCCCAGGTCAACCGTGACCGCGCCGCTGCGGTCCCAGTTGTAGACCACGATCTGCGCGCGGCCGCGCTCGTAGGCGCTCGGCTGCACGATCACCCGCGTGGTCGCGGGGGGCGACGCGATCACTTGATCGCTGCCGCCGAGTCCGGTGGTGCTCAGCCACCCGATCCAGGTCAGCGAGGCTCCCGCCACGCGCCAGGCGCTGCTCGACGGATCCCGGTGACTCCGGTTCCGGCTCCACTGGTAGGCCGCCGTCGCCGAGTCCTGGAGCGCGACGACCGTTCCGCTGCCGACGAGAACGTTGTCGCGCAGCTCCGGCGAGCTCCAGAAGCCCATCTCGAGCACCTGCGTTCCGCCGACGAAGGTATTGTCCTCCACCCTGACGCCGCCGTTGCGGGTGGAGCCGAAGCCGATCCGGACGTTCGTCCCGCCCGCCCCTGGCGAGTAATAGGTGTAGTTCCCCCGAACCAGCCCCTGATCGGCAAACGAATAGCCGCCCAGCAGGATGTTGGGCGACGTCGAGTTGCTGGAGATTGTCCCGTTGTTGAAGGCGACGTTTGCTTCCATCCTGATGTCGATCAGGTTGCCCGAGGTCGCGTTGCTGTGGGCGTGGATGCCGTAGCCGAACTGGTTGAACAGGACGTTTTCCCTGAGCGTCACCGGCCCGACGTCGCTCTTCACGTAGAGGCCGTGGCCGTGACCGCGGTCGGGGGCCTGCCACCCGTTGTTGTAGAGAATCGACCCGTACACCTCGACGTTCGAGGCCGAGGGATAGTTGTAGAAGCCGACGCCGCCGTCGTGCACCGTGAGGTGGATGAATTTCGTATCCGACGCGTCGTTCACGAGCGTGTTTGAACGGGAGTGGTTGCCCGTCGAGGCGGTCGTGCGGACGGGATCGGAATTGGTGAGCTCGAAGCCCCAGAAGACCGAGTAGGGCCCTTTCACGAGCAGGGTGGAGCCGCCGGCTCCGGCGGCATCGATGATCGCGCGCTCGCCCGGATACTGCCGGACGACCACCGGCCGGCCGATTGCGCCGCTCACGGTGCTGATGTACGTCCCCCGGTAGGTGCCGCCGCGAATCCAGACCGTATCGCCCGGCTGGACGGTGCCGTGTCCGCCGGCGAGCGCCGTCGCGAGGTCCCACGGACGCCCGATGGTCCCGTCGCCCGCGCTCGAGCCGTTCACATCGGCGAAGTAGCCGGCGGGCGGCCCTCCGGCCTGCGGCGGGCGCGTGGCCGTCGAATCCGCCGCGAGGCTGTCGACCACGACGATCGTGGCCGTGCCGGCGACCCCGTCGCTCGTCGCGCGGATCCGGGCCTCACCCGGAGCCATGAGGGCCACGAGGCCGCTGGCGTCCACGCTGGCGACCGCCGGGGTCAGGCTCTCCCAGAGGATCGCACGACCGGGCAGATCCCGACCCTCCCGGTCCCGGGCCACGGCGGAGAGCCGGACCAGACTCCCGACAGGCCCGCTATCGACGGGAGGGGTAATGAGAACGACGGCGACTCTCGGAGAACCGGCGGGATGGGGATCGAGGGACGAGGGTGCGGTGACCGACTGCTCCGTGGAACAGGCCGCAAGAACGGCTCCGCCCAGCAGGAGGCGGCCCCTGAAGCGCGACAATCGCTGCGAAAGTTTGGCGAGCAACTGAAACGACACGCGCATTCCTCGTTGCCCCGGGCTTCCCCGCGGCAGGTAGCTGCCAGCGTCCAGCCGATCGAGTCGGAGGGTCGCTGGCGGCCAGGCAGGCATGACGATCCGGCTGGACCGTCGAAGCCCCGAAGCTCTGCGTCACCGCCTTTCGACGGCTTTGCTCTGAGCAGCGTGCTGGAGTTGTGGCGGACTACCCTAGGTCTCGGAGGACCACGCTCGGGATGGGCTTCCCGACGGACTTCGTAAGGAATTTCCCGTCGCACAACATAGGCAGGCTTCCCCCTCGCGACAAGCTGCCAAGATGCCGACACTTAGCCGGAATCATACAGAGGTGTCGGATTTCGTTCCGGTGTCGCGTTCCGCTTCGGCGACGCGATTGCCGCCGGCCTCCTTCGCCCGATAGAGAGCGGCGTCCGCGGCCCGGAAGAGTATGTCAGGGTCCGCCGCCTCTCCCATCTGCGAGGCGAGCCCGCCGCTGGCGGTGACCTCGAACCTCATGCCACCGACCGCCTGGCGGAAACTGGCCTCCACGGCGCCGCGCACCCGCTCTGCGACGAATTGGGCGTCGGCCGGCGGGGCATCGGGGAGGATCACGGCGAATTCGTCGCCGCCGTAGCGGCAGGGAATGTCGACGGCGCGAACGTGCAGTCGGCTGAGGACCCCGACCTGCTGAAGGATGCGATCGCCGACGGCGTGACCGTGCCGGTCGTTGATCTTCTTGAACTGGTCGAGATCGATCAGGAGCAATGAGAGCCAGCCGCCGTAGCGCCGGCAGCGCTCGACCTCGTGGGCGAGCTCGGTCTCGAAGAAACGGCGGTTGTAGAGACCGGTGACGGCGTCGACGATCGCCTGATATTCGAGCGTCTCCAGGGCGGTTCGCTCGATGATCTGCGGCTCCGCGAGCCGGCGCCGGATGTTGAGGATGTAGTCGAGCAAAGCGACGGTCTGCCCGACATCTCGGCCGAGCCTGCGGCCGAGGTAGCGGCGATGGCGTTCGGCGTTGAGCCAGAGGGCTTCCGCCTCGGTCTCGTCGATGTCCAGCCAGGCGAGCTCGCGCAGGCGCGCGGCGTAATCGGTATTCGGCTCCGGGGGATCGGGTTCGGGAATCGTCCGCTCGGCGCCTCCCCGCGTCGGCATGACCTCAGCCCGGTCCGATGCCGGCCAGCTCGGCCTCGATGGCCGTCTGGACGACGGCGTCGTCTTCGACCTCGAGCAGCTCCCGGGCCCGGCCCAGGTACGCCCGGCAGTCGTCGAGCTCGCCGAAGCGGCGCCGGAATCGCGCGTACTCGAGGTACACGCCCGCCTCGAGGCGCGGCATCGGCTCCCGTCCGCGGCAGAGCTCGCTCGCCTTCTCGAAGAACACGAAGCCCCCTTCGTCGCCCTGCAGTCCCCGGAGCCTGCCGAGCAGCAGGTAGAGCTCGGCGAGAGCCGCGGTCGATCCGGTGGAGATCGCCAGCTCTTCGGCCCGCCGGATTTCGTCCTCCGCGGCGGGAAGCCGGCCCGCCGCGACGTGCAGCTCGGCGATCTGTCGCCGGATGTCCATCTCGAGCTCGGGGGCGGAGGCCTTCACGGCGACGTGCGCGAGCGCGGTCTTGAAGCAGGCGAGCGCCTGCGCGGGGCGCTCCGCCGAGGCGTGCAGGCGTCCGCCGAGGTATTCGACCCGGGCAAGGCCCGTGCACTCTCGCAGTCGGTCGTAGTCGGCTTCCGCTTCCTGAAGGAATCGCTCGGCCGCCAGTCGTTCTCCGCGCTGCCATTCCGCCTCGGCGATCGAGAGCCTGAGCTCGGCCCCCAGCGTGCCGTCGTCCTGGACATGGGAAAGCGCGCGGGAGTACCAGGAGACGGCGCCCGGCCAGCGGCCCTGCCGGGCCGCGACGCGGCCGAGACCCTGACAGGCGAGCGCGGCACCGCGGGAATCCTGCTCGGCCTCCGCCAGGGTGAAGCTGCGCTGATAGAAGCGGGCGGCGGTCTCCAGCGCCCCGCGCGACGCGTCCAGTTCCCCGAGGTGACGAAGGGTCCGGATCTCGGGCCGGCGATCGCGAAGGCCCTCGGCGATCCGCAGCGCATGATCGTACCACACCCACGCCTGCGCAGTGCGGCCGGCCCGCGCCTCACGCTCACCCGCGTTGACGAGCGCCTCCACCGACCCGGCGAGGTCGCCACGCTCTTCCGATTCGAGCGCGTCGATCGCGGAACCATAGAGCGCGGTGAGGTGATCCGCGAGCCGGCCCACGGCGCGGGGAATGAACTCCCGCAGGTCGGCGACCTTGATGAGCCGCTTGCCGAACGTCCGGTCCTTCTCCGCCGCCGGTCGCGATCCATGGGAGATCGAGACCAGGAACGCGCGGAGCGGCGCGAGGGTGTCGTTGTCGGGAAGCAGGCGCAGGGCCCGCTCCACCCGGATCGGGGACAGGCCGGCGGTCGAGCTCACAGCCCGTACTCCTTGATCTTGCGGGCGAGCGTGTTGCGGTGCACGCCCAGGATGCGGGCGGCCTCGCCGATCTGGCCGTGGGTGTGATCGAGGACTCGCGCGATGTGCCGCGCTTCCATGTCGGACAGCGTGGAGATCACCGGATCGTCCCGATGGACCGGTGCCGGTCGCGCGCCGTTTCGCCATTCGTCGGGCAGGTGGTCGGAGCGCAGGACGTCACAGTCGGCCACGAGCACCGCTCGCTCGATCACGTTGCGGAGCTCCCGGACGTTGCCCACCCAGTCATGGGCGCGGAGCATCTCCATCGCGCGGTCGGAGATCCCGGCGAAGGTCTTCTGGTACCGCTCGCCGAACTCCGCGAGGAAGCAGGCGGTGAGCACCACCAGGTCGTCGCCCCGCTCCTCGAGCGTTGGCAGGGTGATCGTCACCACGGCGAGCCGGTAGTAGAGGTCCTCGCGGAACTGACCCTTCTCGATCATGCCCTTGAGATCCCGGTTCGTCGCCGCGATGACCCGGACGTCCACCGGAATGGGGTCGGTGCCGCCGACCCGCTCGATCTCGCGCTCCTGAACGGCCCGGAGGATCTTGCTCTGGAGCGGCAGGCTCATGTCGCCGATCTCGTCCAGGAAGAGCGTGCCGCCCGTCGCCCGCTCGAACCGGCCGATCTTGCGCGCCACGGCGCCGGTGAAGGCGCCCTTCTCGTGACCGAAGAGCTCACTCTCCAACAGGTTCTCCGGAATCGCGGCGCAGTTCACCGGGACGAACGCCGCGCTCGAGCGCAGGCCGTGCATGTGGATGGCCCGCGCCACGAGCTCCTTTCCGGTGCCCGATTCCCCCTGCAACAGCACGGTCGCGGTGCTCGGCGCCACCTGCGCGATCGCCCGGAAGACCGGCATCATGGCCGGGCTCTCGGAGACCATCTGGGAGGTCCCGACGGACACCGGCCGCACCAGCGGCAGCGGCAGCGGAATCTCCTCTTCCGCGGCCCGGATCCGCCGGAGGAACTCCGCGCAGCGATCCCGCTCGAGGGGCACCGGCAGCACGTCGAAGACGCCGAGCTGCGCGGCGCGCAGCGTGAAGCCGATCGTCGGCCCGGAGAGGAGCGGCACCAGTCTCGGTCGCCGCGAGGTGCGCTGCAGCATCTCCACCCACCAGGCGAGCTGCTCTTCCGGCTCCTCGCGGAGGGCCAGCAGAACCGCGCTCCAGCCTCCGGTGGCGAGGGCGCGGATGGCGGACGAGGAATCCCGGGCCCGCTCGATGGCGGCGCCCTCCCCCTCGGCGTAGCGCGCGAGATCCTTGAGCTCGGCCGAGTCGTCCCCGACCACGAGCAGCGTGAGTGTCCGGGGCCGGTCCCGGGGGACCGCCACCGCCGATGGTGGCGCAAGCGTGGTCATGGCCCGTTCTCCGATCCCCGATATCGTGCCACCAGCACGAGCGCGTCGTCGGTGCCCTTCGCGAACTGGCGCAGGATGTAGTCGGCCATGGACTGCGGCCCCGCCGCCGGACGCACGTCCTCCATGAACGAGCGGCGGATCCCGTCGGTCGCGAGGATGATGGTGTCGCCGGGAGCGATGGAGGTCACGGTGGCCTGAAGCCTCGGCAGCTCGAGACCCACGACGCCGGCGCGCATGAGAATGGTTTCCATCGGGCGGCTCGTGCGCGGGTCGGCGCGGAGCAGCACGCCTTCCACGTTGCCGATCGCGAGCCAGGTGAGGGTGTCGTCCGCGGCATTGAGGGACGCGAGGCTCATCGTCACGCCCCGGGTGCCCGCGAGGGCGCGATGGCAGGTGCGCACGAGGCCGATGGCCGTCTCGCTCTCGTGCTGCACGAGGGTGTCGACCGCCCGGCGCGCGGCGGCCGCGGCCGCCGCCCCGTGGCCGAGTCCGTCGATCGCCGCGAGCAGGGCGCCGCCGGGGAGACGGCGAACCAGGTGGCCGTCCCCGCTCGTCTCCTGGCCTGGCAGCGCCACCGTTGCGACACCCCAGTCGATCAGGCGGATCCGGTCGGCTTCGACGGTCGTCACGGCTCGCGGGCCCACTTGCGCATCGTGACGACCGTGCCTTCGCCGCGCTCCGAGCGGATGTGGAACTCGTCCATGAGACGGCGTGCGCCGGGCAGCCCGAGCCCCAGGCTCCCGGAGGTCGAGTATCCCTCCTGCAGCGCGAGGCCGATGTCGGCGATGCCGGGGCCGTCGTCCCGGGCTTCCACCGTCAGGCCCTGGCGGCCGTTCTGCCGGACGAGCGTGAGCTGCACCTCGCCCCGCACCGCGTACACGAGGATGTTGCGGGCGATCTCGGAGATCGCCGCGGCGATGACGGTCAGATCGCTGGACGAGAAGGGCAGCGTGGCGGCCATTTGCCGCCCCGCCTGTCGCGCCGTGATGATGTCGCCGTCGGCGCGGATGGGAACCAGGAGGTCAGTGTCCACCCCGTTCGCTGCGCTTGGTCCTCTGGTCGAGGTAAGCGAGCCCCTCCTCCAGATCGAGCGCGGTGCTGACCCCGCTCAGCGTGAGCCCGAGCTGCACCATCGCGAACGCGACTTCCGGCTGGATCCCCACGATGACGGTTTGCGCCCCGCGCAGGGTGATCATCTGCGAGAGCGTGCTCAGCGTGCGGACGGAAAACGAGTCCATCACGTCGAGCACCGTCACGTCCACGATCACCCCCCGCGAGCGGAACCGGCCGACCCGTTCCACCAGATCGTCGCGCAGGCGGAGCAGGTCGGAATCCGAGAGGGACGCCTGGATCGACGCGATGAGGTAGTCGCCCTGCTTGAGGATCGGAACGAGCATGACGCCGCCCCCTAGGCGGGAGTCTCGACCGGCGTGGGCTCCGCCACCGTCAGCACCCGATACCCCAGCAGGCGTTCCGCCTCTTCGATACCTCCCTGGAGATCGCCGACGGTGTTCATCTTGGTCAGGTCCACGCCGATCGTCACCAGCGTCTGAGCGATCTCCGGCGACAGCCCCGTCACGATCACCGTCGCGCCCAGCAGCCGGGTCGCCTCGACGGTCTGGACGAGGTGGTTCGCGACGGTCGCGTCCATCGAGGGCACGCCCGTGATGTCCATCACCACCACTTTCGCGCGGTTGGACCGGACCCCGCGGAGCAGCTGCTCGGTGAGCTGCCGCGCCCGCTCCGAATCCACGATGCCGATGATCGGGAGAATCAGCAGGCGCTCGCGCACCTGGAGCACCGGCGTGGAGACCTCGCGAATCGCCTGCTGCTGCTGGCGGATGATCCGCTCGCGCTCCTGGACGAATCCCACGGCCACGGTCGTCGCGATACGGTTCGCGGCCGGCTCGTACGCGTCCAGCACCTGGTTGAGAAGGACGACGTCGTCCTGGTACTTCTCGAACAGCGAGCGCGCCAGCACGTCGCGGAGCAGGAGCACGATCCCGACGACCTCGGGAGTGTCCACACCCCGCTTGATGATCCGCTCCGACAGATCCCGGGCGTAGGCCTGCAGCGCCTCCACGCTGCCGGTCTCGAGCACCTCGACGTAGTTGTCGAACACCGAGGTGGCTTCCGCGAAGATCTCTTCGCGGGTCATGGCCGTGAGGAGCCGCGACTCCGTAATCCGCTTGGCCCACTCTTCCCGAAGGACCGGTCGGTGCCGGCGAAGATGGTCCACCGTCTCGCTGAGCAGCTCGCTCGTCGGCTGCGCCCGGACGGACTCGACGAATGGGGTAGTCGTCATGGAAATCCCTCGGGGTATCAGGTCGGCCCGGCCGGAGCGGGAGGGCCGCGAATCGGTCGTCACAGGAAGCGCCCGCCGTTGAGCAACCCTGGTGCCGCCGCGGGCGGCCGACCAGTCGCCCGGTGAACTCCTTGCCGCACTGGCGATTGGACGCCGCGTCCGCCCTCGCGGACTCCTCGCCGAAGCGACACCGTGCACCAGGACTGGGCTGCCCCAATCGGCGCAGGCGCGGAGAAACCGCGATGCCGTGCAGCTCCCCTGACCCCGGCACTCACACCCCACTGCAGTAACCCCGGCGAAGGTTCAGTCGATCTGTCAAATCCGCCGCGCGGGCTTCACGCTGATGCCCCGAGGCGGTGCAGAGCCCGACCCCTTGGTCGGCCTCATGCCCTCGAGTGTGAGAGGAGACGGTCGCGGATCGTCGCGGCGCACGTCCGGACGCCTCCGGCGCACAGTTCTGTAGCTGGAGAATCGTTTCCGCCCCAAACCAGGGCAGAAAAACAGTCAGCAGCCGTGGAAAAGTTTCGGTCGCTCGGGTGGGAAGCGGGGCTCGCGTCGGTCAGAACGGCGCGCCGTTCAGTCCTTCCACGAGGATCATCTCGGTGGAGGCGGCGCGCTGGCGGATCCCCTTGGCGGACTCGTACTCCGCGCAGGACCACCACGCCTTCGCCTTCTCGTACGATGGGAACTCCAGCACGACGAAGCGCTTGGGCTCCCAGCCGCCCTCCAGCTTTTCGGCCCGGCCGCCGCGCGCGAGGTACCGGCCGCCGAAGCGCTCGATACTCTCCGGCGCGAGCCGGTTGTACTCCCGGTACTGTTCCCGGTCTTTCACATCGACGTTGACGACGACATAGCTGGCCACGGTGCTGCCTCCGCCTCCCCCACGAACCGGGAGCCCGCCGCGAAACGGCGCATCTCCGGTCCTTATACCTGTCGCAGGTCTGTGCGTGTCACATGTCGGTTACGGCCGGGGAGACGACGCACGCGCCGGAACGCGCACTTCCATGAGGCGTACGCCCGCTCCGGTCGGCTCCGCGACGAGCACCACGCCTGGGCGAACGGCGGCCAGGCGTCCATGGCCCACCAGCTGGAGGATGCGCTGGAGCCGGCCTTCCCGGTCGAGAAGATGGATCCGGCGAAGCGAGTCGGTCACGACCTTGCTCTTCTCCAGCCAGATCGTCTCGTCCCCGCTCTGGAACGCGGCGACGAACGGCGGATGGATGAGGGCCCACGGCAGGTCGATCTCGTTGGGGCGGAGGTCGGGAGGATAATTGGAGAGGTGCCAGTCCCGATCCGCCTGGGTGACCTCGTACACGGGGTCGGGCAGCTCGGGGCCGCGCAGGGGATCGCCGCGCGGCGGATAGAGCATCACCCGGTTGCGGAAGACGCGCGCGACCCAGACGGTCCCGTCGGAGCGGACTCCCCACTGGTCGGTCCCGCTGAAGATCTGCTGCTCGAAGCGCGTCACGCTCTCCCGGGTCACCTCCTTGAGCTCGAGCGGCGTCAGTCGGGCGACGGTGTCGAACCGCGCGAGACCCAGCGGCACACGCACGATCGCGGCGGAATCGCGATTGCCGCTGCCGTCCCGCCCGGGCGCGGGAGACACCTCGTAGTACAGCTGGCCCGCGGCGTCACGCGCCTCCGGCAGGACGCCGCGCAGGGCGTCGGGCGCGGGGATGGAGTCCAGCAGGCTGCCGTCAGCGGCCCAGACGGTGGTGCGGCGCCGGCCCCAGTCCCCGATGTAGATCGTATCGGCGACGGTGAACACCGTGATCGGGTGGAGCAGCGCGCCCCGCGCCGCCGGCCCGGCAAGCGGAGCCGTTGTCCGCCCCGCCACGTCCGCGAGGAGCACGGTATCGAAGTCGGGGGCGACGACGACCCAGCGGCCGTCCGGCAGGGGCGCGGCCTTGAGCGTGGCGCCGAACGGCAGCGTGAGCG
>JBOHSH010000117.1:0-11729 GCA_050733195.1 Gemmatimonadales bacterium
GGATGAATCACCGCTACCGGCCCGACGTTCAGATCGTCCGCAGCTTCATCCAGAGCGGCGAGTTGGGCACGATCGAGAGCGTCCGCGGGAGCTGGCACATCTTTCGGCCCAGCCGCGCGCAGCTCGGCTGGCGGCAGAAGCGCGACCAGGCGGGCGGTGGCGCGATCCTGGATCTGGGACTCTCGATCCTCGACCTCGGCCTGTGGCTGGGAGGGAATCCAGCGCCGGTCCGGGTGAGCGCCAGCCTGGATGTGAGCGGCAAGGAGCGGGCGGTCGAGCAGTCGGGGAGCGCGTTCGTGGTCTGCGGGAACGGGATGTCCCTCTTCGTGGACGTGACCTGGCACCATCTCGGCGAAGGCGAGCGGTTCGGCGTCGGCCTCCGGGGCAGCAAGGGCACCGCCGCCATCAACCCGCTCACGGTGTGGAAGGAGCTGCACGGCGTGCCGGTGGACGTGTCGCCCACGGGCTCGGGAAGCAGGGAGAACGCCTTCACCGCCTCGTACCGGGCGGAGTGGGCCCACTTCGAGGCCGCTCTCGCCGGCGAGGCGAAGGTCCCCTCGCTGCAGGACCATCTGGTGCTGCACAAGGTGGTGGACGCGATCTACCGCTCGGCGCAGGACGGGCGAGACGTCGAGCTGTGAGGCGGCGCGGCTGGTGGCGGCTGGCACTGGCTGTGACGACCCTCCCCTGCCTGACCGAGTCCACCGGTGAGTGCCAGGCCGTTGCCCCCCGACCCAGCGAGCACCACGCCCCCCCGGGCTCCGAGCTCCGCGTCTACCTCATGACCATGGGGCCGGGAGCGGCGGTCTGGGAGCGATTCGGACACAACGCGATCTGGATCGACGATCCCTCGGTCGAGCCCGACACCGTCTACAACTACGGCCTCTTCGACTTCCGGCAGGAGAACTTCCTGCTCCGCTTCATTCGCGGGCAGATGTGGTACTGGATGGGGGGCTTTCCCGCCGAGCCGCACGTCCAGACCTACGTGCGCGCCAATCGCTCGGTCTGGCTCCAGGAGCTGAACCTCCCGCCGCGCGCCCGCCTCGAGCTCCGCGAGTTCCTCCGCTGGAACGAGCGGCCGGAGAACCGGTTCTATCACTACGACTATTACCGCGACAACTGCTCGACCCGGGTGCGCGACGCGCTCGACCGCGCGCTCGACGGCGCCATCCGGCGCTGGGCGGCGCGTCCTTCGGGCGTCACCTGGCGCCAGGACACCCGGCGCCTCAACCAGCACAGCCCGCTGCTCTACACGGGGCTGATGGTGGCGCTCGGGCGTCCGGTCGACCGCGAGATGAGCCGGTGGGATCAGATGTTCCTTCCCGTCCGGCTCCGGGAGGTGATGGACAGCATCACCGTGGCCGACGGGTCCCGCTCCGTCGTGACGTACACCGAGGTCTACGAGGAGGGCGGCCGCTTTCCGGAGCCCGAGCGCCCGTCGAACTGGACGGGCTGGTTCCTCGGGTTAGGGGTGCTCGCCGGCGGGGCTCTGGCGGCGCTCGGTCGCGCCCGGACCGGGGCCGCCCGTGCGGCCTTTCTGGCGATCGGGACTCTCTGGATGCTGTTCGCGGGGGTGCTCGGGCTGGTGCTGGCGTGGCTCTGGACCTTCTCGAGCCATCGGGTCGCCTACGAGAACGAGAACGTCCTGCTGTTCAACGTCCTGGCGCTGGCGCTCGCGATCGTGCTGCCGGGAGCCGTGCGGGGCAGCGTGTGGGCGGGTCGGCCCGCCCGAAGACTGGCGTTCGCGGTCGCGGCGCTCGCGGTGGCCGGCCTGCTGATGAAGCTGATTCCGGGAAGCCAGGCGAATCTCGACCTCGTCGCGCTGGCGGTTCCGGTGCACCTGGGCGTCGCGCTGGGCGTCAGCTCCCGCGCAGCCGCTTGAGGCCCTCGTTCGCCTCGGTGTACTCGGGAAAGACGTTCAGCGCCTTCTCGTAGTACTCGACGGCCTTGGCCTTGTCGCCGCGATCCTGATAGAGCAGCGCCCGGCTGTAGAAGGCGAGCGCGTCGGTCGGCACGACGGGCCTCGGCGGACGCTCGGCCACGGCCAGCGCCGGAAGCTTGATGTCCTGCATGATCCGTTCGGCGACCGACTGGATGATGCGGTGCATGTCTTTCCTGTCGCGGAGCTTGGGGTCGCTCCGGACGACCTTGAGGATCTCGCCCGTCTGGACGTCGATGATCCGCGCGTCGACCCGGAAGTCCCCGTAAAGATCGAGGAACATTCCCGCGATCATGTAACGGGCGCCCACCAGCTTGCCGATCTTCGCGGCGGTCGCGGCATCCACGCGCTCGGCGACCGCGAGTCCCTGCTCGTCGAGCAGCCGCTGGATCTCGGTGCGCTCCACCAGGCGGACCGAAGGATTCTGGGAGAGCTCGTAGATGAGCGTCGCGGCGAGCCCCCTGCGGAGCGCGTCGAAGTCTTCCCGGTCCTTGCCGTAGCTGCCGCCGTTCTCGAACAGCAGCACCGCGATCCCGGGCCGAGTATCCTGGGCGCCGGCCACGCCTGCAGACAGCAGCAGGCCGGCGAGCACCACCCTCGCGAGTCCTCTCATCGCACCCTCCTCAGAGGCTACAGCGTCCGTCCCTCGACGGCCGCTTCCACCTTCGTTCCGCTCCGGGCGCCGGCCGCGCGGGCCTGCGCGGCCTCGAGCAGACGATCCATCTCTTCATCGGTGCGGCCGGGGTCGTGATGGAACAGTACGACCCGGGCCACCTCCGCCGCCACGGCAAGATCCACGACGCGCTCGATGCTCGAGTGGCCCCATCCCTCGCGGGATCGAGCTTCGGGTTCCGTGAACATGGCGTCGTGCACCAGCACGTCCGTACCTCGCAAGAACCCGACCAGCCGGCCCCATTCCCCCGGGCCTGCTAACTCGTTGTCCGTCAAGTAGCTGACGGATGGTCCTCCGGCGGCCGGGGTCACTCTGTACCCGAACGTCCTCCCCGGATGACGGAGAACGATACCCTCCACCTGAAATGGGCCGATTTCCCTGGGCTCTGCCGTGATCTCCGTCACCTCGAGGCGCGAGGCGATGGAGGCGAAGTGCACGGGGAAATGTGGAGAGGCCATTTGCCGGCGGAGCGCCGAACCGAGATCTCCGGGCTCGGGTGTGGGTCCGTACACCCGTACGGTCCACCCCTCCGAGTAGAGCGGGGCGAAGAACGGAATCCCCTGGATGTGATCCCAGTGAACGTGGGAGAGGAGGAGATTTGCGGTCCCCTCGGGCGAGGCGACCATCATCGCCGCGCCGAGACCGCGAATGCCCGTCCCGGCGTCGAGGATGAGACGGGCTCCCTCGTGCTCTACGGCGACGCAGGGAGTGTTGCCGCCGTACCGGGCCGTGTGTGGCCCCGGGGCCGGGACGGACCCCCGAACCCCCCAGAGGAACGCCTTCATCGCTGCTGGGCCGCGCGGCGGAGCGACTCCCCGTCGAGCAGACGGATCTCCCGGCGGGTGACCTCGATCACGTTCCGGAGCACGAGGTTTCGCATCGTGCGAGACACGGTCTCCCGGCTCGCCCCGACCATCTGGCCGATCGCGGCGTGCGTGAGCCGGCGGGTGATGCGGCTGTGCCCCTCTCCGCCCTCCTCGCGCGCCATCTCGAGGAAGAGATGGGCGACCCGGCCGTTGACGTCGAGCAGCATGAGGGCGGTGATCGTGTCATCGGCCCGGCGCAGGCGCTGGGACAGCTCGCGCAGGAGCGCGATCGCCAGATCGGGAGACGCGGTGAGGCGGGCGCGGAAATCCTCTCTCCGCAGCTGCAGGAGCGTGGTGTCGGCCATGGCGATGACGTGCGCCGAGCGCGGTTCGTCGTCGAGGAGTGCCATCTCCCCGAAGACCTGTCCCGGGGCGAGCACCGACAGGATGACCTCGCGGCCGTCCTCCGCGATCACGGTCACCTTGACCTGGCCGGTCCGGATCAGGAAGAGCGCGTCCCCGCGGTCGCCCTGGGAGAGGATGATGCTTCCTCTCGGATAGCTGCGCTCGCGCACGAGCGAAGCCAGCGCCCGAAGATCGGCTTCCGGGACGTCCCGGAGCAGGGGGACGGTGCGCAGGACATCGTACAGGTCCATGGGGAACCTCTGAGAGGCTGATGGAGCTTAGGCGGTGAATGAAGCCTGTCAAACGGATCCGTCGAACTCAGAACCCAGAACCCAGAACCCAGAACCAGCACCCCGTTGATTCCCGCCCCGGCACAGGCTAAGTTTCCGCTCTTGCAACGACTTACGTGGAGCCAGCCGTGAAGCCGAACCTGCATCCGATGTACCGCACCGTGCTTGCCGAGTGCGCCTGCGGCAACAAGTTCGAAACCCGTACCACGGCGGCGACGATTCACGTCGAGGTCTGCAACAACTGCCATCCGTACTTCACGGGCCGGCAGCGCCTGATGGACACGGCGGGGCGGGTCGACCGTTTCCGCCGCAAGTACGGCTCCGAGCAGACCCCGACTCCCGCGCAGTAGACCGTGAACGCCAGACTCCGCCAGGCACTGGCCCGGGCGGAGGAGGTGGCCGCGGCTCTCGCCGATCCCGTCACAGCCAAAGACCCGGCCCGCCTCACCGCACTCGGGCGCGAGCATGCGCGCCTCTCGCCGATCATTCGACTCGCCGAGCGTCTGAGCCGGTCGCAGAGCGACCTGGCGCAGGCCCGGGAGATGGCCGCGGACACCGATCCGGAGCTCGCCGGCCTGGCGCGTGCCGAGATGGAGCGTCTCCCCGCGGAGATCGCGAGCCTCGAGGCGTCGCTCGAGGAGCTGCTCGTTCCGCGCGATCCGCTCGAAGATCGTGACGCGATTCTGGAGATCCGCGCCGGCACCGGCGGGGACGAGGCCGCGCTGTTCGCGGGCGAGCTCCTGCGGATGTACACCCGCTTCGCCGAGCGGCGGGGGCTCAAAGTGGAGCCGCTCTCCGTCAGCGAGGGGGCGATGGGCGGTGTGCGGGAGGCGATCGTCGCCGTGCGAGGGGAGGACGCCTACGGACTCCTCCGCCGGGAGTCCGGCGTGCATCGCGTCCAGCGGGTCCCCGTGACGGAGTCGCAGGGCCGGATCCACACGTCGGCCGCCACGGTGGCGGTGCTTCCGGAGGCCGAAGACGTCGACGTCAAGGTGGAGCAGAACGACCTCAAGATCGACGTCTACCGCTCCCAGGGCCCCGGCGGCCAGAGTGTGAACACGACCGACAGCGCCGTCCGCATCACGCACCTTCCCACCGGACTCGTGGTGACCTGTCAGGATCAGAAATCCCAGCTGCAGAACAAGATCAAGGCGATGGAGGTGCTCCGGGCCCGGCTGCTCGACCGGATGATCGCCGAGCAGGAGAGCGCGCGAGCGCGCGAGCGGAAGGCCATGGTCGGAACCGGTGACCGCTCCGCCAAGATCCGTACCTACAACTTTCCCCAGAGCCGGGTCACCGATCACCGGATCAATCTCTCCGTTCACAACCTCCCGGCGATCATGGACGGCGACCTGGACGAGATCGTGGTCGCGCTTCGCGTGGCGAGCCGGGAGGAGTCGAACGCTGCCTGAGGCCTCGGGCTCGGTCGCCTCACTCATCGAGGCCGCCGCCACGCGACTCAGAGCGGCACGAGTGCCGAAGGCCAGGCGCGAGGCACACCGCCTCTGGGCCGCCGCGAGCCGCTCCGATGCGGGGTCGACATACCTGGCACGGGGGGAGCCGGCGGCCCTCGACGTCGGCCGGCGCTTCGAGGAGCTGGTGGCCCGCCGGCTCCGCGGGGAGCCGATGGCGTATGTCGTGGGCGAGACCGGATTCCGGCATCTCACACTCACCGTCGACCGCCGTGCGCTCATCCCCAGGCCCGAGACCGAGGGGGTGATCGATCACGCCCTCACGCTGCAGCGCGACGGTCGTGCCGCCGATCTCGGCACCGGAACGGGATGCCTCGCGCTCGCGCTCCGCCAGGAAGGCGCGTTCACCGTGGTCGTGGCGACGGATCTCTCGGCGGAGGCCCTCGCACTGGCGTCGGAGAACCGGGAGAAGACCGGGCATCGGATCGAGCTCGCCAGGGGCGATCTCGCGTCGCCCCTCCGCCAAGCGAGCTTCGACCTGATCGTGGCGAACCCGCCTTACGTCACCGAGGCCGAGCACGCGGAGCTCGACCGCTCGGTGAAGGATTGGGAGCCCGTGCTCGCGCTCACGAGCGCTGAGAACGGGATGGCGCTGTCCCGCCGGATCCTGGCCGAAGTGCCTGCCGTGTTGCGGGCGGGGGGCTCGCTGGTCATGGAGCTA
Organism: Gemmatimonadales bacterium; assembly: GCA_050733195.1. Lineage (GTDB taxonomy): Bacteria > Gemmatimonadota > Gemmatimonadetes > Gemmatimonadales > GWC2-71-9 > JABFSM01. The sequence continues at coordinate 6,247 of JBOHSH010000117.1, forward strand.
GATTCCACCCGTGCGACGGCGGTCGCCCGGACGGCGGCAGACGCGGGGTGGGAGGAAGTCCAGGTCTGGAACGATCTGTTCGGACGGCCGCGGTATCTGACCGCGCGCCGCTGGTAACGGGATGATCGACGAGCGGGCGCAGGAGCTGGGACGACTCATCGGGCAGTCGCCGGAGTATCAGGCCCTGCGGCGCAGCGAACGGGAGCTGCAGGAGGACACCGAGACCCGCACGCGGCTCGAGAAGATCGACCAGCTCGCGCGTCAGATCGACGAGCAGGTAACCGAGCGGAAGCTTCCCGATCAGGCCACGGTGTCGGACTACGAAGCGGCGGTGCGCGAGCTCGAGACCAGCTCGATGGGGCAGGCCTACGTCGTGGCCCGCGCGAGCTACGAGAAGCTCATGGCGCGGGTCAACCAGCAGATGAGCCTCGGCATCGAGCGCGGGGCCGCCTCCAGCATCATCACGCTCTCGTGACCGCCGGCTTCTTCGTGGTGCTCGAGGGTCCCGAAGGCACGGGGAAGTCGAGCCTCATGCAGCCGCTCGCCGAACGATTCCGCCGGGCGGGCGTCGATCCCGTCGTGGTCCGCGAGCCGGGAGGGACGCCGGCCGCGGAGGCGCTCCGCGAGGAGGTGCTGCACGCGGCCGGCACCTGGACTCCCGAGCGCGAGCTGCTCTACTACGTCGTGGCGCGGGCCGACCTGGTGGCGCGCGTGATCCGGCCGGCGCTCGAGGCGGGCGGTGTGGTCCTGAGCGATCGGTACTCTCTCTCGACCCGCGCGTATCAGGGCGCCGGCCGCGGGCTTCCGGCCGACATGGTGGAGTGGGTGCTCCGCGCCGCCACGGGCGGCCTCGAACCCGACCTCACGGTGATCCTCGATCTGCCTCCGGAGGTCGGGCTGGCGCGGCGCCATGCGGATGGGAAGCGGGTCGATCGGCTCGATCGCGAGTCGCTCGAGTTCCATCGCCGGGTTGCCGATCGCTACCTCGCGGAGCAGGGTCCCGGCGTCGTGCACGTGGACGCGACGGCGGCGATCGGAACGGTCGAAGAGCGGGTCTGGGCCGCGATTCAGGCCGCCTGGCCGCAGCCGGCGGCCGCGGCCCGAAGGTAGGCGGTCATGCGATCCCGATGGATCCTGCTCCTGCTGGTCGCGATCGTTTCGCTCGCGGGTGCCGGATACTTCCTGCGCCGGGGCCGGAGCGAGCCGGGGCCGCCGCCGGTGCAGGGCAATCGCCTGTTCCAGACGGTGATGCGCTACGTCCGATCCGAATCGGTGGATTCGCTCTCGGAGGAGGAGCTGTACCGGCTGGCCGCGAGCGGCGTGATCTCGGAGCTCGAGGATCCCTACGCGGTGCTCATCCTGCCGGGTCAGCGCCGTTCGGCCGATCCGGACGCGGATCCGCCGCTCGGACTTCATCTTGAGCGCCGCGACGGCGCCCTGGTCGTCGTGGGAACGGTCCCGGGCTCCCCCGCGGACCGGGCCGGCGTCCAGAGCGGGGACCTCCTTTTCGCCGTCGAGAACACCTCGGTCGAGCCCGAAGATCTGGAAGCGATGGGCGAGGTCCTCGACGGACCGGCCGGGAGCAGGGTTCTCCTCCGGTTGCGCCGCTCGGGTCGCGGGCCGCTCACCATCGAGGTGCCGCGGGGCCCGGTGCCGCGGGTGCCGTCTCTGACCTCGGAGCTGCTGGACGGGGGCATCGGCTGGATCCGGATTGCCCGGGTGGGTCCGCGAGTGACGGACTCCCTCGCCCGAGCCGTCGAGCGGCTCCGCGCGAGCGGCATGCGCGGCCTGATCCTCGATCTCCGGCGCAGCGTGGGCGGCGCGCTTCCGGACGCCGTCGCCGCAGCGGATCTCTTCCTGGACGACCGCATCGTGCTCGCGGCGACGCGGGGCCGGAGTCCCGCGGACAGCATGCGGTTCGTCGACTCGACGCCCGCGCGCTTTCCGGATCTGCCGCTCGTCGTTCTGGTGGACCAGGGTACCGCCGGCGGCGCGGAAGCGCTGGCCGGCGCGCTGCAGGACCACGACCGGGCCGCCGTGCTGGGCATGCCGACCTTCGGGCGCGGCGTCACCCAGCGCCGCTTCCCTCTCGGGGCCGGCGCATCGCTGCAGCTGACCACCGCGCTCTGGCTCACGCCGAGCGGCCGCCAGATCCAGACCCCGCCGCGGCCGGAGGACGGCGACAGCGTCCCGCGACCGCGCGTCAAGAGCGACGCCGGCCGGACCCTGCTCGGCGGCGGCGGCATCGTGCCGCACCAGCAGGTCCGCGACAGCGGCGCGGTCGACCGAAGCCTCGTCGCGGCGCTGGCATTGCTCGAGCGGGCGCGCACGCCCGGCTCGGTGCTCGCGCGAGTGCCCCCGACATGATGCGTCCGGCGCTCCGGCGGGCGATGGTCACGATCGCCCTCGGGACGACGGTCGGATCCGCCCCGCTCGCCGCGCAGCAGGTGCGCACGGTGGTCGTGGTGCCTGGTCAGATGACCCGCGTGGTCACCGATACCATGGGGACGCCATTCGCGTTCGAGGTGCCGAAGCCGGTGATGCTGGCCGCCCTCCGCAGGGCATACGACCGGCTCAAGGTCCCGGTCACCCTCGACGACTCCGCGGCGGGCCGGATCGGGAACATGGGCTTTTCCATGATGCGGCAGATCGGGGGCCGCCAGCTCTCCACGTATCTCTCCTGCGGCGACGGCATGACGGGGCCCAACGCGGACACCTACCGCGTGTACATGGTCCTGCGCTCGACGGTCGTGGACTCGGGCGACGCGGGGACGACGCTGCGCACGCTGCTGCTGGCCGGCGCGGTGAACGTCTCGGAGGGGGCCCGCCAGCCGATGCCCTGCGAGAGCACCGGACGTCTGGAGCACAGGATTCGGGAGATGGTCCGCCAGGAGCTCGACGCCCGCCAGGTCACTGGTCGATGACCCGCACCCCCCGCGGGACGTCGAAGGTGAACGCGCGGGGCGGCAGCGTGGCGTTGGGACGGAGCCGTGACAGAATCAGGATCCGTCGAACTCCGGGCGACTCGTCCAGCTCGATCCGTCGGGGCAGGGCGTCGTCGCGATCGAGCCAGAGCACGGCGCGGTTGAAGCGCATGGTTCCCGACTGCGGCACGATGCTCACCACGTCCAGCGACCGTCCCCCCACCTCATCGGCCTTCACGTACGCCACCCGATAGCGGTCCGCGGGCCGGTCGAGGATCCGCGCGAGCAGGTTCGCGCCGTAGACGGGATCGCTCTCCACCGGCGCCCGGAGCACCTGTCCGGGCGTCGTGCTCGGCGTGTAGATCCAGACGTGGCGGCCGTCGATGACGATCGCGTCCTCCGGCGGATCGGTGAACCGCATGGCGAACCGGTTGTCGCCCGCCTGCGCCAGCCGGCCGGTGCTTCGCAGCGTATCGCCCAGCGTCGCATCCTCGATGATCTGCACGAAGTCCGCCTGCAGCGATCCGAGGCCTCGATAGGCGGCGCTCGCGCGGCGTACGATCGCGACGGCGTCCGCCGGGGCCTGGGGCGTCGCGGGCGCCGGCATGACCAGCGCGATCAGCGCGGCGGCGAGAGGCCGTCTCATGCGTCCGCCGGGGCCGCGACCCGCCGCCCGATGGCGGCCGCGATGCCGCGCAGCTCCTCCATCAGCAGCGCGAACTGCTCCGGATAGAGCGACTGGGCGCCGTCGGAGAGCGCTTCCTCGGGCCTCGGGTGTACCTCGATGAGCAAGCCGTCCGCGCCGGCGGCCAGCGCGGCCCGCGCCATCGGCGGGACCAGCGCGCGCCGGCCGGTGCCGTGACTCGGGTCCGCGATGATGGGGAGATGGGAGAGGGACTTCACCGCCGGAATCGCGTTCAGGTCGAAGAGGCTCCTGGTGGTGGCATCGCCGCCGTGGACGCCCCGTTCGCAGAGGATGACGTTCGGGTTGCCCTCGCTCAGCACATACTCGGCCGAGAGGAGCAGCTCGGACAGCGACGCCGACGGGCCGCGCTTGAGCAGCACCGGCCTGCCGGCGCGCCCGGCCGCCTTGAGGAGGGCGAAGTTCTGCATGTTCCTCGCGCCGATCTGCACGACGTCGGCGACCTTCGCCACCTGGTCCAGCCCGGCCTCATCCATCGCTTCGGTCACGATGGCGAGCCCGGTCTCCTCCCGCGCGCGAGCCAGCAGCTCCAGCGCAGGGGCGCCGAGGCCCTGGAAGGCATAGGGCGACGTCCGCGGCTTGAACGCGCCGGCGCGGAGCGCCCGCGCTCCGGCCCGCCGCACGGCGCGCGCGACCGCGAGGATCTGCTCCTCCGACTCCACCGAGCAGGGACCGGCGATCACGGGCACCTCGTCGCCGCCGACGACGAGGTCGCCGTCGAGCCGCACGATCGTGGGCTCCGGCCGCCATTCGCGCGCCACCATCCGGTAGGGCTTGGAGAGGTGGACGACTTCTTCGACGCCGGGAAGGGCGGTGAAGCGCGCGGCGTCGATCCTCCCGTCGGCGGCGAGGATCACGATCGCGGCGCGGCGGCCCGTCTCGATGAGGTGGGGGCTCGACCCGAGCGTCTCGACGAGGCGGAGGACCTTCGAGCGATCGGCCTCCGTCGCGTCGGCCTTGAGGAGAATCAGCACGTCCGGTCAACGGTCAACGGTCAACGGTCAACTGTCAACCGTCAGTGCCTCCTCGCGTGCGCCCAGCCGCACCCCGACGATCGTGGAGACGCCCGGCTCCTGCATCGTCACGCCGTACACGGCGTCGGCGGCGTGCATGGTCCGGGGATTGTGGGTGATCACCACGAACTGCGTGTCGGGCTTGAACTCCTCGAGCAGCGTCGTGAACCGGCCCACGTTCGCGTCGTCGAGCGGGGCGTCCACCTCGTCCATCAGGCAGAAGGGGCTGGGCTTGGTGAGATAGATCGAGAACAGGAGCGAGGTCGCCACGAGGGTGCGCTCTCCGGAAGAGAGGAGGTGGATCCGCTGGGTGCGCTTGCCCCTCGGGGAGGCGTGGATGTCGATCTCGCTCTCGAGCGGGTCCTCCGGGTTCGCGAGACGGATCTCGCACTCCCCGCCGCCGAAGAGCGTGGCGAACACCTTCTGGAAGTTCTCCTGCACCGCCTGGAAGGTCTCCAGGAACATGGTGCGGGCGGTTCCGTCGATTTCCCGGATGGCCTGGAGCAGCGACTGCCGCGCGGCGACGAGGTCGTCCCGCTGGGTGAGCAGGAACTCCACGCGCTTGCTCTCCTCGGCGTGCTCCTCGACCGCCAGCGGGTTCACCGGGCCGATCGCCTCCAGGGCCGCCGCGATCCGGGCCGACTCCTCTTCGAGGGTCCGGCGGTCGAGCTCGAGCGGCGGAGCGGCGCCCAGGAGCTGCTCGAACGGCTGCCGCCACTCCGCCTCGACCCGCTCGACGACGCTGCGGCGGAGGCCGGCGACCTCGGTGAGCTCCACCTCGAGCCGATGGTGCTCGGCGACCGATCGCTCGAGCTCGTCGCGCAGCGCCGCGAGGGCGCCGTC
>JBOHSH010000118.1:0-11875 GCA_050733195.1 Gemmatimonadales bacterium
AACGGGGAAACCGTTGGTGTTTGACGATGCGGTTCACCCTCTTCGACACCCAGACGTATGTCGATGCGACGACCGGGGAAACCGTTGGTGTTTGACGATGCGGTTCACCGTTCCCCGTTCCCCGTTCCCCGTTCCCCGAACAGCTCCCCCAACTGGCCCGGGCGCAGCGGCCGTTCCTCGGAGAGCAGCCCCGAGCGCCACGCCGCCAGGCCCAGCACTTCTTCCGGACACCGGCCAGCGGCGCGAAGCTCGCGCACACCCGCCGCTCCGTCCCGCTTGCTCAGCTTGACGCCTCGCTCGTTGAGGACGAGCGGATGATGCAGGAAGCGCGGCGCCGCCGGGCGCCCGAGCAGGGTCGCGAGGAGGATCTGGCGTCCGGCGGATTCGAGCAGGTCTTCCCCGCGAATCACGAGGTCCACGTCGTGCCGCAGGTCGTCGACCGTCACACAGAACTGGTAGGTCCAGCTGCCGGTCGCGTCGCGGACGAGGAGATCGCCGCACTGCTCGGCGGGGACCTGGCGCACCGGGCCGGTCCGCAGATCGTCGAACTCGACGGCGCCCGGCGGGAGCATCGCCCGGATCCCGACTCCCTCGCCCGGCGGGATGCCGAGCCCGCGGCATGTCCCGGGGTAGCGGAGCTCGTCCCATTCTTCCCAGCCCTCGTCGCGGAGCGCGCGGGCGATGGTCGAGCGGGAGCAGCGGCAGCCATACACGCGGGCCATGGCGGCCAGTCGCACCAGCGCCGCCTGGTACAGGGGGGAGTTGTCGCTCTGACGGTACGACGAAAGGCCGCCTCCCTCGAGGCTCTCGCGGCTCTCGGGTTCGGGCTCGAGCCCGAGCCAGTCGAGGTCCTCGAAGATCGCGCGCTCGTACTCCGGCCGGCAGCGGCCCCGATCGTGATCTTCGAGCCGGAGCAGCACGCGCGCACCGCTCGCCTGCGCCAGGCCCCACACCCACACCGCATTCACCACGTGGCCCAGATGGAGGTATCCGGTCGGGCTCGGTGCAAAGCGGGTCGCGCGGAAGCGGGGCAGCGGGCCGGACAGCGTCGACATCCGGCGGAAGATAGCGGCCCGGTGCGACCTTTCCGGCAGCCGGCGCATCCGTAGACGGCGCTCGATCCCCTCGCGAGGAGCTCCCCGTGCCCGTCCTTCGATCCCTGTCCACCTCCGCCGCGCTGGCGCTCGCCGCCGTCGGCACGCTGACCGCCCAGCAGAAGGCGGCGCTCTCGCGACCCGACGCGGCCTTCGAGGAGCCGTTCACGAGCATCCGCAGCATTCGGGAAATCGGGCCGGGCAAGGTGCTGGTCAGCGATCAGCAGGACAAGATCGTCCAGCTGGTCGACCTCGCGGCGGGGGCCGCGACCCGCGTCGGGAGGGAGGGACAGGGTCCCGGAGAGTACGGGTTTCCCGGATCGCTCATCCCCCAGCCGAACGGGCAGACCCTGCTGCACGACATGATCAACCGCCGGCTGCTGACCATCGGGCCCGACGGGAAGCCGGGTGAGCTCGTCGAGCTTCCCCGCCCTCCCGCGACCGCGACATCCTCGGGGCCCGGCTTCGGCGGCGGTTTCCTGTTCGGTCCCGGAGAGATCCACGGAGACGCGCGGGGCCGCATCTACTTCCAGCCCTCACCCTTTCGCGGACCCGACCAGCCTCCGCTCGATTCCGCGCCCATCGCCCGGTGGGACCGCGGCCGGTCGCGCATCGACACGCTGGGCTGGGTGAAGCTGGCGCCGAACACCATGCAGGTCTCGGGCGACCGCAATCGTGGTACGCAGGTGCGGATCGGTGGCGCCAAGGTCTTCGCGCCGGCCGATGCCTGGGGCATCGCGGGCGATGGCCGCATCGCCCGGGTGACGCCCACCCCCTACCGGGTGCTGTGGGCGACGGGAGACGGCACGTGGAAGGCCGGCCCGGTGCAGCCGTACACTCCGCTCAAGGTGACCGAGGCCGACAAGGAGGCCGTGCGCGAGGCCCGGCGCCGCGTTCGGCCCACCATGATCATGATGGGCGGCGACGGCGGGAGACGCGTTGCCCCCGCGCCGGGCCCGAACCCGCAGATTCCCGAGCCGGAGTTCGAGGAGACCAAGCCGCCGTTCGAGGGCGCCTCGGGCGCCCGTGCGGTGCAGGTCTCGCCGGAGGGAGAGGTCTGGGTGCTCCGCACCCGGCCGGCGTCCGACAAGACGCCGTCCTACGACGTCTTCGACGGCACCGGCGCGCTGGTGACAAAAGTCACGCTCAATCCCCGGAGCCGCGTCATCGGCTTCGGCCAGGGGACGGTCTACGTCGTCCGCACCGACGAGGACGACCTGCAGTACCTGGAGCGGTACCGAAAGCCGTGACCGGTTACCGGTTACCGGCCTCCGTCGTCACCTTCGCCGCTTCCGCGGGCCACCGGTTGTACCAGCTCATCATGTAGAGCTGCGTCCGCATGAAGTTCGACGGGCGCGAGCTGGTGCCGTGGTACTCCCCTTCGAACCGCAGCATGGCGGTCGGCACGCCGCGACGCTTGAGCGCGGAGAAGTACTCCTCCGTCTGCCCGATGGGCGTCCGCAGATCGAGCACGCCGGTCATGAGCAGCGTCGGCGTCTTCACCTTGCCCACGTGCATCAGCGGGGAGTGGTCGAGCCAGGGCTTCGGATTTTCCCAGAACGGCGCGCCGAACCACCGGTGATCGAAGAGCGGAATGTCGCTCGTGCCCGTGAAGCTGATCCAGTTGGTCACCGGACAGCGCACCGCCGCCGCCGCGAAGCGGTCGGTGTGGCTCGTGACCCAGCTCGAGAGCACCCCTCCGCCGCTGCACCCGCCGACGTACAGGCGCCGGGTGTCGACGTATCCCCGTCCGACCACCGTATCGACCCCGGCGAGGAGATCGTCGAGGTCCGGCCCGGGGTAATCCTTGTCGATCGCGTTGCCGAACGTGCTGCCGTAGCCGGTGCTGCCCCGCGGGTTGGTGTAGAGCACCACGAAGCCGTTCGCCGCGAAGTTCTGGAACGGGTAGCTGAAGCCGACGTTGTACATCGCGTTCGGGCCGCCGTGGATCTCGAACAGCAGGGGGTACTTCCGCGCCGGATCGAACCCCGGCGGCTTCACGATCCATCCCTGGATCCGCGTGCCACCGGTGGACGGATACCAGATCTCTTCGACTTCGCCGAGGCGGGTGCCGGTGAGGAGATCGCCGTTCACGTCGGTGAGCCGCGTCATCTGCGACGGCCGGCGGAGGTCGATCCGCACCACGTCGGGGGGCGCCTGCGGATTGGAGCGGACCACGAACGCGGCGGGCGCCTTGCCCCCGGCGACCGAGGTGCCGCCGAGCACGTGGATCCCGGTCGTGAGCTGACGCGCTGCACCGCTCAGCGGCGCGACCCAGAGGTTGACCGTGCCCTTGTCCTCCGTCGTGAAGTACACGCCGGAGTTGTCCGAGGCCCACTGGAGGTCACCGGGCGTGCGGTCGAGCCCCGCGCTCCGGAGGCGGATCCCCGAGCCGTCCGGCGCCATCGTATAGAGATCGAAGGTCCGGTACGCCTGTTTCACGGCGGGATGGCCGGTGAAGGCGATCGTCTTGCCGTCCGGCGAGAGCGTGGGGGAGATCCAGTACCCGTCCTCCGCGACGAGCTTGCGGCGCGCGCCCGTCGCGACGTCGACCCGGTAGATGCTCGACGTCCAGTACTGGCGGTCGGCGTCGGCGTCGTCGTTGCCGTCGACCACGACCTCCCTGGCCCCGGGGAGCCAGTCCCAGCCGACCGTCCCCGGCAGACCGATGCCGCGAGAGCCGACGTTCCAGTCGCCGCGGGTGATCTGACGCGGGGTTCCGCCGATCGCCGGCACCATGAAGAGATGCGTGTGGCCGGGCTCGAGAAACCCGCGCCGGTCGGCGCGGTAGTGGAGCGCTTCGACCAGGCGAGGCGCCTTGGTCCACTGCGCGCCCGACGGTGCGGTCGGCATGTCGATCCGCCACTTCGACTCGGACGGGACGAACATGCTGAATCCGATCATGGTGCCGTCGGGCGACCAGCGCAGGTCGGCCGGCGCCTCCGTCACGCGGGTCACCTGCGTGACCGCGCCCTCGGCGTCCATGTATCGCACGTGTATCTGGTTGCCGGTCGGCTCAGCCTCGGCCAGATAGGCGATGCGGGTTCCGTCCGGGCTCCAGACGGCGTTCGACCCGCGGACCAGGAACCGCTGGCGGCTCCCGTCCGCGTTCATGATCCAGAGTGACGACTCGAAGGTGTCCCGCATGCGGTTCGCCGTGCGCCGCGTGAACACGACCTGCGATCCGTCGGGGGAGACCCGCGGCTCGCTCACCGTCTCGTAGTCGAAGTAGCGCGCGACCGTGAGGAGCGTGTCGGTCGGCTTTTCCTGGGCCGCAACGGGCCCGATCGGAGCCGCGATCGCGGCCATGAGCAGGACGATCGGACGCATGGAGTTCCCCCTTCGCGTCGAGTGCGCGCGAACCCCGCGTGTCCCGGGTTTCGGGACGCGCGGGGCCGGCTTGCGGTGAGCGGAGGGGAAGATAACGCCCGGGAGGGCGGGTCAGTGCGGGCGCTTCGAGTTCGGGCCGCTGGCCGGCTTATCGGCGTGCCCGTTCGGCCGGGAGACGCTCTCCACGACCCGGGCCACGTCACCCTCGCTCACGCCGAGGTTCTTCTCCGCCGCGCGCGCCAGGTCCGCCTGGGCGACGATGCCCACCACGCGCCCGCCCTTGCTCACGACGGGCACCCGCCGGACCTGGTGCGTCGACATGATCCTCTCGACCCGATCGACCTCGTCCTCGGGGCCGCAGCAGCTTGGCTCTTCCGACATGGCGTCGCGGACCAGCGTCTCGGGCCCGCAGCCGGTGCCGACCACCCGGAGCGCGATGTCGCGATCCGTGATCACGCCCACCAGCTTCCGCGTTCCCAGCTCCTCCACCGGGAGACATCCGCAATCGTGCTGCTCCATCAGCGCCGCGGCCTGACCCACCGGTTGATCCGGCGTGCAGAAGACCGGATCCTTGGTCATCAGCTCCTGGACTTGCATGCTCCACCTCCTCGCCTGGGCTCGTGTCACCTGGGTGCGCCGCGACCGGCGCTCCACCCTTTCTCATATAATGGGTGGAAAGCGCATGTCACACAGCCCCTGGCCGGTGCCCGGCCATGGCCGGGAACCAACCACTGCAGACGTCAGCGGGAAGCGGCCAATGCGTAGAGGAGGTCGACGTATCCCTTCTCGATCGCGGCGAGCCCGGCGATCCGCGAGCCGGCCTTCGGCTCGACGATCAGGTACTCGTTGGGCCCGTGGGCACCCGATCCGTGTCCCAGCCCCGCGGCGACCATCGCCAGGCCGAGCCGCTGGGTAAACACGTGGTACGGCGCGCTCCCCGCGAGACGCGGGGCCACCGTCGGCGTGAGACCCATCTTGTTGAACACACCGATAGCCGCGCGCACCAGAGGCGCCTCGGCGCTCGACTGGGCGGGGGGATAGCCGGAGAGCTTCCGGATCGCGATGTCGCGGAAGCCGAGCGAGTCGAGGTGCTTCCGGATCAGCGCGAGCTGGGAGTCCGGATGCTGGTTGGGAACCAGCCGGCTGTCGACCTTCGCGGTCGCGACGTGAGGCAGAATGGTCTTCGTCCCCGGGCCGGTGTAACCCGACCAGAGACCGTCGATGTTGAGCGTGGTACTGAAGAGGTAGTGGAGCTGCGTCGCCTGCCCCTGCATGCCGCCGATCCACCGCTCCACGCCCAGGCCGCGGCGGACCATCGGCTCCCGGGTCGCCCACTGCGGAAGGAGCCCGTTGAGCAGTCGCTGCTCCTCGACGGTGGGCGCGCGGATCGCGTCGTAGTACCCCGGCACGGTGATGGTGTTGCCGTCCGGGCTCGTGAGCGACGCCAGCGCCTGCACCAGCCGCCAGGTCGGCGAGTCGGTGATGGCCTTGTAGGAGCCGTGGATCTCGGAGCGCACGGGGCCGCCCTGCCGACCGCCGCGGGCCTCGAGCTCGAAGTAGAGGATGCCCTTCACGCCGAGGAACATGCCGACGCTGCCGTCGGGGTCCTGGCTGTTGAAGGGAAAGAAGACACCGCTCGCGGTGCGCATCCGGGCGGCGAACCGTTCGATCAGTTCGGGGTAGTGCGGCGACCCCAGCTCCTCCTCTCCTTCGGCGAGGAACATCAGGTTCACCGGCAGCTTCCCCTTCACGGCGCGGATCGCCTCGAGCGCGTTCAGGAACGCCCGCTCCGGGCCCTTCTGATTCGTCGCGCCCCGCGCCATCAGCGCGCGGCCGAACTCGTGGTCGACGAGCTCGGCCGCGAACGGGGGCGATCGCCATTCCGCCGGCTCGACCGGCTGGACGTCGTACATCAGGTAGACGACCAGCGTCCTCGGCGCCCCTTCGTCGCAATGCGCCCACACGCCGGGGTGACCGGACGTCGGGACGATCTCCGTCTCGCGGCAGCCGAGCCGGACGAAGTCCTCGCGGAGCATGCGCGCCATGTCCGCGATGCCCTGATTCTGCGCGCTTACCGACGGCTGCCGGAGCCAGCGCTGCAGGTTGGCCAGATGGGCCTGCTGGTGCTGATCGATGTAGGCGTAGATGTCGGCGTGGTTTCCGGTGTAGGCCGGAATGCTCTTCGCGTCGAACGCCTCGGTCACGAGCGACGCCGGAAAGCGCGGATACGGCCGTTGCGCGGCCGCCGCCGCGCCGATCAAGAGAATCGCCGTCGTCAGGAGGATTGTTCGCATGGCTCCCTGGCTCCCTAGCCCCCAGCTTCCCAGTCCCTAACTCCCTAGCCCTAGCCGGCCTCGGCGTGGGCCAGCTCCTTCTTGTGCTCGGTCGAGACCTTGGTGGTCACCTCCGGCGGCGCCTCGGCGTAGCCGTGGAACCGCTCCTGGTGCGTGCCCCGCCCGTGGGTGATCGAGTGCAACGCCGCCGAATAGCGGTAGAGCTCCGCCTGCGGGACGAGCGCGTTCACCTTCGTGAGCCGCCCGTCGGACTCGGTCGACAGAATCTGCGCGCGCCGGGGCGAGAGATCGCCCAGGACGTCGCCGAGCATGTCCGACGGCGTCCAGACGGCCACCGATATGATCGGCTCGAGCAGCACGGGACGTGCCTTCGAGCTCACGTTCCGGAACGCCAGAATGCCCGCCATCTTGAACGCCTGCTCGCTCGAATCGACGTCGTGGTACGACCCGTCGAAGCACTCCACCCGGAAATCCACACAGGGATACCCCGCGATCGGTCCGCGTGCCGCCGCCTCGTGGATGCCTTTGTCCACCGCCGGGATGAACTTGTTGGGGATCACCCCGCCCACGATCTCGTCGACGAACTCGTACCCCGACCCCCGCGCCAGCGGCGCGATCCGGATCCAGCAGTCGCCGTACTGGCCCCGCCCGCCGGTCTGCTTCTTGTGCTTGCCCTGGCCTTCCGCGATTCCCTTGAAGGTCTCCCGATAGGCGACCTTGGGCCGCGCGAGCTCGGCGTGCACGCCGTACTTGCGCTGGAGCCGGCCGAGCAGAATCTCGAAGTGGCGCTCCCCCATGCCGTGGATCAGCGTCTGGCCCAGCTCCGAGTTGTACTCGAAGTGGAAGGTCGGATCCTCCTCGTGGAGCTTGTGCAGCCCCGCGGCGAGCTTGTCCTCTTCGCCCCGCTGCTTCACCACGACGGCGGACGTCGTTTCCGTGCCGGGCAGCTCGATCGGCGGCAGGCGGACCGGATGGTCCCGCCGGGAGAAGGTGTCGCCGGTATGGGTGTCCTTGAGCTTCGCGACCGACCCGATGTCGCCGGCGTGGAGCTCCGGCACCTCGTGCCGTTCCTTGCCCTGCTGGATGGAGAGGTGATTCAGCTTCTCCGCCACGTTGTGCTCGGCGTTCCAGACCTCGTCGCCGTTCCGGAGCGTGCCGCGGTAGAGCCGGAAGAGCGTCACGTCCCCCACGTGGGGCTCCGAGACGGTCTTGAACACGCGGCCGAGGAGCGCCGCGTCGGCGGGCGGCTTCGCCTCGGCGGGAGACGGGAACAGCTCCACCATCTCGGTCAGGAGGGCACGGACCCCGTGCTGGAGCTCCCCGCTGCCGCAGAAGAGGGGGACGATCTCCCCGGCCATCATGGCCTTCTTCATGGCGGGGACCACTTCGGTCCGCGGGATGGGCTCCCCGGCCAGGTACTTCTCCAGGAGCGCATCGTCCGTCGCGGCAACGGCTTCGGTGAACTGCTCGTGGTACCGTCCGGCAATCTCCCGATAGGCGTCAGGGATTTCCCCTTCCTCGAATTCCCCGACTTTTGATCCGGATTTGAACGACTGGCACGTTCCCGTAAATAGGTTGATGATTCCCCTGAACTGAGGGCCATCTCCCACGGGGATCTCGACCGGCAGCACCTTCGGTGTGAGATGCTCCCTGACGTCCGCGAACACCCGCTCAAAGCTGGCGTGTTCCTTGTCCATGCCGGACACGAACAACAGCCGGGGGAGCTGGCGATGATCACACGCGTGCCAGACCTTTTCGGTCCCGACCTCGACCCCGCTCACCCCGGAGAGCACCACGACCGCCGCATCGGCGACCGAGAGTCCGCAGCTCACTTCTCCGAAGAAGTCGAGGTATCCCGGCGTATCGAGCAGGTTCAGCTTCACTCCCATCCACTCGGCGTAGCCCACGCCGAGGGAGATGGAATGCTTGCGATCGATTTCGTCGGGGGAGCTGTCGGTGAGGGTGCTGCCGTCTTTGATGGAGCCGTGGCGGCGGGTCGATCCGGCGACGAAGGCGAGGGCATCCACCAGCGTGGTCTTGCCGCTCGCCCCGTGGCCGACGAAGGCCACGTTCCGGATCGCGTCAGGGCCGTAGATCTTCACGGCCGCCTCCTTTGGTCTTTGGACTCCCGATTCTGGCCCCCGCCGGCACCTTTGTCAAATTGCCCGAGGACCTTCCCGTGACCAGCATCACCAGTGTGGGCGCCCCCCCCGCGGGCGGGCTCGATGACTCCGGTGTCATGCGCCATCAGCTGCTGCAGGCCCTCCAGCGGGTGAAGGGCGGCGACTTCGCCGTGGAGCTGCCCGCGACCTGGGAGGGCCTCGACGGGCGCATCGCCGAGACTTTCAACGAGATCGTGGCGGCCAACCGGCGGATGGCCGGGGAGCTCAAGCGCGTGGGGAACGTGGTGGGTAAGGAGGGCCGGACCCGCGAGCGGGTCCGCTTCGACGGGCCCCGCGGCGCGTGGGGCGAGATGGAGGCCTCGGTCAACACCCTGATCGACGACCTGCTCCGGCCCACGACCGAGATGACGGGCGCGATCGCGGCCGTGGCGCAGGGCGACCTCTCGGAGACGGTCCGGCTGGACGTCGACGGCCGGCCCCTCGAGGGAGAGTTCCTCCGGTCGGCGACGATCGTGAACACGATGATCATGCAGCTCAACGTGTTCACCTCGGAGGTCACCCGCGTGGCGCGGGAGGTGGGCTCCGACGGCAAGCTCGGCGGTCAGGCGCTGGTGCCGGGGGTGAGCGGCGTCTGGAAGGACCTCACCGACAGCGTCAACTCCATGGCGAGCAACCTGACGGCGCAGGTCCGGAACATCTCCGAGGTCACGGTCGCGGTCGCGAGCGGCGACCTCTCCCGGAAGATCACGGTGGACGTCCGCGGCGAGATCCTGCAGCTCAAGGAGGCCATCAACACCATGGTCGACCAGCTCAACGCCTTCGCCTCGGAGGTCACCCGCGTCGCGCGCGAGGTCGGCACCGAGGGCAAGCTGGGCGGCCAGGCGCAGGTGCCCGGCGTGGCCGGCACCTGGAAGGATTTGACCGACAACGTCAACTTTATGGCCAGTAATCTCACGGCGCAGGTGCGCAATATCGCCGAGGTGGCGACCGCCATCGCCAGCGGCGACCTGTCGCGCAAGATCACGGTGGACGTGCGCGGCGAGATCCTGCAGCTCAAGGAAACGCTGAACACGATGGTCGAGCAGCTTCGCTCGTTCGCGGCCGAGGTCACCCGCGTCGCGCGCGAGGTCGGCACCGAGGGCAAGCTGGGCGGTCAAGCCGTGGTGCCCGGCGTGGCCGGCACCTGGAAGGACTTGACCGACAACGTCAACCTGCTCGCCGCCAACCTGACCACGCAGGTGCGCAACATCGCTGAAGTCACCACGGCCGTGGCGCGCGGCGACCTGTCGCGCAAGATTACCGTGGATGTCAAGGGCGAGATCCTGGAGTTGAAGAACACCATCAACACCATGGTGGATCAGCTCAACGCGTTTGCCGCCGAAGTGACCCGCGTCGCGCGCGAGGTCGGCACCGAGGGCAAGCTGGGCGGTCAGGCGCAGGTGCCCGGCGTGGCCGGCACCTGGAAGGACCTGACCGACAACGTCAACGTCATGGCCACCAACCTGACCGAACAGGTGCGCGGCATCGTCAAGGTGGTGACCGCGGTGGCCGGCGGCGATCTGAAGCAGCAGCTGTCGGTGAACGCCAAGGGCGAAGTGGCGGCGCTCGCCGAGACCATCAACAACATGACCGCCACCTTGGCGATCTTCGCCGAACAGGTAACCACCGTGGCGCGCGAGGTCGGCGTGGAAGGCCGCCTGGGCGGACAGGCCAACGTGCCCGGCGCGGCGGGCACGTGGAAGGACTTGACCGGCAACGTCAACCTGCTGGCCGCAAATCTCACCAATCAGGTGCGGGCCATCGCCGAGGTCGCCACCGCGGTCACCCAGGGCGATCTGACCCGCTCCATTCAGGTCGACGTCCGCGGCGAGGTGGCGGAGCTCAAGGACAATATCAATACCATGATCGGCAATCTGCGGCTCACCACCGACCGCAAGAACGAGCAGGACTGGCTGAAGACCAACCTCGCGCAGTTCACCAGCATGCTGCAAGGCCAGCGCGACCTGACGATCGTCGGCAGGAAGCTTCTGAGCGAACTGGTGCCGCTGGTCAATGCCCATCAAGGCCTGATCTACTGGATGGAGGAGGAGGAGGCGCCGCATCTCAAGCTGTTAGCGAGCTACGGCAATCTGAAAGACGGGGGCTACCCGGAACGACTCGCACTGGGCGAAGCCTTCCTGGGACAGTGCGCCGTCGATCAGCGCCGCATCCTGGTCACCGACGTGCCGGAGGACACCGTGCCGATTGGCTCCGGTCTGCTGCAGGTTCTGCCGCGCTGCCTGGTATTCCTCCCGGTGGTGTTCGAAGGGCAGATCAAGGCGGTCATAGGGCTGGCGTCGCTGAATGAGTTTACGCCATCACAACTCACGTTCCTCGACCAGTTGACCACGAGCATCGGCATCGTATTCAACAGCATAGAGGCGACGATGCAGACGGAATCACTCCTCAAGCAGTCCCAGGAGCTGGCCGGCGAGCTGACGGCGCAGCAGAAGGAGATGCAGCAGAAGAACGAACAGTTGGCCCAGAAGGCACAGGAGCTGGCGGAACAGAACGTGGAGGTGGAGCGCAAGAACCAGGAGATTGAACACGCACGCCGGGCGGTTGAGGAAAAGGCGGCGGAGCTCGCGCTGACCTCCAAATACAAGTCGGAGTTCCTGGCGAACATGTCGCATGAACTGCGCACACCGCTCAACAGCATCCTCATCCTGGGCCAGCAGCTGGGCGATAATCTGGACGGCAATCTCAGCGCCAAGCAGGTCGAGTTCGCCCGCACCATCCACGGCGCCGGCACCGATCTGCTGAACCTCATCAGCGATATCCTGGACCTTTCGAAGATCGAATCCGGCACGGTCACCGTGGAGGCCGAGGAGATCTCGTTCGTCACCCTGCTGGGCACGGTGGAACGCACCTTCCGCCACGAGGCCGAGCATCGCCACCTGTCATTCGATATCTCGGTGGACCCGTCGCTGAGCAAGACCATGGTCACCGATTCGAAGCGCCTCCTGCAGGTGCTCAAGAATCTGTTGTCCAACGC
>JBOHSH010000119.1:0-4996 GCA_050733195.1 Gemmatimonadales bacterium
CCCAGAACCCCGAGTGGTGCGACCGCCGACTCCTCGCGCGCATCCATCGCTACACGCTCAACCGGCTCCGGGCCGAGATCGAGCCGGTGAGCACCGCCGACTTCATGCGGTTCCTCATCTCCTGGCAGCGGGTGGAGCCGGACGAACGGGCTGCGGGCCTCGAGGGCCTGGCGGCCGTCATCGAGCAGCTCGACGGGTTCGAGGCGGCCGCGGGAGCGTGGGAATCGGAGATCCTGAGCGCGCGGGTCCAGGATTACGACCCCGAGCTGCTCGACATGCTCACCCTCACCGGCCGCGTGAGCTGGGAGCGCTTGTCGCCGGTCAACGGGGAGCGGGCAGGGAGTGAAGGGCCGGCGATCCGGCCGCTTCGGAGCTCCCCCGTCGCCGTCTTCCTCCGGGAGAATGCGGACCGCTGGCGGGAGCTCGCGCCGGTTCGCGGGCGCGAGCGGCTCTCGACGTACGCGGAGGCGGTGCTCGAGGTCCTCGACCGGAAGGGCGCGTCGTTCTTCCCCGAGCTCGTGGCGGGATCCCGGCTCCTGCCCACGCAGGTGGAGCAGGCCTTGGGCGAGCTCGCCGCGGGCGGGCTCGTGACCTCGGACAGCTTCGCGGGGCTCCGCGCCCTGCTGGTGCCGTCTTCGCGACGAAAGACGCTGCCCGGCGCTCCTCGCCGCCAGCGCACCGTCGGGTTCGGCATCGAATCCGGAGGAAGATGGTCGACCACCGTTGACCGTGACGCGTCCGGTCAACCGTCAACCGTCAACCGTCAACGCAGTCTGGAGCTCTACGCTCGGACGTTGCTCCGCCGCTACGGCGTCGTCTTCAGCCGTCTCCTCGTGCGCGAGACGTTCTCCGTGCCGTGGCGTGAGCTGCTCCTCATCTACCGGCGGCTCGAAGCCCGCGGCGAGATCCGGGGCGGCCGGTTCGTCGCGGGGGTGACGGGCGAGCAGTTCGCGCTGCCCGAAGCGGTCGCGAGCCTTCGTGCCGTCCGGCGGGCGGCGCCCTCGGGACGGCTCGTGTCGATGAGCGCCGTGGATCCGCTCAACCTGATCGGCGTGGTCCTTCCCGGTGAGCGGGTTCCGGCCCTCGCGGGGAACCGAATCGTCTTTCAGGACGGCGTGCCCCTCGCGGCCCTCGAGTCCCGCGTCGTCCGGCCGATCGCCGAGTACGGGCCCGACCGGGCCCTCGACGTCGAGCGGGCGCTCGCCCGCCGCCCCATGAGCCCGGCGCTGCGCGCCCGCCTCGGCGTGCCGGGACGGACGCCCCGCGAAGTGGTACCTTCGCGTCGAAACCTGGCGCGCCCCCGCCCCGAAGGGATCACGTAAGCCCCGCAACTTTCGGCATCAGTGAGGTGTCCAAGAAGAAGCGGTTGACGGTTGACGGTTGACGGTTGACCGTGGACCCTGACCGGGAAAGCGAAGCCACCTTGGGACCGGAGGGATGACGGACCTTCTCGACCGTTTGACTCCACATCTCGCCGACCGGTACCGCCTGCAGCGCGTGGCGGCCCGGGGCGGTATGTCGGTCATCGTCTACGCCGAGGATGTGCGCCACGACCGTCCGGTGGCGGTGAAGGTCTTCAGCGGCGAGTTCGTCGCGCACGGCGGGGAGGAGCGATTCCTCCGCGAGATCGGCATCCTCGCCCGGCTCCAGCATCCCAACATCCTGCCGCTGATCGATTCCGGCACCGCGGACGGCATGCTGTACTACGTCATGCCGTTCGTGCAGGGCGAGTCACTCCGCCAGAAGATCGGCCGGGAGGGACGGCTCGCCACGCAGGAGGCCCTCCGCCTCCTCATCGAGGTGTGCGACGCGCTCGGGTACGCGCACGAGCAGGGACTCGTGCATCGCGACATCAAGCCGGAGAACATCCTGCTCGCGGGCCGCCACGCGCTGGTCGCGGACTTCGGCGTGGCGCGCGCGGAACGGTCGACGGCGCAGGGAAGCCGCACCACGGCCGGCATGGCCATCGGGACTCCGGCGTACATGGCGCCGGAGCAGGCCGCCGCCGATCCCGCCACCGATCATCGCGCGGACATCTACTCCCTCGGCGTCGTCGCCTACGAGATGCTCGCGGGAAGTCCTCCCTTCGACAGCGATCAGCCGGCGCAGGTGCTCGCGGCGCACCTCACCCAGGCTCCGGTGGAGCTCCCCGTCCACCGTCCCGACCTCCCTCCGGGTCTCGGCGCGGCGATCATGCGGTGCCTCGCCAAGCGGCCCGATGACAGATGGCAGAGCGCGGGCGAGCTGGGCGACGCGCTCGAGCCGTTCGTCCTGCCGAGCGGCTCCGTCACCCCCGTCGGGACGCAGCCGGTCCCGCGCGTGGCACCGCGCACGCGGCGCTGGCTGGTGGCGGGCACCGGGGCCGTGGGCCTCGCGCTCGCCGGGGCGCTCTTCCTGCTCCCGGGATCCGGACCCGTGATCACCGTGGGCGATCCGCGCCGGCTCGGCGTCACCAGCGATCTCGATCTCGATCCCGTGATCTCGCCCGACGGCCGCCTCCTCGCCTACGCCGAGGGCAGCAACGGCGCGATGCGGGTTATGGTGCGCCAGCTCGCCGGCGGCGACCCGATCATGGTGGCGGACGCGGTGGGCGGCAACCAGCGCTGGCCGCGGTGGTCACCCGACGGGTCGCGCATCGCGTTCCAGACCGCCCGCGCGATCCACTCGGTCCCCGCCCTCGGCGGCCGGGCCGAGACTATCGTCGAGGCGACCACCCGCGCACCGGTCGGCGGCTTCGACTGGTCGCCCGACGGCAGGGGAATCGCCTACGTGCTCGACGGCGCGATCCGGATCCGCGGGGGCGACGGCTCGGGCCAGGATGTGGAGGTGGTGCGCGACGCCCAGGCGCACTCGGTCGCCTGGTCGCCCGACGGGCGGCGCCTCGCCTACGTGAGCGGGAACTCCGAGTTCGTGTTCAGCGAGAACCTGCTCGGCAACGTGGCGCCGTCGCGGCTCCTGGTCGTGTCGGCGTCCGGCGGCGACCCGGTGCCCATCACCGACGGGAAGACCCTCGCGCTCAGCCCGGTCTGGGTGGACGACCGCACGCTCCTCTACGTGCGCGGCTCGGGCTCCATCCGCGACGTCTACCGCCAGCGCCTGGGCCGCGGCAATCGCACATCGGGCCCCGCGACGCGGGTGACGACGGGGCTCAATCCTCACGGCATCGTGCTCACCCGGGACCGCGGTACGCTCGTCTACTCGGTCCTGGCGCACATCTCGAACGTCTGGAGCGTGGGGCTTCCGGCCGAGGGCGTGACGTCCATCCGCGAGGCGAGCCGGGTGACGGGCGGACAGCAGCTCGTCGAGGACGTCGATGCGCTCCCGGGCGCCGGCTACCTCCTCTACGACTCGAACGCGGAAGGGAGCCAGGACCTCTGGCTCCTCACCGACCAGCGCACCCGGCCGATTCAGCTCACCCGCGACTCCACCGACGAGTTCGGGCCGGCGTGGTCGCCCAACGGGAAGGAGATCGCCTACTACAGCGTCCGCGACGGGGTCCGCCAGCTGTTCATCATGCGCGCGGGCGGGAAGGGCGCGGTGCAGGTCACCTCGGATACGGTGCAGAGCCATCAGCCGCGCTGGTCGCCGGACGGCGATCAGCTGGTGTTCAACCGGACCGACGGCCCGGGGGAGACGCACGTCTACGTCGTCGCCCGGAACCCCGATTCGACCTGGACCGCACCGCGTCGGGTCACCGACGACGAAGGCGCCGGCGCGAACTGGTCGCCGGACGGCCGCTGGATCGCGTTCTCGGATCCGATGGGGAGGATCCGGCTGGTGCGGGCCGAGGGCGGCAAGGCGCGCGTGGTCGCGGGGCCCGATCTCGCCAACGGGTTCCGGCTCCGCCGTCCGCTCTGGATCGTCGGGGAACCGGCACTCCTCGCGCGGGCGGAAGCTCCAGGCGGACGGGGCGGCATCTGGCACGTCCCGATCAACGGCACCTCGCCCCGCGAGCTGGTGCGGTTTGACGACCCGTCCCGGCCGGTCTACCGCGACGATTTCGCGACAGACGGGAGCCAGGTGTTCTTCACGATCTCGGAGCTCTCGAGCACTCTCTGGACGGCGGCGCTCACCCGCCAATAGCCGCCGTCGCGGGTCAGCATATCGGCCCTCTTTCGCGTAAGTTTCCAGTCTCCCGAACACCCGAAACAGCCGATATCGAGGTCGACAATGCGACACCGGTCCGTCGCGGCCCTGCTGGTCGCCGTGCTGCCGTTCACGGTGCAGGCCCAGGCTCCCTCTACCACCGCGTCAGCCAAGCGCGTGCTCACCCAGGCGGACTGGGACCGCTGGCGCTCGATCTCGAGCCCCTCGATCGCCAACGACGGCCGCTGGGTGCTCTACACCCTGATTCCGCAGGTCGGGGACGGGGAGATGGTGGTTCGGTTGACCCAGGGGGCGACGGAGTATCGGGTGCCGAGGGGCTTTCTCGGGCGGCCGAACAACGTTCCCGGAGGACTCCGTCCGGCCGGCGGCACCGGCGAAGCCGATCCCGCCCCGCCGACGGCGTCTCCCGGGCAGTTCACCTCGGACAGCCGCTTCGCGGTGGTGCTGGTGCAGCCGACCCAGGTGGAGGTCGAGCGGGCGGCCCGGCGACCGGGGGGTCGCACGGGAGCGCGATCGGGCAGCGGGCCGGAGCCGAGCCGGACATCGCTCGCCATCGTCAACCTGAGCGACGGCAAGGTCACGAGCATTCCGCGGGTCCGGTCGTTCCGGCTCCCGCGGGCCAACGGGACCTGGCTCGCCTACCTCGCGGAGGCCGACTCGACGGCGTCCGACACCACGGCCCGCGGCGGGCAGCCGGCCCAGCGCGCCGCCCAGCCGTCCGGACCGCGGCGGACGTACGGCTTGACGCTCGTGCTCCGGAATCTCGCGACCGAGCAGGAGGAGCGGCTCGCCGACGTGCTGATGTACGCGTTCGACGACAGCGCGAGCGTGATGGCGTACACCGTCGTCTCGCGCGACTCGACCAGGGACGGGGCCTTCGTCCGGCAGC
>JBOHSH010000120.1:0-31467 GCA_050733195.1 Gemmatimonadales bacterium
ATTCATGCGACACTCCGCGAGGTGGCAATAGGATGCTGTCGCGCGCGCCCCTCACGCTGCTCGTTCCTCTCCTGCTCGCGGCCGTACCCGCCGCCGCCCAGGAGCGTCCCGCCGCGAGCGGGACGACTTTCTGGGGTTTCGTCGCCCTGGGCGTCGGCGCGACGGACACGGACAGTACCTTCCATGCGGCCGGGGTCGGCGGGGGGATGCAGCTCCGCCGGCTGGTCTCATGGCCCAGGTCGGGCAGCTGTGGTGACTCCACGCGCCCTTCCGGATGAAACAGGGCTCCGCAACGCGCGCGCCCGGTACTTTCGAGAGCACGGACTCGGCGAGGACGGCGGATACTCCGCCCGATGGGTGAGATTTCGCGTCGGTCGGGCCGTCATTCCCATGCCTAACACGGCCGCCCGCCGCGCCGCGCTGCCGATGCACGACCTCCATCACATCGCTACGGGCTACGACGCGAGCTGGACGGGGGAAGCGGAGATCGCCGCCTGGGAGCTCGGGGCCGGCTGCGGCCGCTATGCCGCCGCGTGGCTCCTCAACCTCGCGGCGTTTCCCCTCGGGCTCGCGATCGCTCCCCGGCGGACGTGGCGCGCGTTTCAGCGCGGCCGCTCCAGCCGGGCCCTCTACGACGGGACCTGGGACGCCGGGTGGCTGGACGCGAGCGTCGGTGAGCTGCGGAGCCGGCTGGGCTTGCGGGACGCGCCGCGGCCGGCGCGGCCGAGGGATGTGCTGCTGTTCGCGGCCTGCCTGCTGCCGGCGGTCGCGGTCATCGCGGCGCTCGTCCTGCTCGCGAACATGCTGCTCACCTGAACGTTCGGGTTGCGGCTATTTTCGTCTCCCGTGAAGACGCTGCTCGACCCCGCCTGCCACGCACGAATCGTGGCCCGCTTCCGGAGCCTCGACCCGGCCGCGCAGCCCCGCTGGGGCGCGCTCACGGCGCCGCGGATGCTGGCCCACCTCTGCGACCAGATGCGGCACACGCTCGGCGACACGATCGTCCCCGGGCGCGCCGGACCGCTCCGGTGGCCGCTCGTGAAGCAGGCGCTGATGTACTGGCTGCCCTGGCCCAAGGGCAAGATCAAGGGACCCCGCGAAATGTTCCGGACTCCGCCGGCCACCTGGAGCGCCGACCTCGCCGCCCTGGAGGGGCTGGTGGACCGCTTCATCCGGGAGACGAGCCGGGACCGCTGGCCCGAGCACCCGTTCTTCGGATCCATGACCCACCGGTCGTGGGGGCGGTTCATCCACCGCCATTTCGATCACCACCTCCGCCAGTTCGGGGCCTGAGCAGCTCGCCATGACCTCAGTCGCCGAGCCCCGGCTCCCCGAGCGCTTCCGGATCGACGAAGAAATCGGTCGGGGCGGCATGGCGGTGGTCTATCGCGCCCACGATGAGCACCTCGATCGCTTCGTCGCCATCAAGGTCCTGTCGTCCCACCTGTCCAACGCCATGGGGGTGGAGCGGTTCCAGCGTGAGATCGCGCTCATGGCGAAGCTCGTCCATCCGGGGATCGTGGCGCTGTTCGATTCGGGCGAGGTGGACGGTCGTCTGTACTACGTGATGCCGTTCGTGGCCGGGGAGAACCTCCGCGCGCGGCTCCGGCGGGAGCGGCGCATGGCCGTGGAGGACGCCGCCGCGATCGGCGCGGACGTCTCCGAAGCGCTGGCCTACGCCCACGGGGCCGGCATCGTCCACCGGGACGTGAAGCCGGAGAACATCTTCACCGTGGGCGGCCGGGCGGTCCTCGCCGACTTCGGAATCGCCCACATCGCCGGTGAGAAAGGCGACAGCGACGAGCACCTCACGGCGGCGGGCATGGTGCTGGGCACGGCGACCTACATGAGTCCGGAGCAGGCGACCGGAGAGTCGCGGGTCGACGGTCGTTCGGACCTCTACAGTCTCGGCTGCGTCCTCTACGAGCTCCTGACCGGCGCGACGCCGTTCTCGGCCGATACGCCCGTGGGCATGCTCGTCAAGCATCTGACGGAGCCTCCGCCGCCGATCCTGGAACGCAACGAGAAGCTGCCTCCGGCGATCGGCGACATCGTCATGAGCCTCCTGGCCAAGGAGCCGGCGCAGCGCCCCGCCAAGGCGGCCGACGTGGCGAGGGCGCTGCGCGCGATCCGGCCGGTGACCGACGTCTTCGCCACACCCGAGCTCCCGAGCGAGACCTCGCGCCTGGTCACGGAAGGTCTCCAGGCGATCTACCACGGCATGACGGCGAGTCCTTCGGCCCGACGAATTCAGCTCGATCAGGCGGGCGTGTACATCCGGCGGGCGCTCGACCTCGAGCCGCGCAACGCCCGGGGACTCTGCGCGCTGGCGAACTGGCATTACACCATGGGCCGGACGGGGTACCTGCCGCCGGAGGAAGCCTTCGCGAAAGGTCGCGAGCTCATCCTGGACGCCCTCGCCGCCGACGACCGGTGCGCCGAGGTCCACGACTCGCTCGGGAAGATCGCGCTCTACTACGACGACGACGTTCACGCCGCCGCGCGGCACATTTCCCGCTCCCTGGCTCTCGAGCCCAGGAACGCGGAGGCACTCCGCTTCCAGAGCATCGTCTACAAGGTCCTCGGACGGACCGAGGATGCCGTCCGGGCCGCGCGGGCGGCGACGGAGCTCGCACCGGAGGTGGCCTCGACCTGGAACGGTCTGGCGGATGCCCTCATGGCCGCCGGTCGCAACGCCGAGGCGATCGACGCGCTCAAGCGGGCGATCGGCCTCCAGCCGGCGTATGGACCCGCCCTCGAGCGGATGGAGCTCGCCCGCATGCGCCTGGGCGAAGTGGACCTGGCGCTGGAGATCCGCGCCTCCCGGTTCCGGCTCGCCGGTCACGCCGAGCGGGCCGACCGGCTGATGGCGGAGGCGGCCCGGGACGGCGCCGGCCAGGCCATCCGGCAAGACCTGCAACGGGAGCTCGACCGGCTGCTGGAGAAGGTGGAGACGACCGATCCGTTCGCCGAGTACTATCAGACGAGAACCCTCGGCGACCAGATCGTGGTGACCTCAGCGGCCCTGGGCGACTGGCATCGGGCCATGGACTGGGTCGAGCGCGCGTATGCGCGGCGGCCGGTGCGGCTGCGCCGTCTGCTGACCGAGCCGCCCTTCGACCGACGCGGCCTGGCGGTCGACCCGAGATACGCCCGACTGCTTCGCGTCGCCGTCCTCGAAGACCTCCTGTAGAGCGTTTCGCGCGACCGGCTCGCGCCGCTGGCATCCGGTCGTCCCGAGCGTTAGAGTCAAGGACGGCCGACAGGGCGGCCCACGGTCCGCGTAAAGGGTCGAACCCACCCGCACGATCTCCGCAGGTCAGCGACCCTGACTTCCAGCCCGCGCACGCGGACACCGGGCGTCATTGGAAGGAAGGGCACGCATGCCGGACTCCACTCTCCCCGATCGGGCATCACTCGAGTACCTCAGGAAAGTCGCCAAGGAGCGGCTCGAGGCGCTGCGGCGGACGAAGCCGGACGCACGCCTTGCCGAGGCGCAGCTGGCGGTCGCGCGGGAATACGGATTCCCGAGCTGGCGGGCGCTCAAGGCGGAAGTGGAGCGCCGCCGAGAGCCGGCGCGGGCCGCGTTCTTCGCGGCGTGCCGGACCGGGGAGGTCGAGACGCTCCGGGAGCTTCTCACCGGGGATCCGAGCCTCGTCCGCGAGCGGGCGGACAACGGCGCCACGGGCCTCCACCTGGCGGCGGAGCACCCGGCCGCGCTCCGGCTGCTCCTCGACCATGGATCCGATCCGAACGTCCGCGACAAAGGCGACAACGCGCTCCCGCTCCATTTCGCGGCGGGCGGCGGCCCCCTCGAGTCGGTGCGCGTGCTGCTCGACGCGGGCTCGGACGTCGAGGGCGCCGGCGACCTCCACACGATGGACGTCATCGGGTGGGCCACCTGCTTCGCCGAGGCGCGGCGGGACATCGTGGACCTGCTCGTCGAGCGCGGTGCGCGGCATCACGTCTTCTCCGCGGCCGCGCTCGGTGATGTCGATGTCCTCCGGCGAGTCGTCGCGGACGACCCGGAGGCGATCCGGCGCCGGCTGTCACGGTTCGAGCAGGAGCAGACGGCGCTGCACTACGTGATCGCCCCCGCCGATGGGCTCGTCGGCGGCCTGTTCCGGACCGGTGACCACTACCGCACGCTCGGGGCCTTGATCGAGCTGGGCGCGGACCTCGAGGCCCGCGACGCCAGGGGACGCACGCCGCTCGCGGTCGCCATGCTGCTCGGCGATCGCGAAGCGATGGGCCTCCTGCACGCCGCCGGCGCCAGGGAAGAAGCGCCGGTCACCCCGCAGGGCACGCTCCCGGAGCTGGCCCCGTCGATGAAGAAGCTCTCGCCGATGCTCGGCGTGCCGGACCTGGAGGCGACGGTGGAGTGGTACGGCTCGATCGGTTTCACCCTGAGCGGGAGCCACGCGGAAGACGGTGGCAAGATGGACTGGGCCGAAGTGATCTTCGGCCAGGCCGCGATCATGTTCGTTCCCTCGACCGAAGCCTGGCGCAAGGAGACGTCGGCGCTCAGCCTCTGGATTCACACGGACCGTATCGACGACCTCTACGCTCTGCTCAAGAGCCGTCAGCTCCAGCAGTCCCAGGCCGCGCTCAGCGGTCAGGCCGCAGCTCAGCCCGAGATTCGCTTCACCGGCGATCTCTACACGGCATTCTACGGGCAGCGGGAGTTCGGCCTCCGCGATCCGAACGGCATCGAGCTCATGTTCTTCCAGCCGATCTCGTAGCATGGCTTCCAAGACGGCTGATCAGCAGCGCCCGGGCGAGCTGGAGGCTCGCCTCGATCGCCAACTCCGCGCCTGGTCGGTGGAGGTCGAGCATGTCATCGAGACCCGGACCTCGAGCATCGTCTTCGGCCGGCGGGGAAGCCTTCCGGTCGTGCTCAAGGTCGCGGTCAAGCCCGGAACCGATGAGTGGCGCGCGGGCGCCGTCCTCGCCGCTTTCCGCGGTCGCGGCACGGCGCGGGTGTACGAGCAGGGTGACGGCGCCACGCTGATGGAGCGGATCGAGCCCGGCACTCCGCTCGTCGAGCTGGTGAACGAGGGCCGCGATCAGGCGGCAACGGGAATCCTGGCCGAGCTGCTTGCCTCGATGGATCCGGCTCCCCGGGAAGGCGAGATCAGCACCGTGGAGCGATGGTCGGAGGGATTCGCGCGCTACGCCGCGAGCGGGGATCCCCGCATTCCCGGCGATCTGCTGTCGCTCGCGCGGAGGGCTCACGACGAGCTCTCTCGCTCCCAGTCTCGGCGCCGGCTGCTTCACGGCGACCTGCAGCACTGCAACGTGCTCCTGGACCGGCAGCGGGGCTGGCTGGCGATCGATCCCAAGGGCGTGATCGGTGAGGTCGAGTACGAGCTGGGGGCCTCGCTGCGCAATCCGACCGGGCGGCCGGACGTATTCGCCGAGCCGGCCATCATCGAGCGGCGCGTAAAGCAGCTCGCCTCCGGACTCGCGCTGGACGAGCGCCGGATCCTCGGATGGGCCTTCGCCCAGGGTGTCCTGTCCGCGGTCTGGTCGGCGGAGGACGGCGAGCCGGTCACGGATCGCCACGCCGGGCTCCTGGTCGCGAAGGCGATCAGACCGATGCTCTAGAAGGATTCGGACATGCCGGGACTCGGATCCGTGTTGATCGCCGGGGGGCGGGCCCTTCTGCGGCCGCCGGTGCGGCTCCTGCGGAGCCTCCTCGTGGCGGCTCGCCGCCGGCGTGCGCTGCACCGGCTCGCGACTGAGCTCCGGCGCCAGTCGAAGGGCGGAGCCATCGACCCCGCGCTGCTGCTGGCCATGCGGGAAGCGTGGGGGAACAAGGCCTTTTCAGCGGATCCCGCCTACCTGGAGGCGATCGCGCATCGGACCCTGGTCGCGGAAGGCCCCTGTCTGGAGTGCGGAAGCGGGCTCACGACGGTGGTGTGCGGCATCGTGGCCGAGTCACGCGGTATCACGATCTGGAGTCTCGAGCAGAGCGAAGAGTGGTACGAGCGCGTGGTCGCCGACCTCCGGCTCCTCGGCGTGCGCTCCGTCGTGCCGTGGCATGCGCCGCTCGAAGAGCATGAAGGGTTCGCGTGGTACGAGATGCGCGGCCGCCGGCTGCCGAGCTACTTCTCCCACGTCTTCTGTGACGGCCCGGCGGTCGGCCCGAAACGCTGGCCGCCCGCCGTGCACGCAAGGTGGCGGGCTGGAGTGGTGCCGGTGCTGCAGTCCGAGGGGATCCGATTCGGCGAGATCGTGCTCGATGATGCCGACGATCCTCGCAGCGCCGAGCTCCGCCGCCTGTGGGCGGACCGGGGGGTGACGACGAGCGTGATCGACACCCCCACGGGGCCCCTCATCGTCGGACGGCCCGCCCTCGCCGTCTCCGGCTCGGGCGAGCCTCCACCCCCCTGATCAGGCCAGGCCAGAGAGCAGCTTCTCGAGCCGGGCGTAGCTCACTTCCATTCCGTCCTTCATCCCGGTCTTGAGCGCGGCGTCACGGGCCTCCCGCGACGGGTAGGTCACGGTGAGGGTGATCGTGGTTCGGCCGCCTGCTTCCGTGAGCGACAGGGTATTCACCGTCTCCGGCCACTCGGGTCCCCACCGCTCGGTCCAGACGACGCGATTCGGCGGAGACACTTCCCGGTACGAGCCGGTCATCGCCATCTCGCTGCCGCCGGTCTTGCGCCAGACGAATCGCCAGGTGCCGCCGGGGCGCAGGTCGATCTCGCACACCGGCATCGTCCAACCCTCGGGGCCCAGCATCCACTGCTGGACGTACCGAGCGTCCGTCCAGGCGTCGAACACGAGCCCGCGCGGGGCGTCGACGACCCTGGTGATCACGACATCGCGATCGGTGGGAGTGTCGTACGTCGTGACGCCGGTCTTAGCTGTCGTGACCATCGGGCTTCTCCTCTTCCTTGACCTGTTGAAGCAGAGCGTCGAGCCTGGCGTAGCTCGCATCCCAGAAGCGGCGGAACTCCCCCGCCCATTCGGCGACCTCCCTGATCGGACCGGCGTCCAGGGTACGCGGCCGCCACTGCGCTTCGCGTCCGCGCTGGACCAGACCCGCGCGCTCGAGCACGCGCAGGTGCTTGGAGACCGCCGGCCCGCTCATCTCGAAGGGAGCGGCCAGCTCCTTCACCGTGGCCGACCCTTCAGCGAGCCGGGCGAGAATAGCCCGGCGGGTCGGATCGGCGAGGGCGAAGAAGACGTGGCTCAGAAGGTCGGTGGCCGGTCGCATGACGTTTCGACTGAGGCTAATAACTTCATGGTTATCTAACTGCTTGGTTATATACCATGAGTTGATCCCCTTTGTCAACTGCCTGGCGCGGCAACCAGCCGGTGATCGAGTTGCAGGGCCCCGATGGTCCGCTATCATCGTCGGGGCTCGAAAGCGGGAGGGGCGATGGAATTCCGGCTGGATCACGCATCCGACATCCTGCGAAGGACACCGGCGGCCGTCGAAGCGCTGCTGGACGGAATCGACGTTGTCTGGGCGGGCAGCACCGAAGGGCCCGAAACGTTCAGCCCGTTCGACGTCGTCGGCCATCTGATCGATGGGGAGGAGACCGACTGGACCCCCCGCGCGCGCATCATCCTCACCCGGAATCCTTCCGCGCGCTTCGAGCCCTACGACCGCTTCCGCCACCGGGCGCGCAACCGGGGGCGCTCGCTGCCGTCACTGCTCGCCGAGTTTCGGTCGCTCCGCGCCGCGAATCTCGAGCTGCTCCGGTCCTGGAATCTCGGAGACGCCGAGCTTTCGCTCACGGCGGAGCATCCGAGTCTGGGCCCGGTCACGCTCAGGCAGCTTCTGGCCGCGTGGGTGGTGCACGATCTCGGACACATCGCCCAGATTGTCCGGGTGCTCGCCAAGCAGTACCGCCTCGAAGCGGGCCCGTGGGTGCCGTACCTGCCCGTACTCACCGATCACGAAGTCCCGCGTTCCTGAATTTCCGTAGAGGGGGAGGACGCCGTGAAGAAGTCGGCCCTGCTCGGCAAGCTCGAGTACTTCACCATGGTCCACGGCGTCACGGTCCGGGCGATCGAGACGTTCAGCGATGAAGCCGCGCGCGACGGGCAGTTCACCGGCGAAGCTGCGGAGCGATCGAAGCCGGAGACGGAGGCGGGGAAGCGGGTGATCGCGGGCGTGAAGACCGCCGCGGCGCTCTCGGCCTTCGCGGAACAGTGCCATCGGGCGGCCGAAGCCATCTGGCGGGCCATGCCGGAAGAGCACGTCGTGCGTGCGGTCGCTTCCCCGTTCGGGGACTTGCCCGCGTGGAAGTTCTTCGAGTTCGGGTACGACGAGCACTGGCATCATCGCGGGCAGCTCTACACGTACCTCAGGCTGCTCGGCAAGGAGCCGCCGAGGTTGTACGACTACTGACGCAGGCATGATCTCCGCGCGCGAGGCGCTCGTCCGCCTGCGGGAGGGGAACCGGCGATTCGCCTCCGCGGGGGGAAGCTCCGAGGCGTTCGCGACGCGCGCGCGCCGGGCCGAGCTGGCGTCGGGGCAGCGACCGTTCGCCATCATTCTCGGCTGCTCCGATTCGCGGGTGCCCGCGGAGATGGTGTTCGACCAGGGACTGGGCGACCTGTTCGTGATCCGGGTGGCCGGGAACATCGTCGCCCCGTCGCAGATCGGGAGCGTCGAGTTCGCGGCCGAGCGGTTCGGGACCAGGCTCGTCGTCGTGCTGGGGCATTCCCAGTGCGGCGCGATCGCGGCGACCCTCGAGGCGCTCCAGGGACCGGTACCGGGATCATCCCGGCATCTCGGGTCGATCGTGGACCGGGTGCGACCGTCCGTCGAGGCGCTCCTCGCTTCGGAGCTGCGCCACGATCCGGAGGCGCTCGTGAGGCACGCAGTCCGCGCGAACATCCGGGCTTCGACGGATCACCTTCGCCACGGGTCGCCGCTGCTCGAGCAGCTCGTCGCGCGGGACGGCCTCGCGGTGGTCGGGGCGGAATATTCGCTGGAGACCGGAACCGTGGACTTCTTCGACGGATTGCCGGCTGCATAACTGGCGGAAAGGAGGGACGCTCGTGGAGCGCCTCTGGCTCGCCGTGCGAAGTCTCTTCTGGACGCTGGCACTTCCGGGGTTCTTCGCCGGTGTTGTTCCCTGGCGCTACTTCGGGCTCGGTGGGGTCGGGCTCGACGCCGCGAACCCGCTGCACTGGGTCGGCCTCGCGGCGGTCGGGGCGGGCGCCGCGCTGCTCGGGCTCAGCATCTGGGAGTTCGCGCGGACGGGGCGGGGGACGCTGTCGCCGCTGGATCCGCCGAGGAAGCTCGTCGTGCGCGGGCTCTACCGGTACGTGCGGAACCCCATGTACTTGAGCGTGACGCTCATCGTCTTCGGAGACGCGCTGCTCGCCCGATCGACGGCGCTCCTCCTCTACTGGGTGGTGTGGTTCGTCGCCGCCAACCTGTTCGTGCGGGGGTACGAGGAGCCCGCCCTCCGCCGCCAGTTCGGCGACGAGTACACCCGGTATGCCGAGGCGGTCGGCCGCTGGGTCCCGCGTCTCCGACCCTACGAGCCGGCGCGTTAGGATCCGGCGCTGATGCACGGGTCCACGGTCGTGATCACCGGGGCGAGCAGCGGAATCGGCGCCGCCGTCGCCGTGGAGCTCGCGCGGCGGGGAGCTTCGCTCGGTCTCATCGCGCGCCGGAGACCGGCGCTCGAGACGGTCGCCGCGCGCTGCGGAGACCGCGCGCTGGCGATCACGGCGGACGTGACCGAGCGCGCCCAGGTTCGGCGGGCGATCGAGGAGACGCTGCGCCGGTTCGGCGCCATCGACGTCTGGATCAACAACGCCGGCCGGGGGATCACCCGCCTGCCGTCCCAGCTCACCGATGAAGACCTCGACGAGATGATGCGGGTGAACGTGAAGTCCGCCCTCTACGGGATGCAGGAGATCCTGCCCCATTTCGGGGAGCGCAGCCGGGGGCATCTCATCAACGTCTCCTCCATGCTGGGCCGGATCCCTTCGTCCCTTCCCCGCTCGGCCTACAACGGCGCAAAGCACTTCCTCAACGCGCTCACCGCCAACTTTGGCGCCGAGCTCCTGGCCTCCCACCCCGGGATCCGCGTCTCTCTGGTCTCGCCCGGTGTGGTCTGGACCGAGTTCGGTCGGAACGCGCTGCACGGCGGACCGGACTCGCGGGCACTGCCCGACGGGCAGGAGCCGGCCGAGGTCGCCCGGGTGATCGCGGAGCTGATCGAGCACCCGCGTCCGGACGTCTATACCAGGCCCGGCGCGCACGACCGCGTCGTGACCTACTTCGACACCCTGGCCTCGGACCCGTAGCCTCTCGACAGGGCGCTGACCGGCCGGTACCGTTGACCCAGCTCATTCCGGGTGGATCGCCGCACGCGACGGAGGCAACCGGCCTCCCGCCCTACCCGTCACCGCCACGAGGGACCTCGACACATGCCTCCTCCCGCCGTTTCTCCGTTCACGGCCTGGGGTCTCTTCCCGCTCCGGATCGTCGTCGGCACCGTCTTCCTGATGCACGGCGGACAGAAGCTGTTCGTCTTCGGTATCAGCGGCACCACGAACGCCATGGAGAACATGGGGATTCCGCTTCCCGCCGTGAGCGCGGTCGTGGTCTCCCTGGTCGAATTCCTCGGCGGTGCGGCGGTGCTCACCGGATTCGCGACGCGCTGGGCCGGCCTGCTACTCGCCATCGACATGCTCGTGGCGATCCTGGCCGTCCGGCTTCCCGGCGGCTTCTTCGCGCCCGGCGGCGTCGAGTTCGAGTTCACCCTGCTCGGCGCCGCGCTCACGCTGATGTTCGTGGGCCCGGGCCCCGGGCCGCTCGATCGCTGGCTCGTTCGCGCGCGCGAGCCAGGACCGCCCACGTCTCCATGACGGCCGTCCTGCCCTCCTCCGCGCCGCGCGCGCTGATGCCGATCTTCCTCGCGCTGGAGATCGCCGCGGGCGCGCTCGGTCTCCGGGCGTTCGCCCGGCTCGGCTAGTTCGCCGTGCGCCTGCTTATTCTTGGCGCCTCGGGTGGCTGCGGACAGTGGGCCGTCAAGATGGCCGTCGAGAAGGGTCACGAGGTCACCGCGCTGGTGCGGCCGGAGAGCGCCTATGCGCCGCCGTCGGGAGTCGTCGTCGAGCGAGGCAGCGCGCTGGATACCGCAGCAGTGTCGAGGCTCCTCGCCGGCCGGGACGCGGTCATCTCCTGCGTGGGTCCGCAGCGGACCCATCCGCGGAATCCGTGGTCGCCGCTGCGACCGCCTCCCGGTGTCGCCGAGCTGAGCACCCGGGCCGTGCTCGCGGGACTGGGCGACGACCGGGCGCGTCGGTTCGCCGCCATCAGTGCCGCAGGTGTCGGGGAAAGCTTGAGCGCGACAAACGGCATGATGCGCTGGCTGATCCGGCACTCCTCGATCGGGGCGATGTATGCCGATCTCGAGGCGATGGAGAACGTGCTCGGCCGGAGCGGGATCGACTGGATAGCGGTGCGGCCCGTGACGCTCGTGAGCGCCAGGCCCTCCTCGCGGGCGCGCGTGCTCGACCGCTTTCGTGCCCGGTCCCTCATCGGAAGGGCGGACGTGGCCGGATGGCTGGTTCGTGCGGTCGCCGACCCGGGGCCGATCGAGAATCGCACGCCGATGATCGGATGGTGGTAAGGATGACCTCGCAGCGTGGACGCCTTGTTCGCGGCATTCCTAGGCTCCTCACTCTCGCCGCAGCCGTCTCTCCGGTGTACGCGCAGACCGTGCAATACCGGTCGGCGTCCGGAGTGGAGTACCGGTCCCTGCGCGATACCGGAGCCATCACGCAGGCCGAAGCCGCTCTCGCGGCCGAGCCGCGGAGCGTGGCCCGCATCGTCCAGCTGGGCCAGGCGCAGTCGGCGGCGCGCCGGTTCCGCGAGGCCATCGCGACCTATACACGCGGCCTCTCCTTCGCGCCCGATGATCCGGTGCTGTTCCGCTGGCGCGGTCACCGGTACCTGTCCGTGCGAGAATTCGACCGCGCGCTGGCGGATCTGACCCGCGGGCTCGAGCTGGACAGCACGAACTACGGCGTTCTCTACCATCTCGGCATCGTCCGATTCGCCCGCGGCGAGTTCGACCGCGCGGCCGACGCGTTCTCCCGGGCGCAGCCTCGCGCCCCCGAGGCGGGCGAGCTGGCGGGAGCCACCGACTGGCTCTGGATGTCGCTGATGCGCGCCGGCCGGACCGCCGAGGCACGGGCGATGCTCGACCGGCGTCCCGACTCCCTTCCCATCGCCAACGCCTACGCGCAGCGGCTCAAGCTCTATCGGGCCCAGATCGGCCCCGACGCCGTCATCACGCCGGCGGACACGGGCGACGTCGTCGTGGCCACCCTCAGCTACGGGGTGGGGAACTGGCACCTGGTACGCGGCGATACGGCGAAGGCCCGCGAGTGGTTCGAGCGATCGATCCGCTCCCGCGGCTGGCCGGCGTTCGGGTTCATTCTGTCGGAGATCGAGCTCGCTCGACTCCGCTAGCCGGGAGGACTCCATGCGCTCTCTCGCGATTCCCGTGCGGCTGATCCTGGCCGCGCTGCTCGCGGGCTGCGGCGGTACGACCTCGACGCCCTCCAGCGCGCCGGCCCCTGCCGTCGCACCGGCGCGACAGCTCGGGACGGCTCCCGACCAGTTCCTCACCGGGGGAGATGTCCGGCTCCGCTATCGGGAGATCGGCGCGGGCCCGCCGGTCGTGCTGCTGCACGGCTACGCCCAGCGGATCGAGTTCATGACGCCCCTCGCGGATTCCCTGGCGCGCGACCACCGGGTGATCGTGCTCGATCAGCGGGGCTTCGGGCAGAGCTCCAAGTTCTCCGATCCAGTCCGGTACGGCCGTCCCTTCGTCACCGACCTGGTCGCCCTCCTCGACCGCCTGCAGATCCGGCGCGCCCACCTGGTCGGGCACTCCATGGGTGCCGTGATCGCGGCACAGGCCGCGGCCCGGTATCCCGACCGCGTCGCCTCGGTGTCACTCGTGGCGGGGCCGTTCTTCGCGGATTCGGCGGCTTTCGTCGCCTTTACCCGCGATTGGAGCGTCGCGCTGGAGCGGGGAGAAGGGCTCACCGGCTTCGTGAAATGGCTGTTCCCGGGCATTCCCGACTCGGTCGCCGCGGGGTTCAGCGCGCAGATGCTCGCCCAGAACGACCTGGGCTCGCTGATCGCGGTGATGCGAGCCACCGGCACCCTGGTCGTCGCACCCGGTGAGCGCGGAGGGATCCGGGCTCCCGCCATCATCGTGATCGGGACGGCCGATCCGTTGCTGCCGCAGTCGCGCGAGGTCGCCACCTGGTGGCCGCGGGGCCGCCTGATCGAGGTGCCGGGGGAGAATCATGCCGCCATCATCGGGCGGCCGGAATTGATCGATGCCATCCGTGCGCTGGTTCGCTCGACCGGCGACCGCTCAGCGCAGGCGCCCGCCGTCCGGACGGTGCTCGCGGCGGCGAGCCGGGTTCCCTAACCCGCGCTGCGACCGGCCGCCGACGCCGTGAAGGGAGAGCTCGATATCCGGGTCGCCACGCCGGCGGACATCGCGATCATCGCCCGCCACCGGGCCCGGGTGCTTCTGGAGATGGGCGTGCTGTCGGCCGTGCTGGTGCCCGACCTCGAGCGCGCGACGGCGGATTACCTCGCGGCGGCGCTGCCGGCGGGGGAGTACCTGGGGTGGCTCACGACGGTGGGTGGGCACGAGGTCGTGGCGGGGCCGGCGTCCAGCTGCGGCGTGTCCTGGCGTTTCCGGGGACCGACGGCGCGCGCGTCGCGAAGGGCCGGCAGGCCCTCGTGCTCAACGTCTACACCGAGCCGCCCTGGCGGCGCCGCGGCATCGCCCGCGCGCTGATGCAGCGGATCATCGAATGGGCCCGCGCGGAGCAGGTGGACGGTCTGGTTCTCCACGCGGCGCCGGACGGCCGAGTGCTGTACGAGGAGCTGGGCTTCGTCGCGACCAACGAGATGCGGTACACCGGTACGCTGGCACCAGCGACCCCGGGGTCCGGCCCCGCCGGCTGAGCGAATGACGACGGCCCGGCCCTGCCTGGTGGGCGTCCCCTGGGACGGCAGCTCCTCGTTCCTGCGGGGCGCGGCCCTCGCGCCGCCCGTCATCCGCGCGGCGCTGCATTCGCCGTCGGGGAACTCCTGGAGCGAGGACCTTCGGGATCTCGCCGAGCCTGGAGCGGTCGCCGATGCGGGTGATCTCGCGCTGTCTCACGATGCCGCTCAGGCGCGCTCCGCCATCGAAGCCGGCATCGCCGCCGTGCTCGCCGAGGGCGCGCGGCCCATCGCCCTGGGCGGCGACCATTCGGTGACGTACCCCATCTTCCGCGCGATCCACCGCGCACATCCCTCCGCCACCATTCTCCACATCGACGCGCACGGAGATCTGTACGACGTGTTCGAGGGCGACCGCTACTCGCACGCGTGTCCCTTCGCCCGCATCCTCGAGGAGCGGCTGGCCGGCCGGCTGGTCCAGGTCGGCATCCGCACGCTGACCGGACACCAGCGGGCCCAGGCGGAGCGCTTCGGCGTGGAGGTGATCGACATGCGCGCGTGGGCGGGCGGCGCACGGCCGCGGGTCGACGGGCCGCTGTATCTCTCGCTCGACCTGGACGGGATCGATCCGGCATTCGCCCCCGGCGTCGGGCATCGTGAGCCCGGCGGATTGACCGTAAGGGAAGTGCTCGGCCTCATTCAGGATGCCGGGGGTACGCTGATCGGCGCGGACGTCGTCGAGCTCAACCCGCATCAGGACGGCAGCGGCATGACGGCGGCGGTCGCGGCGAAGCTGGTGAAGGAGATCTGCGCGCGGATTCTTCGGGCGCCGAATCGCTGAAGGCCCTGGTCCGCCCTGGCGCGGCGCGGGTTATCTTCTCCCCATGCGCCGCGACATGCACAAGGTGATCGTCGAACGGCCGCGCCTGGCGGACTTCGCCCCGTCCCGCCCGCCGCGCTGGGAGAAGAACGCCGATCCGGACGACCTTCCGGCCCGGGAGGGGATCCGCCGCCGGCACGTGGTGGGCAACTCGAGCAAGCAGCTCAACGAGAACCTGGCTCCCCTCAAGCGCTACCTGCGGAAGCAGGTCGGCCGGCCGTGGAACGCGGTCTACCGTGACATCTCCAGGCGGCTCCGGCCGACCTCCGCCGTGCAGCAGCACGTGCGGGATCACGTCTGGGATTACGTAACCCGGCATGTGACGATCGACCCGTCGGGCGAGCTGCTCGTCACCCCGCCGTTCCGTCCCGCGTGGCGAACCCGGCTCGCTGCGGGTGACCTCTTCATCCATCCCGAGACCGGACTTCTCGCCGTGGTGAAGCCCCGGCGGCGCGCGAAGAAGCGCCGGAAGGGCGGCCGCGGCCGAACCCGCTGACACCGATTCCCCATGGATCTCCTCATCGTCACGCTTCGTCTCCTCCACGTGGTCGGCGGTGCCGTCTGGGTCGGCATGATGGTCTTCATGGTCGCATTCCTGGTGCCGGCGATCGCGGACTCGGGGCCGGAGGGCGGAAAGGTCATGACGGCGGTGCAGCGCCGCGGTCTGCTGACGGCGATCCCGGTGATCGCCCTCGTGACCATTCTCTCGGGGCTCCTGCTGTACTGGCGGGTCTCCGCGGGCTTCGCGGCGGCCTTCATCCGCTCGCCGACGGGGCTCACCCTCGCGGTCGGAGCCGCCGCCGCCGTCCTCGCGTTCCTGATCGGGATCGCCGTAACCCGCCCGGCGATGCTCAGGGCCGCCGCCCTCGCGCAGCGTGCCGCCGCGTCGGCGGAGGCGGAGCGGGCCCCGCTTCTCGCCGAAGCCCAGCGCCTCCGGACGCGCGGCATCGCGGTCAGCCGGCTGGTGGTGCTCCTGCTGGTGCTCGCCACGGCGGCGATGGCCGTGGCGCGATACGTTTAAAGGTTCGCCGCGGCCGATTTCTGGTCACGCTCGGCCACCGGCAGACAGACTCGGCAAAGCGGGCTATCTTCGGGAGTCCCCAGATGGTCGGGGACCCACGTGCCGGTGAGCCGATCAGGCGGGGCGGTGCCGGTGCGGGTCCGTGTAGCGTCGTGTCGAAGCACACCGCTCTGCGCGTACCACCCTCGTCCCTCCCGCCGAATCATCGCCACGACGACAGGAGCTTCACACCATGGCCATCTGGAAGGAACAGACCGCCCCGAAGGTAGGCACGCTCGCTCCGGAGCCCGCGACGACGCCGAAGAAGGAAGTCGAGCCCCGGACCGAGACCCCCCCGACCTACGACATGCCACGCCGGACGCCGGAGCGTGAGATGAAGGAGTCCCTCATCGCCGCCGAGCTCACCATCGAGGGCAAGATCGAAGGCACCGGACACGTGCGGATCGCCGGCCGCTTCAAGGGCGACGTGAACGTCCAGGGCAATCTCAGCATCGAGTCGGGGGCCAAGCTGACCGGCGCGGTGCGGGCGAATACCGTCACCATCGGTGGGGAGCTCGAAGGGAACATCGACGCGGCCGCCCGGGTGGAGCTGCTCGAGACCGGCGTGCTCACCGGGGATCTCAAGGCCGGGTCGCTCATCGTGGCGGCCGGCTCGCGCATGCGGGGCCAGGTCGAGTTCGGGTGGGAAGACCGCGCCGGATCGAAGCCGTCGCTGGCCAGGGAGACCGGCTCCGCCGCATGAGCGCTACCCGTCAGGGAGCGCCGGGAGCGACGCGGGTCTGCCCGCACTGTCGAGCCACCATTCTCGACAGCGCGGCGGTCTGTCCGGCCTGCCGTCATCATCTCCGCTTCGATCCGGGAGCCGCGCGTCAGGCCCAGACCAGCTTTTCGGCGCTGCGGGTCGAGGGCACCATCCGTCAGCCTCCCGACGAGCGCCCGTGGGAGTACTCGGTGATGCTCTCGATCTGCAACGAGCGAGGCGAGGAAATCGCCCGCCAGGTTGTCGGCGTCGGCGCCCTGAATCCTTCCCAGCAGCGGACGTTCACTCTCGCAGTCGAAGTGTTCCCGGCGGCCGAGGGGAGGGTTCCCGGAGCCGCCGGACGCTGAAGCAGGAGCGGGGGGCTTCGAGGCCCCCCACCACCTTCCTCCCATGCTGATCGCGATCACCCGGCCGGTGAGCCCGTCACTCGCGTCGTGCGCGCTCACCCACCAGGAGCGCGTCCCGATCGACGTGGAACGGGCGCACCGGGAGCACGCGGCGTACGAAGCCGCGTTGCGGTCGGCGGGAGCCACGGTCGTACAGGCGCCGGCCGCTCCCGACCTTCCCGACGCGGTCTTCATCGAGGACACGGCCGTCGTGCTGGATGAAGCCGCGGTGATCGCCCGTCCCGGCGCTCCGTCCCGGGTCCACGAGCCGGAAGCGATAGCGCCGCTCCTCGAGACCTACCGGGACACGCTGCATCTCAGGGAGCCCGCCTCGCTCGACGGAGGCGACGTGCTGGTGCTGGGCCGACGGGTCTTCGTCGGCCTCTCCTCCCGGACCAATCCGGAAGGGGCGCGACAGCTCGGCGAGGCCCTGCGTGGCTTCGGGTACACCGTCCAGGGGGTGCCGGTGACCGGCTGCCTCCACCTCAAGAGCGCGGTGACCGAAGTGGCGGACGGTGTGGTGCTGCTGAACCGTCAGCGGGTTCCTCCCGGGACCTTTGCCGATTACGAGCGGATCGACGTGGACGTCGAGGAGCCCGGAGCGGCCAACGCGCTGCGCATCGACGGCACGGTCCTGGTTCCGGACCATTACCCCCGAACCGCGGCGATCCTGGACCGGCGCGGGGTCGCGGTGCGGCCGGTTCCCTGCGGGGAGCTGGCCAAGGCCGAGGGCGGTGTGACCTGCTGCAGCCTGCTCTTCCGGGTCAACGAGATCCGGCAGTAACCCGCGCCGCTTCGCGCGGCTGGCGTAGTTGCCTCCACACGGTAGGTTGACTTCATGATCCCCCGCTGGACGCTGCTGCTCTTTACGGTCTGCGCTCCGGTGCTCGAGGCGCAGGGTCCCTTCCGGCCCCGCGTGATCGTCACGATCGGACCGCACGCGATCAGCACGACCTATGCGGATCAGGGTCCCGGCACGATCTCCTCCGACGGGCAGAACCTGCTCGGCGGCGTCGGCGTGGGCCTCGGGGTGAGCCGGAGGGTCAACGTGGAGGCGGAGTATCGGCGCGCCGTCGGCGGTAACTGGACCTTCCAAGCGATCAACCTGGGGTTCAGTGTGCGCGCCGGAGGCCCGGTGGGCTCGTACGTACGCTTCGCTTTCGCGCGGCTGTCAGGTCGGGAGCCGGGGGCGTGCGATGCCGCGGCGTGCCTGGGCGCCGGAGGAGAAGGGCGGGTCGGGCTCGAAGCGGCGCTCGGCATGGACTTCGGCCTGGGCACACACACCGCCGTGGGGCCCCGATTCACCTGGGCCCAGTCCCTGGGCGCCATGCCGAAGTACCGACTCATCGGACTGGGGCTCGTCGTCTCGGCCTTCTGACCGAAACCCGGTCCCGCCGCTGCTCCTTCCCTCCGTCGTGCGCACGCGAGCGGGTACCGCCCGGCGCGGGTGAGACTTAGATTCGAAACAGCGCGGCCCTCCGCTCGACCGATTCAGGGAAGCCTTCGCTCGATCCGACCCCCGACCCCCGACCCCCGACCCCGACCCCGACCCCCCGGAGCGACGGCAGGTTGCGGACCGATCTCGACCCTGTGGAACTGCAGTGAGCGCACTCCCGATTCTGCTCGTCCTCGCCGCGTCCTTCGGACTCTCGATCCTCGCGGCGTCTTCTCCGGGCACGTGGCTCGCCCGGCTGTTCTTCTCCTCCTACGGTCCGCGGGTGGACGCGGAGCGCATGACCCGCCGTGAGTGCCTGCGATCGGCCGCCGGATTCCTCGTCATCGCCGCGATCGGCCTCGGGACCTCGATCGTGATTGTCTGGGCGGGCGATCGGTTGCTGGCCGGCTTCGGTCGCCAGTGGATGCGGGACGCGCTCATGATCGGCTACGCGATCATCGGCGCCATCGGCCTCGGCGCGTCGCTGTACCTGCTCGTGTGCGCACCGTTCCGTCCGCGCATCGTGTCGGTCCGGCTCCCCGAGGAATTCCTCAAGGAGTACCTCGCCGCGGACGGGCGCCGCCGGGTCCGGCTGTGGGAGGACACCCGCGGGGTGACGGTCGTCGCGGAAGCGCGGACGGCCGAGCCCGGGTGGGGCCCGTCGCAGGTCCTGGCCAGCGGTCTCACGCTCAGTCAGGCCGAGCGACTCGCGCTCACCGAGACGGGATACCTCGACTCCGCCGCCTGACCACGCCTTCGCCCGCGGATCCGCCGCTCGCGGAAGCGCGCTCCGTTGACGCTCCAGTCCGGTCCCGTTAGCGTCCGCACATCTCCCGTCCCTACACATCGAGGTGGCGATGGCGACATTCGCCGCGACCTCCGCGAGCACCCTGAGCCGGCGCATCGTCCTGTGGGTCGGCGTGGCGCTGCTGGTCGTGCTTGGCGCGCTCGGCTTGGTGGGCAGCCGCCTGATCGAGGAGCGCATCCGGCGACAGGCGGAAGCCGGCGTTCTCCAGGCGGCGGAACAGGCGGCGCTGGTGATCGACCGGGTGGTGGCGGAGCGGGAGCGGCAGGTCCAGCTCCTCGCCTCGCTTCCCAACGTGGTGGACGCCGCCCGGCTCGGCAGCCAGCGCGCGAATCAGCTCGGGCTCTCCGATCTCATGCTCGAGGAGGCGGAACGCCGGTTCGACTCGACCCGATCGCTGAACGTGGATGCGCGAACGCGCCGTTTCCTGATCGAGCGCGGGACCTCCCTCGATCTGGCCGAGGTGCTCGTGACCGATACCAACGGCTTCAACGCCGTCACCACGGCCCGTACCTCGGACTTCGTGCAGAGCGATGAAGTCTGGTGGCGGCAGTCGGTCACGCTGGGGAAGAGCGCCGCGACCGCCTCGTACGACGAGTCCGCCCAGCGGGTGACCATCTCGGTCGCGAGCGCCGTGCGGGAGCGCGACGACGCCCCCGCCGTCGGCGTGATGAAGGTGGTGTACGGCCTGCACGCGCTCGAGGAGGCGGTGAACGACGCCGGGACGACCGGCGTGATCCGGGTCGATCTGATCGACGGCGCCGGACGGGTGATCGCGAGCTCCGGCGGCCCCGCCGGCCTCAAGCCGCTCCTGGGCCACTCGAGCCTGCCCCGGGAGTCGCCCGGGGTCGTGGGGTTCACCGCGGAGGAGCCCCGGCTGGCCTCGGTCCTCGCGGCCAACAGCAAGGCCTGGCGCGTGGTCGCGTCCATTCCCCGGGCGGTCGCCTTCGCGGAACTCCGGAGGGCGCGCACGCTGCTGGGGATCGCCGGGCTCGGCGTGTTCGGGCTTCTGGTCGGCGCGCTCGCGGCGATGAACGCATTCATGAAACGGCGCATCGCGACCCCGGCAGCCGCGCTGGCCGCGGCCGCCGAATCGGTGGCGGCCGGCGATCTCACGATCCGCGTGACCGAGTCGCACGCGGACGACGAGATCGGGCGGATGACGCGCGCGACCAGCGCGATGATCGGCGGGCTCCGGAATCTCACGGTCGCGATCAAGGACTCGGCGGGAACGACGGCGGAGATGGCGCTCGATCTCACCTCGAGCTCGGAGGAGATCGCGGCTTCGGCGCAGCAGATGTCGCAGACGTCGATCGACCTGAGCCAGCAGTCGTCGGAGATGGTCCGCAACATTCAGGAGATGGTCGCCGATTCCGCCAAGCTGCTGGAGCTCTCCACGGCGCTCGCCTCCGGCGTGGCCGACGGCGTCAAGCGGAACGAGCGGCTCCGCGAGCTCGCCCGGGGCAACCGCCAGCGGCTCAACGCGAGCGCGCGGGACCTGGAGACGCTGGTGGCCGAGGCGCAGAACGGCATCCAGGCCGCGGAGGGGCTCTCGGCGGCCTCGAGCGAGATCCGGGACTTCGTCGAGCTGGTGCAGCGCATGGCGCGGCAGTCCAAGCTGCTCGCGCTGAGCGCGGCCATGGAGGCCTCCCGGGCCGGCGCGGAGGGCGCCGGGTTCGGCGTCGTCGCGAAGGAGGTGGAACGGCTGGCGACCACGTCGGCGCAGGCGGCCGAGCGGACCGAGCAGGTGGTCAACGCGCTGCTCGCCAAGGTGGAAGAATCGCGCGCCTCGAGCGCCCGGTCGGGCGCCGCGGTCGAGAACGTCCGCCGTTCCACGCAGGCGGGGCTCGAATCGTTCCTGCAGGTCGAGGCCGCGGTGGCAGACACCGAGGCCTGGACCGCCGACATCGAGACGGCCGCGCTCACGACGAACAGCGTCGTGGAGGACACCTCGCGCCGGCTCGACGCTCTGGCCCGCGGGACCGAGGCGTTCGCCGCGGCGATGGAGGAGGTGGCGGCGTCGGCCGAGGAGCAGAGCGCGAGCACCGAGGAGATCGCCTCCACGGCCGCGGCGCTCTCGTCCACGGCGGAGCGGCTGTCGCAGCAGGCCGGCGCGTTCCGCCTGGACGGCGCCGCGGGCCGATGACGATCGACCGGCTCCGGCGCTGGCTCCATCGGCTCCTGCGGACGCTCCACCGCGTTCGCGGCGTCGCGGTCGTGGTGGAGAACTCCAGGCCGGACATCCCGACGGCCCGCGTGCTCGAGCGGCTGGAGCGTGCCCTGGCGCTGATCGACCGGTGGACACCGCACTACGGGCGGCACCTGCGCCGGGATCTGGCCGGGATCGTGGTGCGCCGCTATCCCTGCCGCGGCGCCTACCTGATGGACGAGCGGCTGGCGCTGGTCGAGCTCACCTTCGCCGTGCATCCCGGGATCTCGGAGACCGAGATCGCCGCCACCCTCCTGCACGAAGCGATGCACGCCAGGCTTCACGCGCTCGGCTTTCCCGCGGAGATGTCGGACCGCGCACGCCAGGAGCGATTCTGCCGTCGGGCGGAGATCGAGCTGGGACGCCTGGCGCCGGGCGGCGCGGCCGTGGTCGCGCGCGCCGAGCGCGCGCTCGAGCTCGAAGAGGCGGAGGTGGCGCCGGAGATCGACTGGTCGCTGGCCGCGAGAAGGATGGAGGAAGCCGACAGGCGGAGGCCGACCGCCTAGACCGGCTCCCCGCCCGAACGGGTCACTGGAAGATCTGGAAGTGCCCGAGCAGCCACCAGAGCAGGAGAAAGATCAGAATGGTGGTGAAGCAGCCGCCCCCCAGCCTCTTTGCCCCCCAGCCCGCCACCAGTCCCCGCAGCAGCTTGCTCATCGTGTCATCCCGAGAGAGACCCGGGCCGGCCCTCCCGGCCGCCCTCTGGGGATGACGCGCCCGGGGCCTGCCGATCACACGCGGAGGCCGGTTCGGGCAGCGCTGACCGGGGGACGCGAGGTAGATTGGGTCGACCGGACCGAGCGCTTCGGATGCCGATTCCCAACTATATCGACGGCCGGTGGACGCCCTTCCGGGGTGGGGACT
This sequence comes from Gemmatimonadales bacterium, assembly GCA_050733195.1. GTDB lineage: Bacteria > Gemmatimonadota > Gemmatimonadetes > Gemmatimonadales > GWC2-71-9 > JABFSM01. The sequence goes on from JBOHSH010000120.1 coordinate 22,327, forward strand.
CGCTGGCCGTCGCGGACCCCGCGACCGGCGAGGCGCTCGACCGAGTCCCGCTGTCGGGACGCGAGGAGGTCGACGCGGCGGTCGCGGCAGCCGCCCGCGCGTTCCCCGGCTGGCGGAGCGTCCCGGTCGTCGACCGGGTCCGGGTGCTGTTCCGGCTGCGCGCCCTGCTCGAGCGGGACGTCGAGTCGCTGGCGGAGACGATGACGCGCGAGCACGGCAAGACCCGCGACGAGTCGCGGGGGGAGCTCGCGCGCGGGATCGAGAGCGTGACCCATGCCTGCGCGATGCCCATGCTGCTCATGGGTGAGTCCCTCGAGCAGATCGCGCCGGGCATCGACTGCGAGACGTTCCGCCAGCCGCTCGGCGTGTTCGCCGTAATCTCCCCGTACAACTTCCCCGTCATGATCCCGCTCTGGTTCTGGCCGCTCGCGGTCGCCGCGGGAAACACGGTGGTCCTCAAGCCGAGCGAGCGCGATCCGCTCACCCATCAGCGCGTAACCGCGCTCGCCGGGGAGGCGGGCCTGCCGCCGGGGGTCCTGAACGTGGTCCACGGCGATGGTCGCGCGGTGGACGCGCTGCTCGAGCACCCCGACGTGCGCGGGGTGTCGTTCGTCGGCTCGAGCAGCGTGGCGAAGTCGGTCTACGCCCGCGCGGCCGCTCTGGGCAAGCGGGTCCAGGCGCTGGGCGGCGCCAAGAACCACATCATCGTGCTGCCGGACGCCGACCTGGACGCCGCCGCCCGGGCGATCGTCGCGTCGGTGTACGGCGCGGCCGGGCAGCGCTGCCTCGCCGGCAGCGTCGTCGTCGGCGTGGGCGAGGCCTTCCGTCCGCTCCGCGAGCGGGTGCTGGACGGCGCCGCGTCGCTCCGCCTCGGGCACGGTCTCGAGGCCGGCGTGACGATGGGACCGGTGATCTCCGCGGCGCACCGCGAGCGCGTCGCGCGGTACGTCGGCGAGGGGGAGCGCGAAGGGGCGACCCTCGTGCTCGACGGGAGAAGCGCGCGGGTTCCCGAGCATCCGGGCGGGCACTGGTTCGGGCCGACGGTCTTCGAGAACGTCGTGCCCGAGATGGCCATCGGGCGGGAGGAGATCTTCGGCCCCGTCGCGGGGCTGGCGCGGGCGGCGACGCTCGACGACGCCGTCGACCTGGCCCTGCGAAATCCGTACGGCAACGCGATCTCGCTCTTCACCACGAGCGGCGCCGCCGCGCGCAGCTTCCGCTACCGCGCGGGCATCAGCATGATCGGCGTGAACATCGGCGTCGTGGCGCCGATGGCCTTCTTCCCGTTCGGCGGGTCGCGCGCGTCCTTCTATGGCGATCTCAAGGCGCAGGGCCGGGACGGCGTCGAGTTCTACACCGACCGGCGGGTGGTGATTTCACGATGGTGAACGGTAAACGGTGAACAGTGAACGGTGAGGCATACGTGAGCACGAGCGTGACATCGTCCAGCGGCCTCGCGGCGCAGGTGCGCGCGGGATGGAAGGAGCACATCGTCCCGGCGGCGCCGCCGTACTACCGCGAGCCGCTGGTGCTGGTCGAGGGCAGCGGGTCGACGGTCGTGGACGCCGAGGGCCGCGAGTACCTCGACTTCTTCTGCGGCATCCTCACCACGGGCATCGGCCACTGTCATCCGGAGGTCGTCGAGCGGGTCCGCGAGCAGGTCGGCCGGCTCGGCCACACGTCGACCCTCTATCTCACCGAGCCGCAGATCAGCGCCGCCCGGCGCCTGGCCCACCTCGCGCCCGGGCGGCTCCGGAAGACCTTCTTCACGAACAGCGGCACGGAGGCGGTGGAGACCGCGATCATGCTGGCCCGCATGTTCACGGGACGGGACGAGGTCATCGCGCTCCGCTACGGCTATTCGGGCCGCTCCGCGCTCGGCACGACGCTCACGGCGATGAGCGGGTGGTCGCCGCTGGGCGGATCGGTGCCGTGGGTGCGGCACGCGATCGCGCCCTATTGCTATCGAGCGGGGTGCGGACCGTCGCACGACACCTGCGCGGAGCGGTACGCGCGCGACGTCGAAGAGGTGATCCAGACGGTGACGAGCGGGAGGCCGGCGGCGTTCTTCGCGGAGACCATTCAGGGCGCGGGCGGCTATATCGTGCCGCCTACGGGCTACTTCCAGCGCGTGGCCGAGATCATCCGCGGCCGCGGCGGGCTCTTCATCGCCGACGAGGTCCAGACGGGATTCGGCCGCACCGGCGCGCGCTGGTTCGGCATCGAGCACTGGGACGTCGAGCCGGACATCATGGTCATGGCCAAGACGGTGGCCGGCGGGTTTCCGGTGGGAGCCACCATCACCCGCGACGAGATCGCCGCCGCCTGGAAGGGCAAGACCATCTCGACATTCGGCGGGAATCCCGTCTGCATGGCCGCCATGGACACGACGCTCGAGGTGATGGAGCGCGAGGAGGTGCCGGCGCGGAGTGCCGCGCGCGGGGCGCAGCTCCGTGAAGGCCTCGACCGCCTGTACCGGGAGCACGACTGGATCGGCGACGTGCGCGGCATGGGACTCATGCAGGCCCTGGAGCTCGTCGAGAACCGGGCGAGCAAGGAGCCCAGCCCCCGGCTCTCGGTATCGCTCCTCGAGGCTGCGAAGGCGGAGCGGCTCCTGATCGGAACCGGGGGTCTCCACAATCACGTCGTCCGGATCGCCCCGCAGATGCTCATGAGCGCAGACGAGGTGGCCGACGGCCTCGAACGACTTGGCCGGGCCTGCCGGCGCGTCCAGGAAGGGAGGTAACCATGCGCCTGTCGATAGGATCGATCGCCCTCCTCGGTCTCCTCGGACCGGCCGGCGCCGCCGCGCAGGCGCAGAGCGCCGGCGAGTCGATCGCCGTGTCGAACAACGGGCCCGGCCCCCTCCCGATGGGCACGACCCGCGGCGAGCGGGTTCCCCGTCTCGTGGTCCGCGGCGCCACGATCCTCTCGGGGAGGGGGACTCCCGGCAGCAACCGCGCGATGCCGCCGGAAGGACCGGTCGACATCGTGATCGAGAACGGGATCATCGTCGACATGATCCCGATGGATCCCGTGAACGCCGCCGGCTACGGCCGGTCCTTCACCCGTGCCACCGGGGACAAGGTCGTCGACGCCCGCGGGATGTACGTGATGCCCGGGCTGGTCGAGATGCACGCGCACCTTCCCCCCGGCGCGAGCCTGGGTCCGCGAGGGCTCGAGTACGCCTACCGGCTGTATCTGGGGCACGGCGTCACGACGGTCCGCGACGCCGGCAGCGGGGCGGGACTCAGAACGCTCACCGAGCAGCGCCGCCTGTCCGCATCCAACGCCTTTCCGGCGCCGCGGCTCGTGCTCTGCCAGCGGTGGCCGCTCCCGCTCCGCGAGTGGGACGCCGGCAACACGCCCGAGAAGGCGCGGGTCATGGTGCGGGAGTTCAAGGCGCTCGGCGCGGACTGCATCAAGATCAGCAAGAGCCCGGGGCACTATCCCGACGTGCTCGAGGCCGCCGTGGACGAAGGCAGGAAGCTCGGCCTGTTCACGATGGTGGACCTCAAGGTCTCCGAGACCGATGCCCGCGTGGCATCCACGGCCGGCGTCGCCAGCATCGAGCACTGGTACGGCGTTCCGGACGCGGCCCTGACCGGGTCCCAGAACCTCCCCACGGACTACAACTACTGGAAGGAGCTCGACCGCTTCCGCTACGCGGGTCTGCTCTGGAGCGAGGCCGATCGCCAGCCGGAGCGGCTGAGCGCGGTCATCGATCTCCTGATCAGGAACGGCACGAACTGGAACCCCACCCTCACCGTCTACGAGGGGAACCGCGACTGGTGGCGGGCGGTAGGCCTGCCCGTCCGGGAATCGCTGATGCACCCGAGCGAGGTGGCGGTCGGGCCGGACTCGAGCAGCCACGGCGCGTTCAAGACGGAGTGGAAGACCAGCGACGAGATCAACTGGAAGCGGAACTTCGCCATCTGGATGAAGTGGGTGAAGACGTTTCACGAGCGGGGCGGGATCCTGACCGCCGGCAGCGACGAAGGCGGCATCGGCGGAATCGCGCTGATCCGGGAGCTCGAGATGCTGCAGGAGACCGGCATCCATCCGATCGACGTCATCCGCGTCGCCACCACCAACGCCGCCCAGGTGCTGGGCATGAAGGACGTCTGCGGCGTCCGCGTCGGATGCCGCGCGGACCTGGCGGTGGTCAACGGCAACCCCATCGACAACTTCAAGGCGATGTACGGCCGCGGGTATGGCTTCTACGGGCTCGTGCCCCGGGCCGAGCTGTGGAAGCACGGCGGCGTGGCCTGGACCATCAAGGACGGGATTCTCTTCGACGCGCAGGCCCTGCTGCGCGAGGCGGAGTGGTACGTGGAGCAGGAGCGTTCGCGGCTCTCGGGGCGCGCCGCGACCAGCGGGGGCTCGCGCGGGGGTTTGCCTCGCTGACGACAAGCCCGAACGGGGGGAGGCGACTGTGCGGACTCGCACGCGTTACCGGCTCGATCGGATCGAAGTCACACCGCTGGACTCTCACCAGGCGTCGTGGACCTTCGCCGGAGATCCGGTGCGCGGCGTGGAGCACGTCTATGCCGTGACGGACAAGAACCTCCCCTCCCGGCACGGCTGGCAGTTCATCGTCCGGGTGCCGGACGAGCGTGGCGGCCGCATCGAGGTGCGACCCCGCACGACGCCGCCCCTCAAGGCGTGGGCGGAGCTGCCCGATCGTTCCCTCACCTTCGTGCCGGCCACGAAGGGGACCGCCCGGGGCAAGTGGTACTGCCAGGTCGCGCTGGCCGATGTCGAGGGGCGCCGCTCCAAGGCCGTCGTCCGAACCGATCAGCGGTCGGAGCTGCCACACTGGTTCAAGGAGCTGTCGTCCCGGATGCGCCGGAAGGAAGCGGTGCGACCGACCCGGGGCACCGATGCCAACGCCCTCGTCATCCTGGTGCCCGAGGGAGACCACGCGGCGATGATCCGCCTGTTCTTCGCGACCAAGGTCTGGGTGCTGAGCGAAGGAGTGGTCGTGTGAAGGCGATGTAGTGCCGCGACGTCGGTTGTGGATCTACCTCCACGATCTGACGTTTCCCGGCGACAGTGTCAGACTTCGAAGCGGTGCGAACGAGCTCGAGGAAATGCAACGCGGCGCACGCAGCGTCCTAATCGTGGACACGCGTGCGCCGCTCGGTTTGTCGGATTGTCCGGCCGCCGGCGTGCGCCGAGGGCCGTGCTTCCCTACGCCGCCCGCGAACGGGAGCGACGCTCGCCGGTACGAACGAGAGCGAGTGGTGTCCGGCGTGGCGCCATCACCAGGGGATTCGCGGCCAGCAGCTCGCTGGAGAGGCCGAGTGATCGCCGGACCCGTGCAACCAGACTCCAGTTCACCCGCGAAACGATCTCAATGCCATTGCGCCAGGTACGCTCTTCGACGATTTCGTCGTATGAATGTGTCTGCACAGGCACCCCTTCAAAGATTCAGACGTCGAGAGAAGCAACAGTCGGGCCCGCGCCCGCCGGTCTGAGCTGGACCGGAACTCGGCCACCGTACCTCGACTTACGTGCCCCTATGAAGGTTAAAGACGGTCGGAGTGTGGTTTCCGTGCACCGGTCCCCTCCGCCGCCCCCGGCGGCACCGTGCCATTTCGACAGTAGATTCGATCGCCCCGTCGGAGCTTCCGATGCTCATTCAGGCGCTGCTCGCTCTGCTCGTTCCCCTGAGTCCGCGAGCCCCATCGCCGCGCGACACGCTCCATCGGATCGATCATCTGATCCTCGGCGCGGCCTCGCTCGACTCCGGTCTCGCCGAGTTCGAGCGCCTCACCGGCGTGCGTCCGGTGTTCGGCGGCGTCCACCCCGGCAGGGGAACGCAGAACGCGCTCGTGGCGCTCGGCGATGGTGTGTATCTGGAGATCCTGGTCCCGCGAACCGACGCGCCCGACGGGCCCGACACCACGCCGCTTCGCGGGCTCAAGCGGCTCACGCCGATCGGGTGGGCGATACGGAGCTCTGACCTCGCGCGATCGCGCGACGCCCTGCAATCGTCAGGCTTCGCGACCGGGGAGGCGGAATCCGGAAGCCGGCGCAAACCGGATGGCGGCCTGCTCGCCTGGACGGCCATGGGGCTCGGAGCGCCCGCCCCCCTTACGGCTCCCTTCCTCATTCAGTGGAGCCGGGAGAGCGCCCATCCATCGACGACTTCTCCCGGCGGGTGCACGCTGGTCGAGGTGGTGATCCGCGACCCGAAATCGGCGGACCTCGAGCGACTGGTCCGGGCGTTCGCGGTCGCGGTGACAGCGCGGGCCGCAGACACGCCGGCGATGACGATCACGCTCGCGTGTCCCGGGGGGCGCGTGACGTTCGGCGAGGGGTGATGGCGGGCGGGCGGCGCGGGGCCGGCTCACCTACGCGTCGCCGCGGACCCCGCGGCCCTGAGCTTACCTTACCGGCATGAGCGACCTTCCCTCCACCGCGGCGACCAGGCCACGCGGCGCGGCGCTCGCCCGGCAGGGGGTAGCCCGCCGCCTCGCGGCCCGGGAGGAGATGACGCTCGCGGATCTGGTGCGGGCGTCCCGAGCGGCCCCGCTGGCCGCGGCGCGCCGCCTGCTGGCCGTCCTCGCCGGCACGCTCGGCGTTCCGGTGGGGCGGCTCCGGCCGGAAGATTCCCTGGAGGCGCTCTTCGACGTGCCCGAAGCGCCGGAGACGCTGTCGACGGAGCTTCTGCAGGAGCTCCGCCAGATCACCAACCGCGGCTCCTGGGAGCGGATGGCCGCGACGATCACACCGTCGCCGCGGACCGACCGCGACTGGCTCGACGTCCAGCTCGGCCTGCGGGTGCAGGAGTGGGTCCGGACGTGGGCCCCCGAGGTCCGGCCCACCGCCGGTATCGCGTCCGACGGCGACGCCGACTGACTTTCTCGAGACCCGAGGTATCCATGATCTCCGGACCGGCCGGACAGCGCCGCGACTGGAACCGGATGCGGTCGCTGTTCGTGACGGGCGCGCGACTCATTCCCACCGGCCGCCGCCCCGACAGCACGTGCGGATGACCGCCCTTTCCATCCGTCTCGAGAAGAAGCCGGACGGCTCGGCCCCGGAGCGCTCCGGCTGAGGAATGGCGCATCCGTCGCTCGCCCAGGTCGATCACCGACCGTGGCCGTTGCCGTCGGGACCCTGGGTGGGCCGGATGACGTGGCATGATCTGCTGTTTCTGCACTGGCCCGTTCCAGTGGAGCGACTGCGCCCGCTCGTGCCGGCGCCTCTCGAGGTCCAGGAGCGCGACGGCAGCGGGTGGCTCGCCGTGACGCCCTTCTGGATGTCGGACGTGGCGCCGCGCGGCTTCCCCGCGATTCCCGGGCTATCGGTCTTTCCCGAGCTCAACGTCCGCACCTACGTTTCTTTCGACGGCCGTCCCGGCGTCTGGTTCCTGAGCCTCGACGCGGCGAACATCGTCGCGGTCCAGGCGGCGCGATGGCTCTACCATCTTCCCTACGTGCAGGCACGCATGTCGGTGGGCCGCTCGAACGGGCACATCGAGTATCGTTCGGTCCGGGACAGCGGCGCGGGCTTCGAGGGATCGTACGCGCCGTCGGGCCCCGAGTTCCGCTCGCAGCCGGGCAGCCCGGAGAACTGGCTCACCGAGCGCTACTGTCTGTACGCGGTGTCCGAGTCGGGCGACCTCTTCCGGACCGAGATCCATCATGTGCCCTGGCCGCTGCAGCCTGCCACCGCGGAGATCCACCGGAACGACATGCCGGCGGTGCACGGTCTCGAGGTCGCCGGTCCGCCCGCCCTGGCACACTACGCCCGACGGCTCGACGTCATCGTCTGGCTTCCGGAACACGCGGGGCGGACCGCCGGCTGACGTCGCGCCAGTCCGGGCGCCCTCACCGTTCGCGTGATTCAATGACGCCCGAGTCGTGGCGGACCAGGCTCTTCCGGTGGGTATTCAACTGGTTTCCGGCCTGGCGCGGGACGGGGGCGCGAGTCGCGCACATCGCCGCGGACTGGCGCGAGGTCCGCATCCACCTGCCGCTCAACTGGCGGACCAGGAACTACGCGGGGACCATCTTCGGCGGCAGCCATGTACGGCGCGCTCGATCCCGTCTACATGCTGATGCTGATCAAGCGGCTCGGCCCCGAGTTCGTGGTCTGGGACAAGGCGGCCACGATCCGGTTCCGCCGTCCCGGGCGCGCCAGCCTCCACGCGGAGTTCCGGATCACGCCCGACGAAGAAGCGGGGATCCGCGCGGCGGTCGACCAGGCGGGGAAGGTCGAGTGGGAAAAGACGGTGGAGCTCCGCGGATCCGACGGAACCGTCCACGCGACGTGCACGAAGCTGCTGAGCATCCGGCGGCGACGAGAGGAGAACGGTGCGAATGCCTAGACGATCGGCGAAACCGGCGCCCGGCGTCGCGCCCAGCCGCTTCCGGCCGCATCCCTGGCACGGCCTCGAGACCGGCCCCGCGCCGCCGGAGCTGCTGACCGCCTTCATCGAGATCACGCCCTTCGACCTGGCCAAGTATGAGGTCGACAAGCAGTCCGGCTACCTGCGCGTGGACCGGCCGCAGCGGGGGTCGTCCCATCCTCCGGCGCTCTACGGCTTCATTCCGCGCACGTACTGCGGCCGGCGCACGCAGCGCCTGTCGCCCAGGTCGATTCGCGGCGACGGCGACCCGCTGGACATCTGCGTGCTCAGCGAGCGGCCGATCACCCATGGGGAGGTGCTGGTGACGGCCCGCGTGGTCGGAGGCCTCCAGATGGTCGACCATCGGGAAGCGGACGACAAGATCATCGCGGTGCTGCACAACGACTATGTCTGGGGCGGCGCCCGCAACATCCGGGACCTTCCGGCGGTGCTCGTCGAGCGGCTGCAGCACTACTTCCTCACCTACAAGCTCGTACCCCACGAGCCGCCCCAGGCGCGAATTCACCGCGTCTACGGGCGGGCGCACGCGCTCCGGGTGGTCCGGGCGGCGATCGCCGATTACACCGAAGGGTTCGCCTGAGGTACCGGCGCCCTCGGGCGCCGGTGACACGGCAGCAGGTCGCTTCGACGAGGCCGTCCTCGTCCTCGAACGTTCGGAGAGGACTAGGCCCGGCGCCTCCGGCGGCGCGTCCGCGCGGCTTTCCGCGCTGCGGCGGACCGTCCTGCCCGCCCCTTCGTGCGCGCCGCCTTCCTGGCGG
>JBOHSH010000121.1:0-12817 GCA_050733195.1 Gemmatimonadales bacterium
TCGGCATTGCCTGGGCGAGCACCCTCTCGATGCCGTACTCGATCCTCGCCGGGTCGATTCCCCCGGGGAAGACCGGCGTGTACATGGGCATCTTCAACTTCTTCATCGTGATTCCGGAGATCCTGGCATCCCTGTTCTTCGGCTGGGTGATGTCCCACCTGCTCGACAACAACCGCATGGCGGCCGTGATCGCCGGCGGCGTGTTCATGGCCCTCGCGGCCGTGTTGGTGCTCCGGGTGAAGGAGCACGCCGAGGTCCCGGTGCGTGCCGCTGGTCCTCTGGGGGCCGTTCCGCCGGCCGGAACCGAGCTCCCTCCCGTCTGAGCGCCCTCGAGACCCCCAACCGCACTCAGCGACTCCGGGTGATTTCGTCCAGGAATGCCGTCAGGGCGGCGTTGAACCGCTCCGGCTGCTGAAAGTGCACGCCGTGTCCGCCTCCCGGAAGCGCCCGCTCAGCGCCGCACCGAGCGTGGTGAGTTCGTCTCGGGCAGATGAGCCTCCGCGCGGGAAGGAGGATCGGTGGGCAGCAGGCAATTTTATCACCCGCCACCGGGACCGATAGGGCCCGAGCGCGCTTTGGCCGGGATGCGCCGCGGTGTACGTTATCCCGAGTGACAGGACCTTCCCCCCATCCCCGGGCTCCCGCATGAACCGGATTCTAGTTCTGATTTCCGCGGCTGTGGCGCTCATGACACCCGGCTCGGCTTCCGCCCAGACCCCCGTCGTCGAGAAGGTCGATCCGCCCGGCTGGTGGACCAGCTCCACCATGAACCCGGTCCGGGTCCTGATCCGCGGCAAGCACCTCACCGGCGCCCGCGCCCAGTGCACGCGGGTGACCTGCTCGGGCATCAAGGTGAACGCGGCGGGAACCTACGTCTTCGTGGACGTCACCATCCCGCGCACGGCGTCCCCCGGCCGCTACCCCTTCACCCTGGTGACGCCGGGGGGACGGGTCGAAGTGCCCTTCACCGTCGCCGCTCCCCTCGCCGCCCGGGGCCGCTTCCAGGGTTTCGGCTCCTCCGACGTCATCTACCTGATCATGCCGGACCGCTTCGCCAACGGCGATCCGTCCAACGACAATCCCCCTGCGTCGCCGGGGCTCGTGGACCGTACCAAGGGCCGCTACTACCACGGCGGCGATCTCGAGGGAGTGCGCCGGCGGCTCCCGTATCTCAGGGAGCTGGGCGTCACCGCGATCTGGTTCAATCCGATCTACGACAACACCAACGAGCTCAACCGGCGGGAGCAGTACGACGGGGCGCCGATCACCGATTACCACGGATACGGTGCGGTGGACTTCTACGCGGTCGACGAGCACCTGGGGGACCTCGCGGGGTTCCGTCAGCTGGTGGACGAAGCCCACCGGCACGGCATCAGGATCATCCTGGACATGGTGGCGAACCACACCGGGCCGTACCACCCCTGGGTGACGAGCCCGCCGACGCCCACCTGGTATCACGGCACCGCCGAAAGGCATCTCTCCAACGACTGGCAGATCTGGACCCTCGCCGATCCCTACAGCACCCCCGCCGTTCGCGAGCGAACGCTCGACGGCTGGTTCATCGACATCCTTCCCGACTTGAACCAGGATGACCCGGAGACGGCCCGCTACATCATCCAGAATTCCCTCTGGTGGGTGGGGACGAGCGGCATCGATGGAATCCGCCAGGACACCTGGCCGTACGTACCGAGACGGTTCTGGCGCGACTGGATGGGGGCGCTCAAGCGGGAGTTCCCGCGGCTCACCGTGGTGGGCGAGGTCTACGACGGCGATCCGACGGTCATCGCGTTCTTCGAGGGGGGCCGGGTGAAGTGGGACGGCCTCGACGACAAGGTCGACGCGCTGTTCGACTTCCCGCTCCACTTCCCGATGCGCCGGGCCTTCGGCGAAGGCCGGCACCTGCGCGAAGTGGCGCAGATGCTCTCGCGTGACCGGCTGTATCGCGATGCGTCCTCGCTGGTGACGTTCCTCGGGCTGCACGACGTCTCGCGCATCCGGAACGAGCGCGGCGCCACCACCGCGGGGATCAAGCTCGGCTTCACCTTCCTCCTCACCACCCGGGGAACGCCCCTCATCTATTACGGCGACGAGATCGGCATGCCGGGAGGCGGTGATCCCGACAACCGCCGCGACTTTCCCGGCGGCTGGCGTGAGGACGCCCGCAACGCCTTCGAGGCGTCCGGGCGCACGCCGGAAGAGCAGGAGATCCGGGCCCACGTGCAGACGCTGCTCCGGCTCCGCGCGTCGCGCCCCGGGTTCCGAGGACGCGCGACCCAGGTGCTCAACGCCGGCGAGCAGACCATGATCTATCGTCGCGGCGAGACGGTGGTCGCGCTCAACAACGACACCGCCGCGGTCACCCTGCGCATCCCCGCCGCCACCGGCGCGCTCGGCCCCGATCTCCTCGGCGTCTGCGCGACCCCGCGCCTCGAGGGGCGGGAGATCGTAGTCGCGATCCCCGTGCGCTCCGGCTGCCTCTTTTCCATGGAGCCGGGACGGGCCCCGCGCTAGGCCGAGCTCAGCTCAGCGATTCCGCGCATGGTCGACCCCTCAGGGCCGGCTGACCTTCACCGACGTGCCGTTGCTGCTCCCGTCCACGTCGTGGTTGTTGCTCGACACGTACGTCCGCCCCGCCATCGTCACCGAGCCGACGGTGAACGTCACCGCCTTCACCGACTTCTTGCTGAGAGACGGGAACAGCACGATGCAGGTGCCGACGCCGCCCAGCTCGCCCGTCGTGCAGGTGTTCGCATTGAGCCCGTTCCGGCTCCAGCTGCCGACGACGGTCGCGCCGTTGAGCGGCGCATGATTCGCGTCGTGGACCGTGATCTCGACAATGGCCGACCAGGTGGTGCCGTCGTCGGAGGCGATGCCGTCCAGGTTCCCGATGTGGATGTTGCCGGCCCCCGCGGGAAAGTTCACCGTGCTGGTCGCCGAGGCCTGGTTGTTTCCGGCATTGTCGTCGGTGAGGCCGTGGCTCGCGATCAGGGTGTGGGGGCCGATCGATGCTGATGCGGTGTTCCAGGAGAAGGTGCTCGTCGTCGTCGCCCCGGCGGCCAGGCCCGTCACGCCCTGGGTACCGATGGTGACGTTGTCCGTGGCGTCCCGCAGCATGACGTCGAAGGCACCCACGTCCTCTGTGCCCCTGTTCTGGACCGTCACCACGACGTTCACGGTGCTCCCCTGCGTGACCGCCCCCGGAGCGGAGACCGAGCTCACCGCCAGGTCGGTCGTGGGCGTCGGCGGCGGAGGCGGGGCTCCCCCGCCGTCGATCCGCACGCCGAAGTGGCCGAGCACCAGGTCGATCCGGTTGGCGATGGTCTCGGTTTCGCTGCCGGCGAACAGCAGCGCCACCGGATGGAGCCCGGCGTTGTCGGTGACGATGAGCGAGCCGGAGTCGCCCCCGCCGCTGAATCCGGTGCCTCCGATCACCAGCTGGTCCACGAAGTAGGCCGACTTGATGCAGAAGATGAACAGCACCTCGTAGCACACCTCGATGGTCGCGTTGACCGCGGTGATCCGCCCGCGGGTGAGCTTGGTGGTGCGGCCGAACTTCTGGATGTCCAGGTTGAGCACGCCGCTCAGGTTGTCGAACGTGCCGTCGTTGTTGGCGTCGTTGGCGATCGTGGCGTTCGGCGTCCCGTAGCCGTCGTCCGCCGGAGTGGCGTTGCCGATCTCGGCGACGGTGGACCGGGCGATCGCCGCATCCATCCGGTTCTGCCCGGTGAAGGAGAAGTCGATCGGGTTGAAGGCCCAGAGCGTACCGATCTTGTCGGCCGCGGTGCCCCCGTCGAACGTGCCGGGCTGGAGCGTGGGATCGCCGATCGAGGCGTCGTTGGAGGCGGCCAGAACGTGGTTGTTGCTGAGCAGATACACCGCGCCCGAACCATCCACGACGCGGGCGCCGAACGTCCCGGCGGTGATGCTCGGGTGCCCGACGGAGTAGCCGAGCGGGGCGGGCCGGAGTCGCTTGGTGGGGTCGCTCAGCGCCATGATGCGGCCGGTGACCCGGCGGGCCAAGGGAACCCCGTCGACAGCAGCGGGGAGGCCGGTGACGTTCTCGTTGAGCAGGAAGACGACCACGCCCGGTCGGCCGTTCGGCAGCAGGCCCACGCCCGTGCCGATGACCCCGGGCACCCGGAGGAGCACCGGCGTGTGGCGGTTCCGGGCCGCGATCGCGGCGCCGAAATCGTCCTGCGTGGGCCCGGCGCCCGCAGCCTGGAGCGAGGGAGCCGTGAACCCGCTATCGTCCCTCGAACAACCAGATGCAACCGTCCCGAGCAGCGCGGCTAGGATCGCGAGCCGTGGGAATCTCCGCGGAGCACGCATGGGGCTCTCCTATGTGGCGTGCATGATTCCAGTATGCAGAGCGGCGGCCTGGCCGGCAAGCAGTGCCAACGGCTGCATATGCACGGCGTTGCGCCCGTCGAGGCTTTCGGAGCAGCTCCTAACGCGCGGTCCGGATCCGGGCTTCCATTGGACCGCCCGAGAGATTCGTCCTCGCGTAGTCGGCGAGGTTCGCTTCGTGGATGACCAGGAAGGTCCGGCGGTCGGCCGTCTGCAGGGTGATCACTGTGAGGAACCGAGCTTCGTGCGGCATTCTCACCTCTCGAGGAGGGGATCCCTGTCGCCCACAATGTACCGGCTGACCGCCCACGAGGGGCGGCATCATCGCCACGGCGGCCGGCGCGAATCGCTCTCATGACCCGCCCGACCCGGCGAGCGCTGCTCGCCGACCTCTCGGAGACTCTCTCCCGCCATGTGCACGTACTGCAGCGCCATCCGGAGCTGCTGTTCCAACGGATCCTCGATGAGCCGGATGAGGCGATGGCGCGCCGCACACTTCTCGCGCGGCACGATGCCTCCGGGAGAATCCGGCCCCATTTCGTCTGGCGGAACAAGCAGTACGAGACGGGTGCGGCGTCTCTCGTCCTCCCGGTTTCGCGGCCGACGGCCTGCGTCTGGCCCCCGGGGGGGCGCGAGCTGATCACGGCCGGGGAGGGCGGCATCGAGGTGTGGGATCCCGGGACCGGGGTGAGACTCCGGGGGTTCCCGGCTCCGGAGCGTCGCGAGGCCGCGCTGGCAATCGGGGAGACCGGGTGCGCGCCGTCGCCCTGCGGGCGGTGGATTCTGTCCGTGGGACTCGACGGCGTGGCCCTGCGCGATGCCGAGACCGGGGAAACGATCCTCCAGTCGAGCGATCGCGCCGTCGAGTGCGCCTGGTCACCCGACGGGTCGCGGTTCCTCGTGTCGGGGGGACCTCGCGCGGAGGTGGACGTCTGGGAGGTGGCCGCACGGAGCCTGGTGTGGAGGATCAAGGTGCCCGCGGGAGCCGGCTGGGTCACGGCGTTCGCCTGGTCCCCCTGCGGCAACTACATCGTCACGGTGAGCAACTCGGCGCCATGTCAGATCTGGAGGCTCGGAGAGTCGGAGCCCCACGCGAGCTTCGAGTGCGTCGCCTGGTCCTGCCGGTACTCCCCCGCGGGCGACCTCGTGCTCGTCGAAGGGGCCCTGATTCGCGCCGAGGACGCCGGCCTGGTGGAAAGGCTGGATCCCAGCGGGTCAGCCGGCTCCTGGTCGCCCGACGGCAGCCGGCTGGCCTGGGGCCGCAGATACAGCGGGACCGTCTGGATCGCAAACGCGGCGAACCGCGGGGACCGGACCGAGCTGACCGGCGTCCCCGCGCACCTTTGCGGTTCCGAGTTCTCGCCTTCCGGGGACCGGCTCCTGACCTGGCACCAGGACGGCGGACTGCGAATCTGGAACGCGGAGACCGGATCCCTGAGCGAATCGCTGACGGGACACAGCGCCGCCGTGGCCGACGCGCGCTGGTCTCCCTGCGGGACCCGGGTGGTCTCCCGGTCGCGCGGCGGCGATGTGCGGCTCTGGCACCTCGAAAGACGGGCCCCGACGCCGGTCCGTGTGACGAGCGACGAGCTGGTCGACTGCGCCCTCGCACCCGATGGCCGCCGATGCCTGCTCGCGACCGGCAAGGGGGCCGACGTCTGGGACCTGGAGGGGCCCGCTCAGGTGAGCAGCTGGGACGCCTACACCGAGCTGGAGGGCTGCCGCTGGTCGCCCGATGGAAGCCTGATCGCCAGCATCTTTCGCAACGGTCCCGCACTTCGAATCTGGGACGCCGAGACGGGCCACACCGCCGGGGAGATCCGGACCAGCCACTACTTCTACCCCATACGGACCGTCTGGCTCAAGGGCACCACCCGCCTGGTCACCGGCGGTGCGGACTGGATGCTGGCCGTCTGGGATCGTGAGCGGGGCGAGCTGATTCGGGAGCTGTTCGCTCACTTCGGGGCGGTCAATACGATCGCGGTCGCGCCGGACGGTGAGCGCTTCGCCTCCGGGTCCAGCGACACCACCGTCGCGATCTGGGAGCTGGATGCCGCGTGCTCCGTCGGCGGCCCGATCACGATTCTCCGGGATCACCAGGAGCCGGTGGAGATCTGCGCGTGGTCGCCGTCGGGGGCTCGCCTGGCTTCCGCCTCCCGGGGCGAGTTTCACCCGACGCCGGGCACCGACAACGCACCACGACTCTGGGACGTCGACGCCTCGGAGCTCGTTCGAGTGCTGGACGGCCATCAGGGCCGGGTGACGTGCTGCGCCTTCTCGCCGGATGGGAGCCTGCTGGCGACCTCCTCGACGGACGGCACCATCCGCCTGTGGGAGGGATCCACGGGGCGCGATGTTCGCGTCCTCCATGGTCACGGGGGCGCCGTGAACTCCTGTGCCTGGTCCGCGGACGGGCGTCGCCTCGCCTCGGCCTCAGTGGATCACCGGCTGATCGTGTGGGACGCCGACTCCGGACGCGCCCTCGTGTCGTACTTCACCAACGGCGTGCCGCATCAGATCGCCGCGTCGGAAGACCTCCTCGACTTCATCGTGGCTTGCCGGGGCGGCGAGATCTACTGGCTCAGCCTCTCGGGGCTCGTGGCCGGTCGCAGCCTGCGGGCGGCGCCCCGCCCGGTGACCGCCGCAGCGGTCGACTCGCTCCGGCGAGCGAAGCACAACCTGGCGGCGTATGGGCGGCGCCTCCAGGAGGACGTGGAGCGCCACCGCGGGGAATCCCGGATCCAGCGCTACAACCTGCAGATCATGGACTCGAACTGGAAACGGTTCCTCGAGCGCGGAGGGGCCGAGCCGTCATGAACGCGCGTTCGAGGAGCGGACTTCCCTCGCCTTCCGTGACGAGGGCGCCCAAGTTGGGCCGGATCCACGGGCCCCGCGCCGGATTCACCGTGGAGACGCAGCATCTGCCCGCTGCACCCGGCCGGCGGGGCTTCGCCGCCACGATTCAGAGACCCGGCTCCGAGCATCGTTCGCGAACCGTGTTCGCCTTCGGTGTGATCGCCTGACCCACGCCCCGGCCCCGCTTGCTCTGGTGCCGCCGGGGCGGTACAAGTGTCTGACCCCGCCCCTCTCCTCGAGCCGCGAGCACCGACCGTGCAGCCCATCCAGCTCGGCGCCCCCGACTACGCGATCCTGATCATCTATTTCGCCTTCGTGCTCGGCATCGGCTGGATCCTGCGCCGGTCCGTCCGCAACAGCGAGGACTTCTTCCTCTCCGGACGCTCCATCCCCGCCTGGATCGCCGGCCTCGCGTTCCTCTCGGCGAACCTGGGTGCCCAGGAAGTGATCGGCATGGCCGCCTCGGGGGCCAAGTACGGCATCATGACGAGCCACTTCTACTGGGTCGGGGCGATCCCCGCCATGGTCTTCGTCGGCGTCTTCATGATGCCCTTCTACTACGGCTCGCGCGCCCGGTCCGTGCCGGAGTACCTGAAGCTCCGGTTCGACGAAAAGACCCGCGGCTTCAACGCGATCACCTTCGCCCTGATGACCGTCTTCTCGTCGGGCATCTCGATGTATGCGCTCGCGAAGCTGCTCGAGCTGGTGCTCGGCTGGAGCTTCCACATGAGCGTGGTGCTCTCGGCCGTCATCGTGCTCGCGTACATCTTCCTCGGCGGGCTCACCTCCGCGATCTACAACGAGGTGCTGCAGTTTTTCCTCATCGTGCTGGGCTTCCTGCCGCTCGTGCTCCTGGGGCTCAAGGACGTGGGCGGCTGGACCGGGCTGACGGAGAGGCTCGGCACCGTCGCGACCAACGCAGGATTCCCCGCCGGCGCCTGGACCGACTCGTGGCATCACATGGGATCGGCCACCTCCAACCCCATGGGCGTCGAGTGGTTCGGGATGGCGATGGGGCTCGGGTTCGTGCTCTCCTTCGGCTACTGGTGCACCGACTTCCTGGTGGTTCAGCGGGCGATGGCGGCCGAGACCATGACGGCCGCGCGGCGGACCCCCCTCATCGCGGCGTTCCCCAAGATGCTGTTCCCCGCCCTCGTGATCCTTCCGGGGATGATCGCCATCGCGCTCCATTCCACGCGCGGAGGGCTGCTCCCGCTCGGGCCGGACGGCACGCCGAACTACAACCTCGCCGTGCCCGTCCTGCTCGGGCAGTATCTCCCGTCGGGACTGCTGGGCCTCGGCCTCACCGCGCTGATGGCGTCGTTCATGTCGGGGATGGCGGGCAACGTCACCGCGTTCAACACCGTCTGGACCTACGACATCTACCAGTCGTACATCCGCCCCGGACGGTCGGACCGGCACTACCTCCGGATGGGCCACACCGCGACGGTGGTGGGCATCCTGCTGAGCGTGGCCGCCGCGTACGCCACGACCCGGTTCAACAACATCATGGACATGCTCCAGCTCGTGTTCGCGTTCGTGAACGCCCCGCTGTTCGCGACGTTCCTCCTGGGGATGTTCTGGCGGCGCGCCACGGGCCACGGCGCCTTCTTCGGGCTGGTCCTGGGCACGGCCGCCGCGGCGATCCACCACGGGCTCACGCTGTCCCGCGGAGCCGTGCCCGGCATCAAGGGCGGGTTCCTCGGCAGCGCGCTGCACACCTATCCGAGCGAGATGGCCCAGAACTTCTGGACCGCCATCGTGGCCTGGACCACCTGCTTCGTCGCGACGATCGTGATCTCCCTCGTGACCCGGAGGGGGAAGTCGGACGAGGACCTCAAGGGACTCGTCTACAGCCTGACGCCCAGACAGCCCGATCGCCGGCTGCCCTGGATCGCGCGGCCCGCCACGCTCGGGCTCGTGGTGCTCGGGCTCACCCTGGTGCTCAACGTCGTGTTCTGGTAAGGGGGAGACGCGATGAAGCTCGATATCCGACTGCCCATCGGCCTGATGTTCTCCATCTACGGCGTGCTTCTCGCCGGCTACGGGCTCCTTTCCGACGAGGCGATCTACGCCCGCTCCCTGGGCATCAACGTCAATCTGCTGTGGGGAGTGCTCCTGCTGGCGTTCGGGCTCACCATGCTGGAGCTGGCCCGCCGGGCGCGGCGGCCCTCCTCCTGATCACCGCTGCCGGCCGAGCAGGAAGGTGAGCACGTCGTCGAGCCGGGCTCGCCAGGCGGCCTCGTTGTGGGTTGCGTCTTCGTATCGCCGCACCGCGAAGTCCCGTCCCTCCCCTCGGTCCGGTTCGGTCGCGGCTGATCCGGCGCCGAAATGCATGGAAACCGACTGCACCTCCACGCCGTAGCTCCCCGGCCGGAGCGTGACGCCGTCCTCGCGGCGGAGCGAGAGCTGCAGCCGCTCGATCCGGTCCAGCCGCGGACGATCGCCGCTGCCACCCCGTCCCTCCGCGGGTCCGACCCAGTAGCTCCACTGACCGGGGAACCCCTGGGGAAGGAGAACGCCCCGGTCCGCCCTGAACGAAGCGATCGGCAGCGACCGCTCGGTCCAGCCGGTGTCGGCCGGTACCGCCGCCGTCCAGCTCGTGCCGTCGTCTTCCATCAGGGTGAGGTGCAGCGTCTGCCTCGGCCCTAACCCGCGAAGCCGCACCCGCAGCGCCTCCGCCTCCGCCACCGTCTCCTGCCGGCTCCGGATCCGGTCCGCGATCACCAGCGACGCCGTGTAATCGGGCGGGCTCCACCCGCTCGTGTCGACCGGCAGCTCGAGGTGAAAGACGGGACGGCCCGTGACCGGCGAATGCGCCAGCCGGAAGAGGCCGCGGCGCCCGGCGTCGCCGATGCGGGTGAAGGCCAGACGCGGAGCATCCCGCGCTGGATCGAAGAGAATGGCCGGTGTGCTCCGCGCGACCACGTCCACCTTCCACGACGCCCGGCCGTAGAAGTCCCAGCTCCAGGGGAGCCGCGGCACCCCTTCGGGGAACGTCACCGGTTTCCCCTGCCGGAAGACGGTGATCACGACCTCGGCCGGACCCTCGCGCATGATGGCGGCCGGTACCGTCGCGGCGTACTCGTACGCTCCCGCGGGCTTCAGGGGAAACGCCCGGTACCAGTCTCCCGCCGTGCGCCTGATGAAGAGCGTCGCCGAGTCGGGCGGCGTGGCGTCCACGATGCGCGCCCGGAGCTCGGCGTCCCGCCCCGCGAGGTATTCGGGCGCGAGCAGCGGCTCGACCGTGAGCGGAAGCGTATCGGGCGGCGGCGCGTGGTATTCGGCGAACCCCACGTAACCGACGTGAGACGGCATGGTCGCGAGGTCCACCGGTCCGGACGCACTCAGGGCGTAAACACCGGGTGTGACGATGAACCTGCCGCCGGACGCCCGTCCCGCGGCGCCACCTCCCGGCTGTCCGACCTGCTGCACCGTGAACGCGCCGCCGAGATCCGGCAGCGCGATCGTCATCGGCCAGGCGCGGCTCACGGCCCGCGTCACGATCTTGTCGGCGTTGGGCGGCTCGAACGGGTCGCGCACGGGAACAGCGTCGGGGTAGACCTCGAGCCGCCAGATCCCCGTTCGGACCTTGTCGAGGAAGTAGACCCCCATCCCCTCGTACGTCACGGTGGCGGACGAGCCGTAGCCAGTGATCCGCCGGAGCGCGGTGGGATCCCGGGCCGCCGAACGGGTCGAGCCCGCGTACAGGAACACGTCGGCCGCGTTGAGCTCGGCGAGATCGTCCTCGGCCGAGATCCGGAAGTCGCCGAACCGCGTGTTGGAGGGATACCCACCCCAGGAGCCCAGGCGCGGCAGCCGGCGCATCGCCTCCGCCGCGATCATCGAGCTCACGGCCTTCCGCGGCGTGTAGACGAGGTTCAGGTAGTGGGTCTGCCAGCCAAGATTCCGCGAAGCGGTCCGGAGCATGTCGTAGGAGAACATGAGCGCCGCCTGGGCGCCCACCGCGCGCATCGTGCGCGCCATGGCCGGGTACATCGTGGCGTTCCGCAGGTCCGGGCTGTCGAACTCGTACACGATGCGCGGCAGGCGGGCCAGCTCCGGGCGCAGCATGTCGGGAAAGACGTCGACCGACCGGAGGTGATTGCCCGAGAGCTCGAAGCCCGAGTTGAGGCCGGTCGGGTACCAGCCGAAGGTGATCCCCTGCACCCGCGAGCGGCGGATCGCCTCGCCGATCCGGAAATCCTGGCTCACGTTGTAGAACACGAGCTTGCGGCATCCCGTGCTGCGCACCGCGTCGGTGAGGGCGTTGAGGTAGCGGATCGAGCCCGGCAGGTCCTCGGGGTGATGCCACGGCTCGTTGACCAGCTCGATGAAGAGGATCGCCGGCTCGTCCTTGATGGCGACGCCGGTGTAGGGATTCACGTGGTCGAGGATCTGCCGCAGGTAGTTCACCTGCGCCGCGAGCGCGCCGGGGTCCGTGCCCATGCGCGCCTTCCCGAAGACCCGGCCGAAGCCCGGCGTCGCGCTGTCCCGCTCGAGCGCGTCCGGCCAGTTCGAGCTGTACAGCTGAATCGGGCTGAACAGCATGTAGACGCCGCGCTCGCGGGCCTTCGCGATGAGATAGTCGAGCAGGTCCAGGTGGTCGTTCGCGATCAGGTTCCCCGCGCTGTCGGCCGCCTCCCAGTCCCCCCAGAAGGTGAGCCGGATCCCGTCCCAGCCCATCCGCGCGAACTGCGCCATGTCCTCGTCGATCATCCGCTTCCGGTCCCCGCCGACGTAACCCGCCGCGCGGTAGTCGGACGCGGTGGTCACGACGTAGTTCGCCCCGAAGAGCGCGACCTCCCGCCGGTCGTCGCTCCAGCGGACCACGCCGGCGCTGTCGAGGTAGACCGACCGGTTCGCCGGCCGCGGCATTGGCAGGGCGGCGCCCGCGCGCTGCGCCTGAGCGGCGGGCAGGATGAAGGCGAGGCAGCCGAGCAGGCCGGCGATTCGTGCGGCGTTCACGGGGTCAGATCCTGGTCGTGGCGTCGATCGCGACCGCGGTTCGGGCCTGAAGGGCGATCTGCGCGCTCCCGGCCGCGTCCACCACGACGGCGGCGCCGGCACAGGTGCCGTTCACGAGCCCCCCGGTGAGCCGGTCGCAGTACGTGCCGGGTGCGAGCCCGGTCGGGCCCGTGAAGCTGACCGCCGCGGTCTCCAGATTGATGGCCACGAAGCCCTGGTCGCCGCGGGAGAAGGCGATGGCGTTCGCCCCGTTGTCCCACCAGTTGGCGATGGGCGTGCCGGCCACCGTCCGCCGGAAGCGAATCATGTTCCGGATGTAGGTGTCCCGGTGCTCGCACACCCACTGGCCGATCGCCGCCGTCTCGAGGCTCGCGGCGCAGGCGACGTCCCTCGTATTGCCGCCGGCGTCGGAGGGCGGGCCCATCGCGTTGCCCACCGGGCAGTCGAATGCGTAGCTCGAGAGGATCGACGGATACCCGTAGGGCTGCGCCAGCATCCAGACGTTCGCCAGCCGGAAGACACTTCCGTCCCTGTAGCCGATCCCGCACTGGTGCTGGGTGTCGTGGTTCTGGAGGAAGACGACCGCCTTGTCGGAGGGCATGAGACCCCACGCGGTCTCGGAGAAGCGATTGCCCGGCGTCCCGTC
>JBOHSH010000122.1:0-25492 GCA_050733195.1 Gemmatimonadales bacterium
GGAACATGGGAGGCCTCCGGCGCCACCTCCCGTGGACGTTCGCGCTCATGCTGATCGCGACGCTCGCGATCGCGGGCATCTTCCCGTTCGCCGGCTTCTTCTCGAAGGACGAGATCCTGGCGGCGGCGTTCGGCCGCGCGCAGGCGGGCCATCCCGCCTGGTACGCCTTCTACGCGGCGGCGGCCGTGGCGGCCTTCCTCACCGCGTTCTACATGATGCGCCTCATCGCGATGACGTTCCTCGGCGAGAATCGCACGGGCGCCGCCGAGCGGGAGCATCTCCACGAGGCGCCCGGGATCATGACGGGCCCGCTGGTGGTGCTGGGCGTGCTGAGCGTCGCCGGAGGACTGCTCAATCTGCCGGCCTTCGTCGGTGGCCATCACGCCCTCGAGCGCTGGCTCGAGCCCGTCACGGCGGGGGCCAACGCCCATCTGCCCCTCCACATGCCGCACGGGAGCACCGAGTGGGGGCTCATCGCCGGGGCCACGGCGCTGGCCGTCCTGGGACTCCTCCTCGGGCTGCGCGCCACGCTGGCCCGGCCGATTCCGAGCGCCGCCACGGCGCCGCCGGAGACGGGACTCGGCAGGGTGCTGTTCCGGAAGTACTACGTCGACGAGATCTACGACGCGCTCCTCGTCCGGCCCCTTGTCGCCCTCTCCCGCGTCGTGCTCTGGCGCGGCGTGGATCAGGGACTCGTCGACGGCGCGGCGGTGAACGGCTCGGCCGCGCTGGCGCGGGGCATCGGGCGGATCGGCAGCCTGCTGCAGACCGGGCAGCTCGGCTTCTACGTGGTGCTGTTCCTCGTGGGCGCGGTGTGGGTGCTCCGCGCGGTGACGGGGTGAGCCGATGACCGCCTTCCTCGCCTCCCTCGGCTATGACCGCTGGATCCTTCACGTGCTGCTCGCGCTGCCCGTGGCCGGCGGGCTCCTGGTCCTCCTGGCGCCGGCGGCCCGGGCGCGGACCCTCGCCCTCGTGGTCACCACGATCGAGCTGGTGCTCGCCCTCGGGCTCTGGTGGGCGGTCGATACGCGGCACGGCACCATGCAGCTCGTGTCGAGTTATCCGTGGATCCCGGGCTGGGGCGTGCGGTACGCCCTCGGCATCGACGGCATCTCGCTCACCATGGTGCTGCTCACCGTGCTGCTGATGCCCCTCTGCGTGCTGGGCAGCTGGACCCAGATCACGAGCCGGGAGCGGGCCTACTACGCCCTCCTGCTCGTCCTGACCACGGGCGTCCTGGGCGTCTTCGTGGCGACGGACCTCTTCCTCTTCTACGCGTTCTGGGAGGTCATGCTGATCCCGATGTACTTCATCATCGGGATCTGGGGAGGCAAGAACCGGCTTTACGCGGCGATCAAGTTCTTCCTGTTCACCATGGCCGGCTCCCTGCTGATGCTGGTGGCGATCGTGGCGATGGTCTGGATCATCGGCTCACGCACCGGCGTGCTGTCCTTCGACTATGCCCATCTCCTGGCGAACGCCCGGCTCCTCGGCCCGACCGGCCTGGCCCCGTGGCTCTTCGGCGCCTTCGCGCTGGCGTTCGCCATCAAGGTGCCGGTGTTTCCGTTCCACACCTGGCTGCCCGACGCGCACGTGGAAGCGCCCACGGCCGGCAGCGTGCTGCTGGCCGGCGTGCTGCTCAAGATGGGGACCTACGGGTTCCTCCGCTTCGCGGTGCCGTTCTTCCCGCAGGTGGCCATGAGCCCCCGGGTCACCAACCTCGTCGTCGCGCTCGCGGTGATCGGCATCGTCTACGGCGCTCTCGTGGCGCTGGTGCAGCCCGACCTCAAGAAGCTGGTCGCTTACTCCTCCGTGAGCCACCTCGGCTTCGTGATGCTGGGAATCTGGGCCGCCACGACGCAGAGCCTCGACGGGGCCATCATGGTGATGATCGGGCACGGCTTTTCCACGGGGGCGCTGTTCTTCCTCGTGGGGATGCTCTACGAGCGGAGCCACACGCGGGAGATCGCCGCGTACGGCGGCATCGCGCGCGTCATGCCGGTCATGAGCCTGGTCTTCACGATCGTCGCGCTCTCCTCGATCGGGCTGCCCGGCCTGAACGGGTTCGTGGGTGAGTTCCTGGTGCTGGTCGGCAGCCTGCGGACCCATCCGGTCGCGACGGGGATCGCCGCGACCGGCGTGATCCTCGCGGCGGCGTACCTGCTCTGGGCCCTGCAGCGGGTGTTCCTCAACCGCCTCGACCGGCCCGAGAACGAGCGGCTCACCGACCTCTCCCCGCGGGAGCTCGCCGTGATGATCCCGCTTCTCGCCGGGATCGTGTGGATGGGCGTGTATCCGGCGCCGGTGCTCCGGAAGATCGAGCCCGCGGTGCAGCAGTACCTCAACACGGTGCGAGGGCCCACCGGCGTGTACGAGTTCTCCCAGCGTCCCGGTGCGGCGCCGGTCGCGGAGTCGAGCCGATGAGCCCTCTCGATCTGACGACGCCCGGCGGCGTGACGCTCGCGCTCCTGCCCGAGATCGTGCTGACGGTCGCGGCGCTGATCGCCCTCCTGCTCAACGCCTGGCGCCACACAACGCCCGCCGACAGCCGGCTCTCGGGGTGGACCTGTCTCGCCGGCGTGATCGCGAGCGGGGCGGCGCTCGCTTTTCTGTGGGGGTCGGGCGCGCGGACCGAGGGGCCGGCCCACATGGTCGCGCTCGACGCCTTCCGGTTCGCGTCGCTCGGGCTCATCCTCCTCGCCACGGGCGTGACGATCCTGCTGTCGCTGGGCTACCTCGAGCGGGAAGGCCTCCTGGCCCCGGAGTACTACACCCTGGTGCTCCTGGCCGCGTCGGGCATGATGTTCCTCGCCGGTGCGGAGGATCTCATCGTCCTCTTCCTCGGCCTCGAGGTCATGTCGATCTCCGTCTACGTCCTCGCGGGCTATGACCGGCGGAGCGTGTTCTCGGCGGAGGCGTCGCTCAAGTACTTCCTCATCGGGGCCTTCGCCTCGGCGTTTCTCCTGTACGGCATCGCGCTCGTGTGGGGCGGCACGGGGGCGACGGCCCTCGCGGCGATCGCGGAGCGGGTCCGGAGCGGCGGGCTGTCCCCCATGGCCGCCCTGGGCCTCGGCCTCCTGCTCATCGGCATGGGCTTCAAGGTGGCGTCGGTGCCGTTCCACATGTGGGCGCCGGATGTCTATGACGGATCGCCGACACCGGTCACGGCCTTCATGGCCACCGGTGTCAAGGCGGCGGGATTCCTCGCGCTCGCGCGCATTCTGCTCGAGGGGTTTCCCGCGGCCAGCGGGACCTGGCAGCCGCTCGTGGCCGCGCTCGCCATCGCGTCGATGGTGCTCGGCAACCTCGTGGGACTCGTCCAGCGTTCGCTCAAGCGGATGCTCGCCTACAGCTCCATCGCGCACGCGGGATACCTGCTCGCCGCGCTCTGGCCCGGCACCCGGCTCGCGGCCGGCGCCGTGCTCGTCTACCTCGCGGCGTACGCGATCACCTCGCTCGCGGCCTTCGGGATCCTGACCGTCCTCGGGCGGGGCGGGGAGCGCGACGTCACCCTCGACTCGATCGCGGGTCTGGCCCGGCGCCGTCCCTGGCTCGCGTTCGGCCTCGCGGTGTCGATGCTGTCGCTGCTCGGCTTCCCGGGCACCTTCGGGTTCATCGGCAAGTGGGCGATCCTGAGCGCGCTGGTGGAAGTGAAGCACGTGCTGCTCCCCGTGGTCCTCGTCGTCACCACGCTCGTGTCCGCAGGCTACTACCTCCCGGTGCTGATGGCCGCGTACATGCGGGATCCCCTGAGTCCCGACGCCCATGCCGGGGCCGAGCTGCCGCGGCCCGCGGCGCTGGCCGTGGCGGCCGCGGTCCTCGTTGTGCTGGCGTTCGGGGTGCTGCCCGCGCCGGCGCTCGGATCGGCGGTGCGGACCGCGGGCACGCTCATTGAAAGCCCATCGCTCCTGACCACGGGACGGCCCTGATGCCGCCGTCCGGGGCCGGCCGGACCGCCCGACACCGATGAACGTTCCGAAGACCATCTTCCGGCAGTATGACGTCCGCGGCCTCGTCGACCGCGAGCTGACGGCGGAGCTGGCCGTCGCGCTGGGCCGCGCCTTCGCGACCCGCGCCGTGGCCACCCTGGGCCGGGCTCCCGTCATTGCCGTCGGGCGGGACAACCGTCCCTCGGGCTCGCGGCTCGCGGCCGGCGTGCGCCGGGGTATCGCCGCCGCAGGAGGCACCGCCGTGGACGTCGG
This sequence comes from Gemmatimonadales bacterium, assembly GCA_050733195.1. GTDB lineage: Bacteria > Gemmatimonadota > Gemmatimonadetes > Gemmatimonadales > GWC2-71-9 > JABFSM01. The sequence continues at coordinate 4,203 of JBOHSH010000122.1, forward strand.
AGAGCTGCCGACGCCCGCCCTGTACTTCGCGGTCCATCACCTCGGCACCGACGGCGGGCTCCAGGTCACCGGCTCGCATAACCCGCCCGAGTTCAACGGCTTCAAGATGGTTCTCGGCAGCGAGTCGATGCACGGTGACGAGATCCTCGAGCTGTACGAGATCATCGTCAAGGAGGAGTGGAGGACCGGAACGGGGGCCGAGCGGGCCGACGCATCGGTGCTCGAGGCCTACAAGGAAGCGATCGTGCGCCGCCACAAGCTCGCGCGACCGGTCCGGGTCGCGGTGGACTGTGGGAACGGCGTCGCGAGCCTGATCGCCGTCCGCACGCTGCAGGCGCTGGGCGCGGAGGTGACCGCGCTCTTCTGCGAGTCCGACGGCACCTTCCCGAACCACCATCCCGATCCGACCGTGCCGGAGAACCTCCGCGACCTCCAGCGGGAGGTGCGGGCGGGAGGCACGGAGCTCGGGATCGCGTTCGACGGCGACGGCGACCGGATCGGCGCGGTCGACGAGACCGGCCGGGTGCTCTTCGGCGATCAGCTGCTGGTCGTCTTCGGGCGGGACGCCGTGCGGCGATTCGGGCGCGGCGTGCCGGTCATCTTCGACGTGAAGTGCTCCGAGCTGCTGCCGCGCGCCCTCGAGGAGGCGGGCGCCCGGCCCGAGATGTGGCGCACCGGCCACTCCCTGATCAAGGCGCGGATGAAGGAGCTCGCGGCTCCGCTCGCCGGAGAGATGAGCGGCCACATCTTCTTCGGCGGCGACTACTTCGGCTTCGACGACGCGCTCTTCGCGGCGGCGCGCCTCCTCGAGATCGTGAGCGGAGGCCCGCCCGGTCTCGCGAGGCTCCTCGCGGACCTCCCGGAGACCTACACCACTCCGGAGATCCGGATCGACTGTCCCGACGAGGTGAAGTTCGGGCTGGTCGAGCGCGCCGCCGAGCTTTTCGCGACCCGCTATCGGGTCAACACCATCGACGGCGTGCGCATCGCCTTCGCCGACGGGTGGGGCCTCCTGCGCGCGTCGAACACCCAGCCGGTGCTGGTGCTCCGTTTCGAAGCGACCAGCGCGGCGGCACTCGAGCGCTATCGCGCGGAAGTCATGGGCTGGCTCGCGGAGCAGGGGATTCACGCCTAACGCCATGTCGAGCCGCGGCCGGCGGATTCTCTTCGTCCTGGCCGCTCTGGCCCTCGTCCTCTCGCTCGGCCGCTGGGGCGCGCTGTTCCTCGCCGAGCGCCTCTGGGAAGGCAGCGTCTCGGAGTCCGCCGCCCTGGCCGGAGCGCGCCGGGCCCTCTTCGGCCTGGGACTCGAGCTCGCGGGGCTCGTCACCGGTGTGCTCTGGTGCCTGGTGAACTGGACCCCGGCCGCGCGGATCGCGCTTCCCGATCGGGCGGCCCCGGAGCCGGAGCGCTCCCGCGCCTGGCCGGCGCAGGTGCCCCGCTGGGCGCTGCCGGTCGCCGCGACCGTGCTCGGGATCCTCGCCGGAAGCGGGGCGGGAGCGTGGCGCGACGAGGTGCTCCTCGCGCTCGACGGTGCCAGAATGGGCGTCACCGATCCGCTCATCGGCATCGACCTCGGGCAGTTCGCCGGCGCGGTCCCCCTCCGACTCCACCTTCAGGCCTTCGCGCTCCGCCTCACGCTCCTGGCGCTCGCCGGCGTCCTGATGCTGCACCTGGCCGGCAGAACGATTCGGCTCGTCGAACGCCGCATCTGGGTCTCGCCGAGGGCGCGCGGACACCTCGCGCTGCTGCTGGCCCTGCTCGCGCTGGTTCTGGCGTGGGGTCGGGCGCTCGAGCAGTTCCGGCTCGCGGTGGGCGAAAGCGGCCCCGTGCTCCCCTCGGCCTTCCTCCTCGCGCGAAGCGTTGCCGCGGTTCAGGCGGGTCTCGGGGCTGGCGCCGCGGTGGTGACCTTTCTCTGGTGGCTGCGTTTGCGCGGCGTCGTCGCGGCAGCGATCTGGGGACTCTTCGGCGTGGGACTGCTCGCGGGCGAGCTCGTTCCGCTCCGGAGCACCCAGGCCGTGGCGGACGCAGGCTGGCGCGCCTCCGCTCGCCGCCTCGACTCGGTGAGCTTCGGGCTCAGCCGGCTGGAGGAAGCTCCGCTGACACTCCGCCCGGCGGAGGAGATCGAGCCGGCCCTCTGGGACCGGGCAGTGATTCCGTCGGCGCTGGGCCTCGACACGTCGTCGCTCGCGTCCGCTCGACGCGGCATGCTGCCCCGTCCGGACGGCTCCAGCACACCAGCCTGGTTCGCGATCCGCTCGAGACCGGGGCCGGCGCTCATCGCGGTCGACGATGCCGTCGTTTCCCCCACGGGACGGGCGCTGCTCTGGCGCGCGCGGGACTCGCTGCCGTCACCGGGAGACGTCGCGTTCCGGGTGCTGTCGGCCAACGCCGTGCGCCCTCGGGCGCCGCGCGTGGCCGTCGGCGGCGACGTCCCCGGAGTCCAGCTGGAGACCTGGTCCCGCCGGCTGGTGCTGGCCTGGGCGCTCCAATCTCCGGAGGCCTTCCGTGCTCCCCGCGCGGCGCGCGTCGGATGGCGGCTGGAGCCGGTGACTCGCCTGCAGGCCATCGCGCCCTTCGCTACCTGGGAGCCGGCCCGACCCCGGGTCATCGACGACGAGCTCGTCTGGGTGAGCGTCGGCGTGCTCAACCTCCGGGCGTTCCCCGCGTCGATACGGGTTACCTGGCAGGGACAATCGGCGGGCTTCGTGCGACCGTCGCTGGTGGGGCTGGTCTCCGCAGAGACCGGAGCCGCCCGGATCTTCCGCCGCGACCCTGCGGACTCTCTCGCCGCCGCCTGGGCACGCGTCGCAGCGCCCCTGATCGAGCCGCCCGCCGGCATTCCCGTCGAGCTTCGATCCGGTATCGGACCCTCCGAAACGGCGGCGTCGATTCGCGCCCGGGTGCTCGAGGGTCCGGCCTGGGGCGCCGGGCGCCTCGGAGCGCCGCGCGGTGTCGATCTCGTCGCTCCCATCGGGGTGGGGAACGGCGCTCTCGTGTCCCCGTTCCTCCGGGCTCAGGCCTGTGAGGTCGAGGCGATCCTCGTCAGCCTCCCGGGCTTCGCGACCGACTCGATGCGTCTGATCGCGATCGATTCCAGCCGCACGGTCGAATGCCCGTCCACGCTGACCCAGAGGTGGGAGCGCTTTCCCTTCTCCGATCAGCTGCGGGACTCCGTCGAGGCTACCGGGGCTTCCTTCGAGCGGGGAATCATCCGGTATCAGCCTGCGGCCGAGGGATTGATCGCCTACCAGCCCGCCTATGCGATCCCGCCCGGGGGAGGGCGCGCCGCCCTGGTGATGGTGAGCGTCGCGCTGGGCCGACGTCTCGGTGCCGGACGGTCGCTGGCCGATGCGTGGAGGAATCTCCGTGGCGAGATCTCGCCGATGGCGCCGGGAGCGGGAAGCGATCGCATCCTCGAGGAAGCGCGCCGCTGGATGCGCCACGCCGACTCGGCACTCGCGCGCGGGGACCTTCAGGAGCTCGGCCGGGCGCTCCAGTATCTGCGCGAGCTCCTCGAGCCGCCCGGCCGCCCGCCGCCGAGATGACTTCGGGAGCGCCCGGAATGTACTGGCCGGGGGTCAGGTGCCCGGCTATTTTCGTCGCGCGCCGGCCGCTTTGACTCCCGCCGGGGAGGTCGAAGCGGTCGGTTGCATTCGTCCCACCCCGCGGGAAGAGGGATGACGTGAACCTTCACGAATATCAGGCCCGCGTGCTGTTCCGGGCTGCCGGTGTCCCCATGCCGGACGGCGACGTCGCCACCTCGCCCGCCGAGGCCGAGTCCATCGCGGCTCGTCTCGGAGGCACCGTGGTGATCAAGGCCCAGGTCCACGCCGGCGGCCGCGGGAAGGCGGGCGGTGTCAAGCTCGCGAGCTCGCCGCAGGAAGCGGCGCAGCACGCGGCCAGGATTCTCGGCATGTCGATCAAGGGCCTCGAGGTGCAGAAGGTGCTGGTCGTCCCGGCGGTGGACATCCGCAGCGAGGCCTATGTCGGTCTCATTCTCGATCGCGACACCCAGCGTCCGGTGCTGATGGTGAGCGCGGCCGGCGGCGTGGACATCGAGGAGGTGGCCGCGACGACGCCGGAGAAGATCCACCGGCTGCCGATCGATCCGCGGTACGGCCTCTTTCCCCACCAGGCGCTCGGCCTCGCCCTCAAGCTCTTCGACGATTTCGCCCACGCCCGCGCGGCGTCGGCCATCATGCACCAGCTCTACACCGCCTTCATCGCGAACGGCGCCTCACTGGCGGAGATCAATCCGCTCGTGACGACGTCGCTGGGCCAGGTGCTGGCTCTGGACGCGAAGCTGTCGATCGACGACAACGAGCTCGATCGCCGTCCCGATCTGGCCATGCTGCGGGACGAAAGCGCGGAGGCGCCCAGCGAGGTCGCGGCGCGGCGGGCGGGGCTCACCTTCATCAAGCTGGAAGGGAACGTCGGCTGCATCGTGAACGGCGCCGGTCTCGCCATGGCGACCATGGACCTGGTGAAGTTCTACGGCGGCGAGCCGGCCAATTTTCTGGACATCGGCGGCAGCTCGAGTCCGGAGAAAGTGGTCAACGCGCTCCGCATCATCACGGCCGACCCGCACGTCAAGGCCATCCTCTTCAACATCTTCGGCGGCATCACCCGGACCGACGACGTCGCCACCGGAATCGTGGAGGCGATGAAGCAGTTCCCCGTCCGCGTGCCGGTCGTCATTCGTCTGACGGGTACGAACGAGGCGCAGGCGTTCAAGATCCTGGAGGGGGTGGGCATGCGCGCGCTCTCCGACATGGACGAAGCGGTGCGCCAGGCGGTCGAGCTGGCCCGGGAGGCGGCGTGAGCATTCTGGCCGACCGTAACACGCGCCTCGTGGTGCAGGGCATCACCGGCCGCGACGGATCGTTCCACGCGCGGCAGATGATCGAGTACGGCACAACCGTGGTCGCCGGGGTGACCCCGGGCAAGGGCGGACAGCGGTTCGACGGGAAGGTGCCGGTCTTCCACACCGTGGCGGACGCCGTCGGCGCCACCGGCGCGAACGCGACGGTCATCTACGTCCCGCCGGCGCTCGCCGCCGGGGCGATCGCCGAAGCCGCCGATGCCGGCGTCGAGCTCATCGTCTGCATCACCGAAGGGATTCCCGTCCTGGACCTGACGCGAGTGCTGCCGTTCGTGCGTGAGCGCGGCGCCCGGCTCCTCGGCCCGAACTGTCCCGGACTCATCACGCCCGGGTCCGCGAAGATCGGCATCATTCCCGGCCAGATCTGTCGCCCCGGTCGCGTGGGACTGGTGTCCCGCAGCGGCACGCTCACCTACGAAGTCGTGCACCACCTGACGCGGAACGGCATCGGGCAGAGCACCTGCGTGGGAATCGGCGGCGACCCGGTGATCGGGACGAGCTTCATCGACGTGCTCCGGGCCTTCGAGGCCGACCCGGACACGGACGCCATCGTCATGATGGGCGAGATCGGCGGCACCGACGAACAGCGCGCGGCGGAATTCGTGCGCGCCGGCGTCACGAAGCCGGTCATCGGGTTCATCGCCGGGCAGACCGCGCCAAAGGGACGCCGGATGGGCCACGCCGGCGCGATCATCTCCGGCTCGTCGGGCACCGCCGAGGAAAAGATTGCCGCCTTCGAAGCCGCGGGGATCGCAGTCATGCGCCGGCCCGCGGACGTGGCCGAGCTGCTGAAGCAGGCGACCGGGCACCGCTGACCGGTTACCGGTATCCGGTCCCAGACCTACCCCAGGAAACGACATGCCAGGCAACCGCACCCTCGCCATCATCAAGCCCGACGCCGTCGCCGGCGGAATGCTGGGCGCCATCCTGGCCCATGTGGAGCGGGAAGGGTTCCGCATCCGCGGCGCCCGACTCGACCGGCTGAGCCGGATCGAGGCGGAGACGTTTTACGAGATCCATCGCGGCCGGCCCTTCTACGAGGAGCTGGTGACCTTCATGTCCAGCGGGCCGTCGATGCCGGTCGCGCTCGAGAGGGCCGACGCGGTAGCGGCCTTTCGCGCCACGATCGGCGCCACCGACCCGGCCGAGGCAGCTCCGGGAACCATCCGGAAGCTCTTCGCCGAGTCCAAGGGCAGGAACGCGGTGCATGGCTCGGACAGCGACGAGACCGCCGTGCGCGAAATCGCGTTCTTCTTCCCGGAGCGGGCGTTGGCGGGGCTCTGGGGCGACACCCAGCCGCGTTGACCTAAGTCCGCTTCCCTGGTAGCTTTAGGGGCTATGCTCCAGGTTGACGTTCGGGAGCTGCGTCGGGGCCACGTCGAGACCTCGGGCGAGCTCGAACCCGGCGATCTGATCTTCCATGGCCTCGACCTTCGGCTCGAGGGGCCGCTCGCCGTGGACGGACTGCTCGAGACGGCTGGACCGGACGGGTTCTTCTGGCGCGGCCGGTTCGAGGGCAAGGTCCGATTCGTCTGCCGGCGCTGTCTGTCCGAGTTCGTCCGGCCGCTGGAGAGCCGGGTGGACGTGATGTTCTCGGCGGACCCCGAGCTTCAGGACGACCCGAGTGTGTACCCGCTGGCCGAGCCGGTAACCCAGGTGGACGTCCGGCCGGCGGTGCGCGAGGAGCTGGCCCTCGCGGTGGACAGGTTCCCGCTCTGCCGGGAAGAATGCCGCGGGCTCTGCCAGTGCTGCGGCGCCGATCTGAACAGGGGGGACTGTGACTGTCCCCCTTCTCCCTGAAGCGAGGAAGCCATGGCCGTACCGAAGCGGAAGACCTCGAAGCGCCGGAAGCGCCTCCGGCGCGGCCACCATTCCGGCGCCGGAATGAGCACGCAGGCCTGTCCGCGGTGCGGGTCGGCCAAGCTGCCGCACCGGGTGTGCGCCTCGTGCGGCTATTACGGGGGCACGAAGCGGCTCGAGGTCGAGGACAGCTGAGCGTGATCCGCGTCGCGCTCGACGCGATGGGGGGCGATCAGGCTCCCCGCACGGAGATCGAGGGGGTCGCCCTCGCCCTCCGGGAGCTGCCGCCGAACTTCCGGGTGCAGCTCGTCGGACCGAGCGCCGCGATCGACGCCGAGCTCGCCAGGCATTCCGAGCTCGACCGCGGGCGCCTCGATGTGATCGAGGCGCCCGAGATCATCGGGATGGCGGAGAAGCCGCTCGAGGCCATCCGCCGGAAGCGGAAGTCGAGCATCGCCGTCGGCCTGGGACTGCAGCCCAGAGGCGGCTCCGACGCCTTCATCTCCGCCGGCAATACCGGGGCCCTGCTCGCGGCCTCCACCGTTCTCCTCGGCCTGTACGACGGGGTGGAGCGGGCCACGGTCGGCACGCTGCTGCCGACGAGCGCGGGCCCGGTGCTCATGCTCGACGCGGGCGCCAACGTGGACTGCTCCGCGCGCGAGCTCGTGGGCTTCGCGCATCTCGGCACCGTGTACATGCGCGACATCCTCAGCCGGCCGTCGCCCAAGGTGGGCCTCCTCAACATCGGGGAGGAGGAGGAGAAGGGCACCGCGATCGTGAAAGAGGCGCACCAGCTGCTCCGTCAGGACAGCCGCATCAACTACCTCGGCAACATCGAGGGTCGGGACATCCTCGGCGGCCATCCTCGGCACGGCCCGCTCGATGTGGTCGTCTGCGACGGCTTCGTCGGCAACATCGTGCTCAAGTTCTACGAGTCGGTCATGTTCCTGGTCCGCCACCTGGCTGAGGAGGCGGCTCCCGGCCTCTGGGAACAGAAGGAGATCCGCGCAGCGTTCCGGATGCTCGACTACTCGCAGTACGGTGGCGCGCCGCTGCTGGGCGTGCGCGGCGTCTCGATCATCTGCCACGGCTCGTCCAACAGCAACGCGATCCGTCACGCGATCCGCGTCGCCGTCCAGGCCGTCGAGGTCGGCCTCGCACGGCACATCGGGGCCGAGTTCGCCGAGCCCGAGGCGGTAGGGCCGGCATGAGCACGAAGCCGATCGCCGCGATCACCGGACTCGGCACGGCCGTGCCGGAGCGGGTGCTCACCAACAAGCACTTCGAGGCGTACCTCGACACCAGCGATCAGTGGATCGTCGAGCGCACGGGGATCCGGGAGCGCCGCATCGCCGGCGACGGCGAGTCGCTCGCGGGACTCTGTCGGACCGCCTCGGAGGCGGCGATGCAGAGCGCCGGGGTCGGAGCCGAAGACCTGGACGCGATCGTGCTGGGCACCGTGTCGCCGGACCGCCGGCTTCCCGCCACCGCCTGCGATCTGCAGGCCCTGCTCGGTGCCACCAATGCGTCCGCGCTCGACGTCGCGGCCGCCTGTCCCGGATGGATCTATTCGCTCGCCGTGGCGGAAGGGTTCATCGCCGCGGGACGGGCCCGCACCGTGCTCGCGCTCGGGGCGGAAAAGCTCTCGTCGATCACCGACTGGCAGGACCGGAGCACGGCCGTGCTCTTCGGCGACGGCGCGGGCGCCGCGATCGTCCAGCCGGCGCAGGACGACCGGGGGATCCTGTCGCTCGTGCTCGGTTCCGACGGCAGCCTGGCGGAGCTGCTCTACATCCCGGGCGGGGGCTCCCTCGATCCCATCAGCGACAAGGTGGTCCGGGAGCGGTCCCACTTCATCCGGATGGCGGGCCGAGAGGTCTTCAAGGCCGCCGTCCGGGCGATGTCCCGAGCCTGCGACGAGGCGCTGGAGAAGGCGGGCGTGTGCGCCGAGGAGGTGGATCTGCTGGTGCCCCACCAAGCCAATCTGCGGATCATCGAAGCGACGGCCAAGCACGCGCACGTCCCCATGAAGAAGGTAATGGTCAACGTCGACCGCTACGGCAACACCTCGTCGGCGTCCATCCCGCTCGCGATCGCCGAAGCGGTCGCGGAAGGACGGATCCGGCCGGGCTCGCTGCTGCTGCTCGTGACCTTCGGGGCCGGGTTCACCTGGGGGAGCGCCGTCGTTCGATGGTGAGCGTGCTGCTCTTCCCCGGGCAGGGCGCGCAGAAGGTCGGCATGGGACGGGATCTCGCGGAGGCCTTCCCGGCGGCGCGCGATACCTTCGCCGCCATCGACGACGCGCTGGGGACGCCGCTCAGCCGGCTGATGTGGGAGGGGCCCGAAGACGAGCTCGTCCAGACCCCCAATGCCCAGCCGGCCATCCTGGCCCACGCCGCCGCGGCGCTCGCCGTGGCGGAGGCGAAGCTCGGCCGACCGGCCGGCGCCGCGGGGCATTCGCTCGGCGAGTACAGCGCCTACGTCGCGGCGGGATCCCTGAGTCCCGAGAACGCGGCGCGCCTGGTGCGCCGGCGGGGCGAGCTGATGCATCTCGCGGGACAGGCGCGCCCGGGCGCGATGGCCGCCGTGATCGGCCTCGCCACCGGCGAGGTCGAGCGATGCTGCCGGGAAGCGTCTCAGGGAAACGGCATCGCCGTCGCGGCGAACCTGAACGCGCCCGATCAGACGGTGATCTCCGGCGATCCCCCCGCGGTCGAAGCGGCGGGCGCGGTCTGCAAGGCCGCCGGCGCGAAGCGGGTGCTGCCGCTCAAGGTGAGCGGGGCTTTCCACAGCCCGCTCATGGCGTCGGCCGCCGAGGGGCTGGACGCGGCGCTTCGGGCGGTCGCGTTCGAGGACCCGGCGTTTCCGGTCGTGGCCAACGCGACGGCGGAGCCGGTGCGGACGGCGGCGCGGGCGGCGGAGCTTCTCACCGAGCAGCTCACCGCGCCGGTGCGCTGGGTCGAGTGCGTCCGCGGCCTGCAGGCGCTCGCGCCCGACGCGCGGTTCGTCGAGCTGGGCCCGGGCACGGTGCTCACGGGACTCCTCAAGCGTATCGCGCCGGAGGCGAGCGCGATCTCGCTCGGAACGGCGGCAGAGCTGGAGCGCTTCCTGGCATGACGACGATCGACCTCGACGGTCAGGTGGCCTTCGTCACCGGCAGCACGCGGGGGATCGGCCGGGCCATCGCCTCGGCGCTGTATGCTGCGGGGGCCCGGGTGGCGGTCGTGGGCCGCGACGCCGAGCGCGCCCGGGCCGTGGCGGCCGAGCTGGGCGACCGCGCGGCCGGGTTCGGCTGCGACGTCGCCGACGCCGCGCAGGTGGACGCGGCGGTCACGGCGGCCGAGCAGGCGCTCGGCCCGCTCACGATCCTGGTGAACAACGCGGGCGTCACGCGCGACAACATTCTGCTTCGCCTGTCCGACGACGACTGGAACGCGGTGCTGGACGCGAACCTCACGGGCGCCTTCCACACGATCCGGGCCGTCATCAAGGGGATGATGAAGCGCCGCGCCGGCCGCATCATCAACGTCGCCAGCATCGTCGGGCTCACCGGCAACAAGGGGCAGGCGAATTACGCGGCCAGCAAGGCCGGTCTGATCGGGCTCACCAAGTCGGTCGCGAAGGAGTACGCGAGCCGCGGCGTGCTGGTGAACTGCATCGCGCCGGGGTTCATCACGACGGACATGACGAGCGCCTTGCCCGCCGAAGCACGGGATGCATTATTGGGGCAGATCGCCCTCGGGCGGATGGGGCGCCCCGAGGACGTGGCGCACGCGGTTTTGTTCTTCGCTTCCGATCTCGCCGCCTACGTGACCGGGCAGGTCCTGGTCGTGGACGGCGGTATGGTCATGTAGACGGCAGCGCACTCACACTTTCGCACGGGGACGCCCATGAGCGACATGGTCGATAAGGTCAAGGACATCATCGTCGAAGAGCTCGGCGTGGAGCGGGAAAAGCTCACCGACGACGCGAGCTTCATGGAAGACCTCGGCGCGGACTCGCTGGATACCGTCGAGCTGGTGATGGCCTTCGAGAAGGAATTCGACATCGACATCCCCGACGAGGAAGCCGAGAAGCTCCGCACCGTCGGCGACGCGCTCAAGTATCTCCAGGACAAGCTCGGGAAGTAGCGGATGCCGCCTCGGGTGGTCGTCACCGGCGTGGGCCTCGTTACGCCGGTCGGGCTCACGGTGCAGGAGACGTGGGCCAACCTCCTGGCCGGAGTCTCGGGCGCGGCGCTGATCACGAAGTTCGATCCCGGCCGCCTTCAGGTCCGCTTCGCCTGCGAGGTGAAGGGGTTCGATCCGCTGGCCTACCTCGAGAAGAAGGAGGCCCGGCGGATGGATCTCTTCACCCAGTTCGCCATCGCGGCGGCGCACCAGGCGATCGCCGAGGCCGGGCTTCTCGGGAAGTTTCCGACCCCGGAGCGGACCGGCGTGGTGATCGGCAGCGGGATCGGCGGGATGATGACGTTCGAGGAGCAGTGCCTCATCTACCTGCAGAAGGGCCCGGACCGGGTGTCCCCCTTCTTCGTCCCGATGTTCATCCCGGACATCGCCGCCGGACACGTCTCCATCCGCTACGGGCTCAAGGGCCCGAACTTCTGCACGGTCTCGGCCTGCGCCTCCTCGGCGCACGCCATCGGCGAGGCCTTCGAGCTCATCAAGGGCGGCTTCGCCGACTGCATGATCACCGGCGGCGCCGAGGCGGCGATCACGGGCATCACGGTGGCGGGCTTCCAGAACATGAAGGCGCTCTCGACCCGGAACGACTCCCCGGAGACCGCGAGCCGTCCCTTCGATCGCGATCGCGACGGCTTCGTCCTCGCCGACGGCGGGGCCGTCCTGGTGCTGGAAAGCCTCGACCACGCGCGGGCGCGGGAGGCCGCGATCCTGGGGGAGATCGTGGGCTATGGCATGAGCGCCGACGCCTATCACATCACCGCGCCCGCGGAGGACGGCGAAGGGGCGGCGCGCGCCATGCGCGCCTGCCTCGCCGACGGCGGCATCGACCCGACGACGGTCGGCTACATCAACGCCCACGGCACCTCGACGCCGCTGGGCGACATCGCCGAGACGGTGGCGGTGAAGACCGTCTTCGGCGACCACGCCCGCCGGCTGGTCTTCGGATCGACCAAGTCGATGACGGGCCACCTCCTTGGCGGGGCGGGGGCCCTCGAGTTCGCGGTGGCGCTGATGGTGGCGACGACCGGGAAGATCCCGCCGACCATCAACCAGCTGACTCCCGACCCGCAGTGCGATCTCGATTGCGCCCCCAACACGGCGATCGAGCGTCGCGTGGACGTGGCGCTCTCGAACTCTTTCGGTTTCGGAGGCCACAACGTCACCCTCGCGGTCCGCCGCTTCGACTCCTGATTCTGCGCCGGGGTGGACGGACTCCGTCCCGGTCGAGCGGCAGATCGGTCTTTACTTCATCCGCGGCGCGTGAGGTGCGTCAGGTGCCGGATTGGATCGCCGCATGACCCCGAGACTCCTGCGCCTGATCGGCGGACCGGGGCATTCCCGCTGGCCGGTGGTCGCGGCCATTACCGCGCTGGTCGGCGGCGGCGCGTTCGCGATCGCCGCGGACCGGCTGTACCGCGATTCGCTCGACAGCCAGGAGCGTACGCGGGTCGCGGAGAGCCTCGCGCCGCACGCGAACGCGCTGCGCGCGGCCATCGACCGGCGCATGGCGATCCTGATCGGGGTCCGAACGTTCGTCGAGGTTCGACAGGCCGCGCCCGGATTCGCCGCGGAGTTCGAGCGCTTTGCGGAGGCGCTGCGGGGGTCCGCCGACGGGATACGCGGGATCCACCTCGCGGTGGACGCCGTCATCCGCCAGTCGGTGCCCAGGGCGGGCAACGAGGCCGCGATCGGCTTCGATCTCCGGCAGCATCGTGACTCGTCGGAGCGGGTGGCGTACGAGCGCGCCGAGCGATCGCGGGCGATCGTGGTGACGCACGGACCGCTGCTGCAGGGCGATACCGGTCTCGTGGGCCGGGCCGCCGCCCACGACGCCCAGGGGCGCGTGCTGGCCGTCGTCGCGGTGGTGCTCGAGCTCGGCCCGGTCCTCGCCGAGTCGGGGCTCGACCAGATGACCGCTCTCCGGTTCGCGCTGCGCGACGACCGGGGAGCGACCATCGTCGGAGGCAGGGACATCGACGCCGCGGGCCCGGTGCTCGCGCCGATCGACCTCCCCGACCGGCGCTGGACCCTCGCGGCCATCCCGGCCGACGGATGGGCCGCCAGCACCGCGGGACGCCTCCGGTTCTTCCGGGGCTCGGCGCTCGTGCTGGTAGCGGCGTTCGGGCTCGGCGCGTCCTTGCTCGCGCGGCGGCAGGTGGCGGAAGCGACCGAGACGGAAGCGCGGCTCCGGCGTACGGCCGAAGAGAAGTTCGCCCGCCTGGTGCAGCTGAGCCCCGACGGCGTCGCGCTGACCCGCGCCCGCGACGGCCTGATCCTCGACGTGAACGAGAGCTTCCTCCAGATGGGCGGGTTTACCCGGGACGAGGTCGTCGGGCGGACGGCGGTCGAGCTCGAGCTCTGGGCGGACCCCGGCGAGCGCGAGCGCCTCATCGAGCTGCTCCGCAGGGACGGGGTCTGCCGGAACCTGCCCAAGCGGTTCCGGCGGAAGAACCGCGAGGTCCTCGAGTGCGAGTTCTCCTCCCGACTGATCGAGATCGAGGGCGAGCCCTGCCTGCTCTCGTTCGTGCGCGACACCAGCGAGCGCGTCGCGCTCGAGCGGCAGCTCGGCCAGTCGCAGAAGCTCGAAGCGGTCGGCCGGCTGGCCGGCGGCATCGCCCACGACTTCAACAACATCATGACCGGGGTGATGGGCTACGCCCAGATGGCCTCCGACGGCGTGCCGGAAGACTCTCCCGTCCGGGAGGATCTCCGCGAGATCGTCAGGGCGGTGGGGCGCGCCTCCGAGCTCACCCGGCAGCTCCTGGCGTTCGCGCGACGACAGGTGACCCAGCCCCGGCCCGTCGACGTGAGCGCGTGCACACAGGAGGCGGCCCGGCTGCTCGAGCGCCTCGTGGGAGAGTCGGTGCAGTTTCGCTATGATCTCGCGAAGGGGCTTCCCCCGGTGCTGATCGATCCGGGTCAGCTGGAGCAGGTGCTCGTGAACCTCGTGGTGAACGCGCGTGACGCGATGCCGGAAGGCGGCTCGATCACGATCGTGACGCGGGCCGTGGACGGCCACGTGACGCTGGAAGTGAAGGACACGGGCATCGGCATCGCGCCGGAGCACCACGCCGCCATCTTCGATCCGTTCTACACCACGAAGGAGCAGGGGCAGGGCACCGGCCTCGGCCTCGCCACGGTCTACGGCATCGTCCGGCAGGCCGGGGGCCACGTCGAAGTCGCGAGCGCCGCCGGACAGGGCGCGAGCTTCAAGATCCGGCTCCCCGTGCACACCGGGGGCGAGGCCGGCGAGGTCGCGAGCCGGGATCCGGCGGCCTCGGCCGGGCTTCCGCGCGGGACGGAGACCATCCTCGTCGCGGAGGACGAAGCGCAGGTGCGCGAGCTGAGCAGCCGCCTGCTGCGGGGACTCGGCTACCGGGTGATCGCCGCGGCCCACGGGAAGGACGCCCTGGCGCTCGCGGAGAGCTTCACGGGTCCCATCCACCTGCTGGTGACCGATCTGATCATGCCCGAGCTGGGCGGCCGAGAGCTGATCGAGCGGCTTCGGGCAAGGCGGCCGGAGCTGCGGGCGCTGTTCGTCTCCGGATACCCGGGCGACCTCGGCACCCTCGAACGAGCGCTGGCCGACGGCTGCACCTTCCTCGCCAAGCCGTTCCAGATGCCCGACCTGGCGCGCGCCGTGCGCGACGCGCTCGACGGCGTGTGAGAGGTCCCGCGACTGGCTTCCGCGGCGACACCCTGGGTAGATTTCCGCCCGAGCAACTTCCGCTCTGTCACGGAGACAGGATGTCCGCCCCCGCCCCCGCCCGGTTCCGCGACACCCGTCTCCGATCCATTGCCGACAATGTGCTCGCGGGCCGGCGCCTCACCGAGGCGGAGGGCGTCGCGCTCTTCGAGACGACCGACATCCTGAGTCTCGGCGCAATCGCCGCCTGGGCCAACGCGGCCCGGAACGGCGACCGGGTGTTCTTCTCGGCGAACCAGCACATCAATCCGACCAACGTCTGCGTCCTGCGGAACACCTGCGTGTTCTGCTCCTTCGCGCGGATGCCGCGCGAGGACGGCGCCTATACCCGCTCCCTGGAGGAGGTGTACGCCGAGGCGGAGCAGGCCCGGGGCGGACCGACGCGGGAGTTCCACATCGTCGGCGGGCTGCACCCGAAGCTCCGGCTGTCGTACTACACCGACATGATTCGCGGTCTCCGGGAGCGCTTTCCGGAGATCCACGTCAAGGCGCTCACCGCGGTGGAGATCGCTCACCTGGCGCGGATCGAGAAGACCTCCGTGCGGGAGGTGCTGCTCGCGCTCAAGGAGGCCGGCCTCACGTCGATGCCGGGCGGTGGCGCGGAAGTGTTCAGCACGGCGGTGCGCGCCACGATCGCCGAGCGGAAGCTCACGGGGCAGGAATGGCTGCGGGTGCACCGCGAGGCTCACGGGCTCGGGATCCCCACCAACTGCACCATGCTGTACGGCCACGTCGAGACGGCCGCCGACCGCATCCAGCATCTCGCCGCACTCCGGGAGCTGCAGGACGACACCGGCGGATTCCTCACCTACATCCCGCTCGCGTACCATCCGGACAACAACGAGCTGGGCGAGGAGCTGGGCCGGGTCGGATCGGCCACGACGGGCTACGAGGACCTCAAGAACATCGCGGTGGGCCGGCTGTTTCTCGACAACGTGCCGCACGTGAAGACCCACTGGCCGATGGTGACCCCCTTCATGTCGCAGGTCGTGCTCGAGTTCGGCTGCGACGACGTGGAGGGCACCGTCGTCTACGAGCGGATCTATCACGAGGCCGGCGCGCGCACCGCGATGCACATGCCCTACGCCGAGCTGGTGCGGCTCATCAGCGGCGCGGGCAAGCGGCCGGTGGAGCGCGACAGCCTCTACCGGCCGGTCCGGGAGCGCTTCGACGACCTGCCCGCCGCGTGGTCCCGCGCCGGAAGCCCCACCGCCCCCGTGGTGCACGCCGCATGACGGGCATGCGGCTGGGCCGGATCCCCTGGATCAACTGCTATCCGGTGTACGCGGCGATCGACCGCGGCCTCGTGGATCCGGGCGCGACGCTCATCACCGGCACCGCGGCGGACCTGAACGATCTGCTCGCCGCGGGCGAGCTGGATGTCTCGGTCGTCTCGGCGGTCGAGTACGCGCGGCAGGCCGCCGCGTATCACCTGCTGCCGAACCTCGCGATCAGCTGCGACGGCCCGGTGCACAGCGTGCTGCTCTTCAGCCGGCGGCCGGTGCACGAGCTCGACGGCGCGACGGTCCTGCGCTCGGCCTCGTCCCGGACGTCGGTGCTCCTGCTCGAGCTGCTCTGCCGGCACCGGTGGCGCGTGCGGCCCAGGTTCGCCACCGTCCGGGCGGAGTCGAGCGACCTCGAGGCGCTGAGCGGCTTCCCGCACGAGGCCGTGCTCGTGATCGGCGACGCCGCGCTGGTCCTCGCGGCGCGCGGTGAGTATCCGTACGTCGTGGACCTGGGCGCCGCCTGGAAGGACTGGACGGGGCTGCCGTTCGTCTTCGCCGTCTGGGCCGCCCGGCGGGAGCGCAGCCCCGAGGGCATCGCGCGGGTGCACGACGCGCTCGACGCGAGCCGACGCTGGGGCCTGGCGCACCTCGACGAGCTCGCGGATCAGGCGGCGGCGGCGACGGGCATCGAGCGCCGCCGCTGCCGCGAGTACCTGGGGGACCTGGACTACGCCCTCAGCTACCGGCACCTGGCCGGGCTCACCGATTTCTTCCGGAGGCTGGCGCAGGACGGCATGGTGCCGGACGGCAGCCTGTCGTTCATCACCGCGGCCTGAAAACGAGGATGCCGGGATGGATGTGATCGATCGCGCCTCGAGCGAATTCCGCGAGTACCTGGAGCTCTACGAGCGCGCCCCGCTGCTCGAGCTCGGCCGGCTCGCGGACGCGGAGCGCTACCGGCACCACCCCGACGAGATCGTCACCTACATCATCGACCGCAACATCAACTACACGAACGTCTGCGTCGCCGATTGCAAGTTCTGCGCGTTCTACCGCCGGCCCCGCCACGCCGAGGGCTACGTGCTGCCCTTCGAGAAGATCGGCGAGAAGATCGACGAATGCCGGGCGCTGGGCGGCGTGCAGATCCTGCTCCAGGGCGGCCACAACCCGTACATCCCGTTCGAGTGGTACCTCGAGCTGATGCGGTACATCAAGGCGCACCATCCGATCCACATCCACGGCTTCTCGCCGTCCGAAGTGGTCTTCTTCGGCGAGCGGTTCGGGCTCCCGGTGGCGGAGGTGATCCGCGAGCTCAAGGCCGCAGGGCTGGACAGCATTCCCGGCGGGGGCGGGGAGATCCTCGTCGACGCGGTGCGCCAGCGGGTGGCCCGGAAGAAGGCACAGACCGAGGAGTGGCTCGGCGTGCAGGAGGAGGCGCACCGGCAGGGGATGAAGACCTCGGTGACGATGATGTACGGTCTGGGCGAATCGCTCGCCGACCGGATCGAGCACCTCTTCCGGGTGCGGGAGGTGCAGCGGCGCACCGGCGGATTCACCGCGTTCATCTGCTGGCCCCTCCAGCCCGACGGCACCGAGATGGCCGACCAGCCCAAGACGGACGCCGTCACCTACCTCCGGACGCTGGCGATCGCGCGCATCATCCTCACCGAGGTGCCGAACCTGCAGTCGTCGTGGGTCACGATGGGGCTCAAGGTGGGGCAGGTGGCGCTCCGGTTCGGCGCGAACGACTTCGGCTCCCTGATGATGGAGGAGAACGTCGTCTCCGCGACCGGCACCACGCATCGGGCGACGATCGCGGAGATGGAACGCTGCATCCGGGACGCGGGGTACGCGATTCGCCGCCGCCGGCAGGACTACTCCCACATCGAGGAGACCGCCGGCGCGGCCGCCTGAGGCCGTCCGGGCGGGGGCCAGGTGATCCGGGTCGGGATCGGGTACGACTCCCACCGGTTCGAGGCGGGCCGTCCGTTCATCCTGGGCGGCCAGCGCATCGCCTTCGAGAAAGGCCTGATCGGCCACTCCGACGCCGACGCGGTTGCGCACGCGGTGATCGACGCGCTCCTGGGCGCTGCCGGCGCGGGGGATCTCGGGGCGCTCTTCCCCGACAGCGATCCCCGCTGGAATGACGCCGACTCGCTGGAGCTGCTTCGCCTCGCGCGGGAATTCATCGCCGGCCGGGGGTTCACCCCTGTGCAGGCCGACATCACCATCGTCTGCGAGCGGCCGCATCTCGGCGTCTACAAGCGCGCGATGGCCCAGGCCATCGCGGGCGAGCTCGGCATCGATCCCGATGCCGTGGGCATCAAGGCCAAGACGAACGAAGGCATGGGCTTCGTCGGACGGGGCGAGGGCGTCGCGGTCTTCGCCGTGGCGACCGTGGAGGCGCGCTGATCGAGGACCTGCTGACCCGGGCGGCCGCCTGGCCTCCCCTCGTCCTCTACGCGGTGATCGCGGTCTCCGCCATCATCGAGAACTTCTTCCCTCCGACGCCGTCCGACGTGTTCGTCGTCCTCGCCGCCTTCCTGTCGCATCGCGGGGCGCTGGATCCCGTCACCATCTTTCTGGTGGCGTGGGGATTCGGCGTGCTGGGCGCCATCGTCGTCTATCTGGCGGCGCGGCACTTCGGCCGGAGATTCCTCGACTCGCGGATGGGACGGCGCATGGTCACGCCCGCCGGCTTCGCGTCCATCGAGCGCGAGTACCTCCGCTTCGGCGTGGCCGGCATCTTCATCACCCGCCTGCTGCCCGGCTTTCGCGCCTTCGTCGCCCCGTTCGCCGGGTTCGTGAACCTCCCCCCGCGCCGCGCCCTCATCCCCATCGCCCTCGCCGCGGGCACCTGGTTCGGCGCGCTCACGTTCCTGGGCAGCACCGTCGGATCGGAGTGGGAGACCATTCGCCGGATTCTCGGCGGGCTCAACCGGACGCTCGGCATCGTCGCGGCCGTGCTCGGAGTGCTTCTCCTGCTCTGGATTCTGCGACGCCGGCGGCGCCGCGCCGAGGCGTCGCTGTGGGATGCGGTCCACCTCGCGTTCAAGGACGACGAGGAGGAGATCGAGCAGGATCCGGCGCTGGCCGGTGCCGCGGCGCTCCTCATCGAGCTCGCGCGACAGGAGCACGGCCTGACCGATGCGCAGCTCGAGGAGTTCCGCGAGAGGGTCCGCGAGCGCTGGGGCATCACGTCGACGGTCGCCGCGCTGCAGACGCCGCCCGGCGCGATCTCCCCCGATCACCAAGCGGAGGTCTCGCGCGTGGTCCGGTCGCGCTACGGGCTCGCCTCGCGGGAGCGGCTCGCCGAACGGCTCCGGCGCCTCACCCGGGCCGACGCCCTCCTGAGCCGTTTCGAGAGCCGCCTCATGCAGCGCGCCGCGGAGCTGCTCGGCGTTCCGCGCCGGGATGCCGGCGGGGGCGCGGAAGCCGGCGGGCCAGGGTGACAACGGATCTCGAGGGACCCTTCCTGCTGGAGGGGTTTCGCGACTACCTGGCTCTGGAGACCGGCGCGAGCGCGAACACGGTCGAGAACTACCAGCGCGATCTCCGCAGGTTCGTCCAGTTCGCCGTCTCCCGGCGAGTCCGGAACCCGTCCGGCGCGACCCGGACGCTCCTCCGGGACTTCGTCTTCCTTCTCAAGGACCTTGGCCTGGCGCCCGCCACGATCCGGCGGCACGTGTCGTCGCTGCACACCTACTTCGGGTTCCTGGTCGCCGAAGGCAGCCTGAGCGACGACCCGAGTGACCGGCTCGAGACGCCGAAGCGGGGCCGCACGCTGCCGGGGGTGCTCAGCGTTGCGGAGATGGAGCGACTGCTCGGCACCCCGAGCGCGGACCAGCCGCTGGGGTGGCGGGATCGTGCCCTTCTCGAGCTGGGCTACGGAGCCGGTCTCCGGGTTTCCGAGCTGTGCGGTCTCATCGTCGGGGATCTGCTGCTCGGCGACGGCCTGGTCCGGGTGCTCGGCAAGGGCGGGAAGCAGCGGCTCGTGCCGATCGGCCGGAAGATCATCGGGCCCGTATCGGTCTACCTGCACACGACCCGTCCGGCGCTCGACCGGGGCAAGACGGGTGGTCGCGTCCTGCTCAACGCGCGCGGCGGACCGCTGTCGCGGACGGGCGCCTGGGGAATCCTCAAGCGCCTCGTCCGGAGGGCCGGCATCACGAAGCGGGTGACGCCGCACACCCTCCGGCACAGCTTCGCCACCCACCTTCTCGAGGGCGGGGCCGACCTGAGGGCGGTCCAGGAGATGCTGGGTCACGCCGACCTCTCCACGACCCAGATCTACACCCACGTCGACCGCGAGTATCTCCGGACCGTTCACCGCCAGTTCCACCCCCGCGGCTGAGCCGTGCGCGGGGACACGACCTTGAAACCCGGCGGGAAGGTGTTACGTTACATCTTGTAACGTTGGACCAGGCCGGGAGGCGGCATGAGGAATTACTGGCTCAGGATCTTCGGGGGCATGGCCCTCATCTTCGTCGTCGGCCTGGGAATTCGAAGGGCCTTCAGCAGCGCCAGGTCCGCGGTGCATACCGGGTCGTCGGATATCAGCATCCCGCTGGGCTCGCTGGTCCCGTTCCGTGCCGACGGTGTGGAGCTGGGACGGCTCCGGTCCATCACGCTCGTCCGCTCGGATGATCGGCGCCTGGAGGGTGTCAATCTGAGCATCCGCGTGACGGACTCCAGCGCGTTCGATAGCCTCAAGAACTGCAAGCTCTCGGTGGCGGATCCGGAAAAGATCGACCCGGGGTCCTCGTTCATCTGTCTCAGGTCCGACAGCGGCTATGCGGCGTTCGGCGAGGTGCGGGTGAGCATTCGGCGCGACGGCGATCTCTTCACGCACGTGAGCCCGTTCTACCTCCCGGAATCGAAGGTCCAGGAGATCCGGCTGCGTCTGCTCGAGGAGCTGGTGGATGAGGAGGCGATACGTACCAAGGCTCGGGCGATGGCGGACTCGACCAAAGCCACCGATCTCGAGCTCGAGGCGGAGCGGCTGCGAAGGCAGGCGGATTCTCTGCGGCGGGGAAGGCGGGATACGTCGCCGTCGGCGGCAACTCCGCGGCCAGCCGCGTAGACCATTCAATGGGTTTTGAGCGAGCGACCTAAACTGTTACATAACTGAGTTTTAGACGGGTGCGTCAGCCGCGGCACGACTTTTGACTGGGGTCGGCCGCGCTGTTACTTTGGGACATGCCCGTCCTCGGCGTCATCCCGGCACGTCTGGGTTCGACGCGGCTGCCCCGAAAGCCCTTGCAGCCGTTGGGTGGGGTGCCTCTCGTGGTTAGGGTCGCGGAGCGGGTGCAGGCCATCGGCGGAGTGGATCGTCTGATCGTCGCGACCGACGCGACGGAGATCGCCGGGGCCGTCGATGCCGCAGGGATCGCCGTCGTGCTCACCTCGAGCGCGCACCGCACCGGCACCGAGCGCGTGGCCGAGGTCGCCGCGCTCCCCGAGTTCTCCGGCTTCGACACCATCCTCAACGT